>NZ_JBEXQG010000020.1:0-133027 GCF_040612485.1 Streptomyces sp. NPDC006385
CCGTACAGGGCGCGTTCGCGTTCCACGAGCAGGGGCAGCGGATCCGAGGCGGTCACCAGGTCCCGCAGCGGCCACCGCCCCAACACCGCGTCCACGTTGGCCGCGAACGCCGCCGCGAGCCGCGACTCGGGCGGCAGCGAGTCGTCCCGCAGCGCCTCCGCGGCGGCCAGCACGGTCGCCCGCCCCGCCGCGTCGGGCACTCCGGCCGCCGCACGCTCGTAGAGCTCACCGCCCTCTTCCAGGACCAGCCCGACATCGAGTCCGGCCGGAACCTTGATGCGGGCGGCGTGGCGCCAGGTGGCCACCGGGTCGCTCCACGCCTCCACGTGGAACGTCCAGCGGCCCACCGAGGGCGGGGTGACCTTGGCGCCCCAGCGGTCGCTCCCCGGGGTCAGTTCGTGCATCGGCGTCCACGGGCCGGGACGGCCGCCCGGGTCGGTCAGCACGACATTGGCGGCCACGGCGTCATGGCCCTCACGGAACACGGTGGCGGTGACATCGAAGGTCTCGCCCGCGACCGCCTTCGCCGGAAGCCTGCCGCATGCCACGGCCGGCTGTACGTCGCGTACCGGGATGCGGCCGATGGTCCCGGTGCCGGTCCCGTTCCTGGTCCTGGTCCTGGTCCTGCCCATGGTTCACCTCCACCGTGCTGAGGGCCGGGCACGAGGCCCGGCCGGGGATCGAAACTGCGCCGGAAGGTCCTTACCTCCCCGCAAGGAAACGCCACCGCCGCGTCTTGGGCGGGCCACGCCGCGCGGTGGCGCTCAGATGAGGACGTTCGTCCTCTTCCCGGAGGTAGGCCGCCAGGGTGATGCGCAGATAGCGCTCGGCCGCGTCCGCGGCCTCACGGGCACAACGTTTGCCCATCAGCACGCACAGCGTGTAACCGGCGTCCTCGAAGGTGGCGCGCACCGTGAGGTCGGCCGGGGCCGCGAGCATGGCGCGTTCCCAGGCCCGGTACCGCCGCAGTTGCCGGGCGACTTCGGCTTTGGCCGGTAGCAGCATGGCGCCGTTCACCTTCCGGGCTGCTCGATGACGCGTCTCCCGACGGTCGGGCGGAAACCCGTGCGCGCACACGCACGGGTTCCGTTACGGGCATCGAGGTCTTCACATATGGTGCATGCTCGACCACACAGCGTCCTGTTGGACATTCAACTACCTCAGGAATGTGCTCCTGTTGCACGAATGGCGTACGGCACCCACCCTGGAGTGACTCAAAAGCGATCAGCGCTCACGCTCCGTGCTCGGGGCCCCGTCCCGCAGGGTCGAGGAGAGCGGGAGCTTTCGCGGTGAGGAGGTAACGACGGTGAAGACCGCAGTGCCCTGCTACTACCACCTCGACGTGGAAGTCAGCCCCGAACGGGTGGGTCAGGTCAGCCGAATTCTGGCCGCTCACCTCAGGTACTGGGACCTGGAGACGCTTGTACAGCCCGTCTGCCGCGGTGCGGAAATGCTGCTGCGGGCCATCGACGAGCACGCGAGGGACAAGGACACATCGATCGAGATGTGGTGGAACGGCCAGCACCTCATCACCGCCATCGGTGACAACGACCGCGCCCTGCGCCCCGACCACGAGCTGCGCGCCTGCCTCCAGCACCTCGCCGCGATGAGCGACGGCTGGGGCTGCTGCGCCACCGAGACCGGCAGCAAGGTCATCTGGTTCTCCCAGCGCGCCCGCGCCGGCGAACGCGCCCCGCTCGTGCCGACGGCCCCCGCGCCCAGTCTGCGCGAGGCGCGGGGCGTGCCCCGCGACATGCCCGTCACGGTCCTGGCCGGCGCCGCGAGCTCCCCGGGCGGCGGCGTACCGGAGGAGGCCCGGTGACCGCGCGACGTCGTCGCACAGGGGTGCCCGCGTGGAGCGGGCACCCCTACCCGCTGGGAGCGGCCTTCGACGGACAGGGCACGAACTTCGCCCTGTTCAGCGAGGTCGCCGAACGCGTCGAGCTGGTCCTCGTCGACGACAAGGACCGGCACACCACGATCGCGCTCACCGAGGTCGACGGCTTCGTCTGGCACGGCTATCTGCCCGGTGTCGGCCCGGGACAGCGCTACGGCTACCGGGTCCACGGCCCCTGGGCCCCGGACCTCGGCCACCGGTGCAATCCGGCGAAGCTGCTGCTCGACCCGTACAGCCGGGCGGTGGACGGCCAGGTGGACAACCACGCCTCCCTCTTCGAGCGCACGCCGGGCGCCCCGTCCGAGTCCGACAGCGCCGGGCACACCATGCTGGGCGTGGTGACCGACCCGTACTTCGACTGGGGCGAGGACCGTCCGCCCCGGCGGCCGTACGCCGACACCGTCATCTACGAGGCCCACGTACGCGGCCTCACCCGCACCCACCCCGACGTCCCGCCCGAACTGCGCGGCACCTACGCCGGCCTCGCGCACCCCGCGATCGTCGAGCACCTGACCTCCCTCGGCGTGACGGCCGTCGAGCTGATGCCGGTGCACCAGTACGTCCAGGACGGCGTCCTGCTCGACCGGGGCCTGTCCAACTACTGGGGCTACAACACGATCGGCTTCTTCGCGCCGCACAACGCCTACGCCGCCCACGGCACCCGCGGTGAGCAGGTCGACGAGTTCAAGTCGATGGTGAAGGCGCTGCACGCGGCCGGCCTCGAAGTGATCCTCGACGTGGTCTACAACCACACCGCCGAGGGCAACGAGCGCGGCCCGACCCTGTCCTTCCGCGGCATCGACAACGCCTCGTACTACCGCCTGGTGGACGGCGACTGGGCGCACTACTACGACACCACCGGCACCGGCAACAGCCTGCTGATGCGCCACCCCTACGTGCTCCAGCTGATCATGGACTCGCTGCGCTACTGGGTCACCGAGATGCACGTCGACGGCTTCCGCTTCGACCTCGCGGCGACCCTGGCCCGGCAGTTCCACGAGGTGGACCGGCTCTCGGCGTTCTTCGACCTGATCCAGCAGGACCCGGTGATCAGCAGGGTCAAGCTGATCGCCGAGCCGTGGGACGTGGGGGAGGGCGGCTACCAGGTCGGCAACTTCCCGCCCCTGTGGTCGGAGTGGAACGGCAAGTACCGGGACGCCGTACGGGACTTCTGGCGTGGCGAGGCCGGTTCGCTCGGCGAGTTCGCGTCCCGGCTGACCGGCTCCTCCGACCTGTACGCGCACAGCCGGCGCCGCCCGCGCGCCAGCGTCAACTTCGTGACCGCGCACGACGGGTTCACCCTGCGCGACCTCGTCTCGTACAACGACAAGCACAACGAGGCCAACGGGGAGGACAACAAGGACGGCGAGAGCCACAACCGGTCCTGGAACTGCGGTGCCGAGGGCGAGACCGACGACCCGGCCGTGCTGCGGCTGCGCGCCCGCCAGCAGCGCAACTTCCTGGTCACCCTGCTGCTGTCACAGGGCATCCCCATGCTCTGCCACGGCGACGAACTCGGCCGCACCCAGCGCGGCAACAACAACGCCTACTGCCAGGACAACGAGATCTCCTGGATCGACTGGCACCTCACCGACGACCAGCACGCACTCGCGGACTTCACCCGGTACGTCATCGCCCTGCGCGCCGCCCACCCCGTCCTGCGCCGCCGCCGCTTCTTCCGGGGCGAGACCCCCACCCGCCCCGACCAGCCGCTGCCCGACCTCGTGTGGCTGCTGCCGGACGGCCGCGAGATGACCGACGAGGACTGGCAGCGCTCCGACGCCCACTCCCTCGCCGTCTTCCTCAACGGTGACGCCATCGCCGAACCCGACTGGTGCGGGCAGCCGGTCGTGGACGACTCCTTCCTGCTGCTGCTCAACGCGTACTGGGAGCCGGTGGAGTTCCACCTGCCGGACAGCACCTACGGCGAACGCTGGACGACGCTGATCGACACGGCCGAGCCGCTGGGCCCTCCGGACGAGTCCGAGCACAAGGCGGGCACGGCCCTCCTGATCGAGCGGCGCAGCCTGGTGCTTCTTTCGAGACCCTCGCGCGCGAGGCGCTGAGGAGGGCGGGGCCGTCCCACCTACCGCCGATGCCGCGAAGTCACCGTGAACTGGGCGCCATCCGGATCCCGCAGCACCGCCTCGTCGCCGCCCTTGGACAGCACGCTGCCGCCGTGCAGCTCCGCCGCCCGCGCACACCCCTCGACGTCCGGGACGGCGAAGTGCACCTGCCAGTGCGGCCGGATGGTCGGGTCGGGCGCGGCCTCCAACGCGCCCGACTCGATGCGGGCCACCACATCGCCGCCGCTGCGCAGCACGACCTCGCCCCCCTCGTAGTGGACCTCGCAGCAGCCCGGCCGCTCCGACGCCCAGTCGAGGACCTCGCCGTAGAACATGGCGGCGTCGAAGGCGTCGCGGGTGTGCAGGCGGATGAAGCTGGGCGTGGCGCGGCGCCAGGTCTCCCAGTTGGAGATGAGCTCGCCCTCCCAGACACCGAAGGTCGCACCGTCCCGGTCGGCCAGCAGCGCCGCCCGACCGGGCGGCAGCGAGAGCGGCCCGACCGCCGCCGTGCCGCCGCGCTCCTGTACCCGTGCCACGGCCTCGTCGGCACTCGGCACGGCGAAGTAGGGGGTCCAGGCCACAGCCATCTGCCACATCGTGGCGACCGCTCCGATCCCGGCCACCGGCACGCTCTCCGCCAGCGCGACCCGGAAACGGTCGCCCAGCTTGGCCGGCCGCCAGCGCCAGCCCAGTACGGCGGAGTAGAACTCCTGGGTCGCCTCGAGATCGCGGCTGGTCAGGCTCACCCAGCAGGGTGCGCCGAACACGGAGTGTGTGGACACGACCTCGGCCGTGCCCCTGGAGGTTCTCGCATCGTGGTTCATGGCAGTCGCGTCCTGGTCTCGCCCGGCCGGCGGTCACCGGTCCTGTCCCAGTGTCCAGCCGTATCCGCTCCGGAGCCTGTCGAGTACCCCCGGCGTGGCGCCCAAACGGCCGAGGCCGGGCCGTGCGTTCACTGGCACAGGATCGACGAAGAGACGAGGATGGAGGCGTGGCACCGGTACCGAACGAGCCCGCGGACGAGACCGACCGGATCCTCGAGCTGGAAGAGCAGGTCGACCAGCTCAAGGAGGCGGTGGTCTCGCACGCCGTCGTGGACCAGGCGATCGGGATGGTCGTCGCGCTGGGCCGTGTCTCGCCGGACGAGGGATGGGCGGTGCTGAAGGAGGTCTCCCAGCACACCAACATCAAGCTCCGCCACGTCGCGGAACTGATCCTCATCTGGGGCCGGGACGGGAGGATGCCACCCGAGATCTGCGTCGAACTCGAAGAGGCCCTCGAGCGGTACGGTCCGACGCAGATTCCGGGATCGGCGCAGGAGTGACTCACCCCTCGCGGGGTCAGCGGACCTCGGTGAGCAACTCCTCGCGCAGATGGGCGAAGCAGCCGCTCAGCAGCCGGGACACATGCATCTGCGAGATGCCGAGCTGCTGCGCGATGCGGCTCTGGGTCATGCCGCCGAAGAAGCGGAGGTAGAGAATGGTCCGCTCACGCTCCGGCAGCCGCTGCAGGCAGGGCTTGACGGCCACACGGTCGACGACCACGTCGTACGCCGGATCGGGACCGCCGATGGCGTCCCCCAGCGCGTAACCGTCCGTACCGGGCATCTCCGCCTCCAGGGACAGTGCGGAGAAGCACTCCAGGGCCTCCATGCCGGTGCGCACCTCGGCCTCGGACAGATGGGCGTGGTCGGCGATCTCGGACACGGTGGGCAGGCGCCCCGGGGTCCTCTGCGACAGCTCCTTCGCGGAGCTGCGCACCCGGTTGCGCAGGTCCTGGACCCGGCGCGGCACGTGCAGCGTCCACATGTGGTCGCGGAAGTGCCGCTTGATCTCGCCGGTGATGGTGGGCACCGCGTACGCCTCGAAGGCGTGGCCGCGTGCCGGGTCGTAGTGGTCGACGGCCTTCACCAGGCCCAGGGCCGCCACCTGGTACAGGTCCTCCAGGGACTCGCCGCGGCCCTTGAACCGGACGGCGATCCGCTCGGCCATGGGCAGCCAGGCATGGACCAGTTCGTCCCTGAGGGCCTTGCGTTCCGGCCCGTCGGGCAGTCCCACGAGCCGGTCGAACGCGTCCGCGGTGTCAGGGGCGTCGTCGTGCGGATGTTGCTTCGTTCTGGTGGTGGCACTCATCGGGTGCGCACCTCCCTCAGCGGTGCCGGCTGGACAGACACCGTGGGAAGCGCGGTCGCGGACCTCAGGAGGACACCCAGGGGCCCGGCGGGCCGGCTCCCACGGACGTGCCTCCTGTCCGAAGCACATATGAGCAGATACCCCCCGAATCCGAACCAGAAACAATTTTCGTGAATGCGACTACGTGTTGGTGCGGGATGACTGTGTGTTGCTCAGGAGGCGGTCGGGAGACGGGAACACCATTGCCTTCCCTTGGCCCACTTACCTCTGTCACAGAGGCAGTTTCGTGGCATGACGCAGGAACCCTCCCCGGAGGAACTGGCCGACGCGCTGGTCGGCGTCCAGCGGCTGCTGCGGCTGGTCGTGGAGCGGCGGCCCGGCATCAGGATCACGGACGCGGCCGACGAGCTGCATCTCGCGGGCGACTCGGTGTCGACCCTGGCCAACCGGCTGGCCCGGCAGAGCTGTCTGGCCTGCACCGGGCTCGCCTACGCCTTCGGTGCGACCAACGCGGTCGACGGACTCGACCTGACGGTGCGGGAGGGCGAGGGCTTCGGGCTGCTCGGCCCCAACGGCGCCGCGGCCGCACCCGGGCCCTCGGCACCCCGGCCGAGCTCAGGGAAGGGCTCGGCCTGCGCCGGCGTGCCGCGGGCGCCGCCGCCACCGACCCGCCGCCCACGCCGGAGGACGTCTTCCGCGACGTCGCCGGCAGCGGACTCGACGAGAGTTCAGGAGACTTCCGCGATGTCAGAAGCCCCCGCCGCACCGCACGCCGCGTCGGCTGACCGCGCCGGCGCCGACGGCATCGACCTGCTGCTGCGCCCGCCCGCACCCCGCGCGGGCTGGCGGCTGCTCCCCGCCCGGGTCGTGGCGATGTGCGCCGTCGAACTGCAGAAACCGCGCCACGACCGCACCGAGCTGCACACCCGCGCCGTCCTGCCCGCCCTCTGGCTGCTGATCTTCGGCCAGACCTTCACCCGGCTCAGGGCGATCCCCAGCGACGGTGTCCCCTACATCGACTACCTGGCCCCCGGCATCATCGCCCACTGCGCGATGTTCATCGCCATCTTCTACTTCTACGGCATCCAGATCATCTGGGAGCGCGACGCCGGCATCCTCGACAAGCTGCCGGGCTGGCTCCAGGCCCTCAGCAAGGCCAACCCGCTCAGCGGGGGTCACCGCTCGGCATCGTCGCGGCCTCCTCGCTGCTCGGCCGGCCGGCTCGCTGATCTTGGGCGGCGAACGTGATGTGCGGCACGCGGGTGAGTCCTGCCACTCGGCGAGAAAGCGCATTCTGCCAGTCCACGGCTTGATCGGTGATCAAGGGGGCGAATGGGCTGGGCACCGCGCATTCCGCTCATTTGACAGTGCACTGAGCGCAAAGATAGGAAGCAGCTCTCTGAGGTCGAGAGGTGGACTGTGTACGAGCCGAACGTGGTCGGGGACTGGCACGAGTACGACGAGCATGCCGGTCTGCGTGTCCGCGTCCACCAGCTGGAAGCCGCCGAGCCGCCGCGCGGACGGGACGACGCCGCCGAGGGGCTGGCCTACTTCAGGGTGCGCGTCACCGTCGAGAACCGCGGTGACCGGCACCTCGGCGTCCACCTCGAGGACGGCCAGATCGACGTACGGATCGGCCGCGACGGGGAGGCGGCGTTCATCGACTGGCGCAACTCGCAGTTCATCGAGGGCTTCGACGTCTACCCGCTGCGCCGGGCCACCGCCGTGCTGTACGCCGCCGGCCCGGAGGCGAGCCTGAGCCAGGTCGACGTGCAGATCCAGTTGCGCGTCGAGGAGGAGTGGGCCGACCGCCGGCTGTGGACCGGCGGCGTCGGACTCCAGGAGGGTTCCGCCGGCGCCCACGCCGCCACCCTGCGGGACGGCCTCGCCCTCCAGGTCAGCAACTTCCTGCGCGAGCAGGCCGAAGAGGGCACCGCCTGACGGGGGCGGTCACCCGGGCTGGACCAGCCCCCGTTGCCCGGAGCCGGTCCGACCGGCTCCGGACAGCACACCTAGTGCGGGATGCCGTCGATGATCTCGCGAGCCCCCTGCCGCAGCAGTGCCACGGCCACCGACGTGCCGAGCGTGGCCGGGTCGAGGCGGCCGGCCCATTCGTGGGCGTTGAGCCGTGTCTTGCCGTCCGGCGTGAAGACACAGCCCCGCAGGGACAGTTCGCCGCCGCGGTCCACGCGCGCGTACCCGGCGATCGGACTGTTGCAGTGCCCCTGGAGCACGTGCAGGAACATGCGCTCGGCGGTGGCCTCCCGGTGGGTGTCCGGGTCGCCGAGGCCGCTGACCGCGTCGATGAGGTCGCTGTCGCCCTCCCGGCACTGCAGGGCGAGGATGCCCGCGCCGATCGGCGGCATCATCGTCTCGGGGGAGAGGACCTCGCTGATCACGTCCTGCCGGCCGATGCGCTCGAGGCCGGACACCGCGAGGAGCAGCGCGTCCGCCTCACCGGCCGCGAGCTTCTCCAGCCGCCGGTTGGCGTTGCCGCGGAAGGGCACGCACTCCAGGTGCGGGTGGGTGGCCGCCAGCTGGGCGACGCGGCGCACCGAGGAGGTGCCGATCCGGGTGCCGTCCGGCAACTCGTCCAGGGTGAGACCGCCCGGGTGCACGAGGGCGTCCCGGATGTCGTCCCGCTTCAGGAAAGCGGCGAACGTCGTCCCGGCGGGCAGCGGCCGGTCGGCGGGGATGTCCTTGACACAGTGCACGGCGAGATCGGCCTCGCCGGCCACCAGCGCCGCGTCCACCTCCTTGGTGAACGCCCCCTTGCCCTCGACCTGGGACAGGTCGCCCATCCACTTGTCACCGGTCGTCTTCACCGGTACGACCTCGGTGCGCACACCGGGGTGCAGGGCCGCCAACTCGGCACGGACACGGTCCACTTGGGCGAGCGCCATCGGCGAGTCGCGGGAGACGATACGGATCAGTTCAGGGACGGACATGCGGACACGATAGACCGTCACAACCCCGCGTCCGCACGGTACCGCCCGATTCCCGCCCGGCCCCCGGCGCCCGCGCGCGCCGGCCGGGACAGCACCGCCAGCGCCCCCACCGTGAGCAACCCGCCGACCAGGAACGTGCCGCGCACCCCGGCCGCCGGCAGCAGCGCGCCCCCGAGCAGCGCACCCGCGGCGATCCCCGCGTTGAAGGCGGCCGAGTTGGCCGCGAGGGCGGTCTCGGTGCGGCCCGGGGCCACCTGGAGCACCCGGGTCTGCGTCGCCATGAAGGCGGGGGCGACCGCGGCGCCCAGCAGCATGATCAGCGCGACGCTCACCGCCGGGACGTGCCCGGCCGCGTAGAGGCCGAGCAGTGCCACCGCCTGGGCCGCCACCGGCACGGCCAGGGTGGCGCGCGGGAAGCGGTCGAGGAGCGGCCCGGTCACCATGACCCCGGCCAGCGCCGCCCCGCCGAAGGCGAACAGCACGGCGCTCACCGCGTCCCCACCGAATCCGCCGACCTCGTCGAGGAAGGCGACGAGGTAGGTGAAGGCCGTGAAGGCACCGGTCACCGACAGGGCGGTGACGGTCAGGACGACGCGGAACCGGCGCCGGTCGGGGGCCGCGCCGTACGCGGAGTGGCCGTCCTGCGGGCGTGAGGTCGGCAGCAGGACGCCGATGGTCACGAGCGAGGCGAGCGCGAGCACGCCGAGCAGCGCGAACGGTGTCCGCCAGTCGGTGTGCCCGCCCAGCCAGGTCCCGGCCGGGACCCCGGCCACCGTGGCCAGCGAACCGCCGACGGACAGCAGCCCGATGATCCGCCCCCGCCGCTCGGGCGGGAACAGACCGACCGCGACCGGCCCCATCACCGACCAGAACACCGCCTGCGCCAGCGCCGTCGCCACCCGCGCCGCCAGCAGCGTCCCGTACGACACGCCTCCCAGCGCCGACACCCAACTGGCCGCGGCGAGCAGCCCCAGCAGCCCCGTGAGCAGGTACCGGCGCGGCACGGACCGCGTGACATGGGCGAGCGGCAGCGACACGACGGCCACGGTCAGGCCGTACCCGGTGACCAGCGCGCCCACGGCCGGGAGCGACACGCGCAGGTCGTCCGCCATGAGGGCGAGCAGGCCGACCGGCAGGTTCTCGGTGGTGTTGAAGGTGAACGCCGCCAGCATCAGCGCCGCGACGACTGCGGCCCGGTGCCAGGGAGCCGTACGTACGCCGCCCATTCATCCGCCTTTCCGACAGGGGAAGTCGGGGCAAGCGTGCTGGGCGGCGGCGGACGCCTCTACTCTTTCGCTCCAGGACGAATCTCTCCTCGTCCAGGGACACCAAGGGGGTCGTCATCGCGCTCGCCCTGCACCTCGGCACCGCCGACCTCACGCGCTGCCGGTTCGCGATCTCGCCGCTGTGCCAGACCCACGAGGCGCTGCGCATGCTGCGCCGGCCCGCCCGGCACGGCTACCACCGGGGCTGGCTGCGCCGCATGAGCCGTACGGTCGCCGGACTCGACCTGGCACCACTGTGGCTGTTCGTCCCACCCCCCGGCGGCTACACCCCCGACTTCCTGGGCCCGCCACCGGAGGAGCCGTACCCCTCCATCGAGGCGGAACTGGCCCGCATGCGCGCCACCGACCCCGCCCTGGCCCACGCCGAGATGGCCCGTTCCCTGGCCTGCACGCCGGGCCTCGCCGAGTCGCCCCACGCGCGCGCCGCGCTCGACGACCCCGCCGCCACCGTCCGGCGCCTCGCCGACCTCACCGAACGGGCCTGGCACGCCCTGCTCGCCCCGGACTGGCCGCGCCACCGCGCCGTCCTGGAGGCCGACATCGCGCACCGCTCACGCCGGGCGGCGGACGGCGGCCTCGACGCGCTGCTCACGGACCTGCACCCGGCGGTCGACTGGGCGGGCCACACCCTCACCCTGCGCCGGTACGCCGACGTGACCGACGCCCAGCCCCCGGACGGCAGGGGCGTGCTGCTCATGCCGAGCGTGTTCGTGTGGCCGGACGTGGTGAGCGGCTTCGCCCGGCCGTGGCAGCCGACGGTCATCTACCCCGCGCGCGGCATGGGCCACCTGCACACCACCCGGCCACCGCGCCCACCGCGGGCCCTCGCCCGCCTGCTCGGCCACCAGCGCGCCGCCGTCCTCGCCGGCCTCACCGCCCCGTCGTCGACGACGGATCTCGCCCGCCGCCACGGGCTGGCCCCGTCCACCGTCTCCGCCCACCTGTCGGTGCTGCGCGAGGCGGGCCTGCTGGTCTCCCGACGCCAGGGCCACCGCGTGCTGTACGGGCGAACGGCCCTGGGAGACGCCCTGGCGGACGGGGAGTTCACACGGGGAGTTCACACGAGGGGCTGACTGATCTCCACCGCCCGCTGGGCGGCCGCGAGAGCGGGTTCGTCCCCGACGTCCAGCGCGGTGTCGGTGAACTTGATGACGTGCTCGTCGCCGTGGGCGAGAGCACGCTGGAGGACCTCCTCGGCGGTGAGCCGAGCGGGAGGCGTGTAGGCGACAGGTTCCTTCGGGGCGTACATCGCGGTGACCGCCGCGGTCGCCGTCCACGCCGCGTGCAGGCTCGGCGCCCACAGCGCGCGTGGCAGCGAACGCAGCGTCCGCAGTACGGCGTTGGGGGCGGTCGCCGCGTGCACGAGCATGGTCTCCTCGCCGTGGCCGTGGGTGGCGTAGCGGTGCGTCGCGGCACGGACGAGCTCGGTGAGGCGCTCGCGGGCCGTGTCGGGATCGGTCACGTCGCCCGCCCAGACGGGCAGGTGGTGTACGGCGGCGAGGCGGGCCGGAAAGCCCCCTTCGGCCTCCTCGATCGGGGGTACGGCGTCCAGGGACCGCGCGGCGGTCGGCGCACCCGGCAGCGCGGTGATCCCGGAGACGGGCCGGTGCCGGGCGGCCCAGTAGCCGAGGGCGTGCGCGAGTTCGGTGACGCGGGGCGCGCTCTCGCCGTGCCCGAGGGCGCGCACGGCGTGGCCGACCCGGATCACCGGATGCGTGGCGGCGCCGTACAGCCCCGGCAGCAGGCGCGGCCACCACCGGGCGAGAACGCTCTTCCAGGGGTGCTCGGCGAGGGTGCGGGTGAAGTACTCGGTCCAGTCCGCGGCGCGGCGAACGTCGCCCAGGGCCGCGGGCCAGTTGTCGTCGGTGACCGGTGCCACGCGGCCGGGGAAGTCCTCCAGCCTGCTCTCGTACCGATCGAGCCATCGGTGCACCGCGCCCGCCTGGCCGTTCGCGGCGAGCGCCTCGACGACCATGGGGGCGTGGTTCGAGAGCCGGCCGAGTCGCTCGGGGCCGGACGCGTGAAGGCGTTCCAGGGCTTCTTCGAGCTGCCCGCTCGTGTCGTGCGTGTCCATGCCGTCGACGCTAGGGAACGGAGCGCGGTCCCCGGATCGGGCCCGGGAGGTAAGCGTGGCGGGGCCACGGTCCTACATCCCGAGCCCGGGCGGAGAACGGGTCAGGCGTACGGGTCGAACGCGATGCCGGACGGCTTGGCCGATGCCAGGTTGCCCGGGAAGCTGCCGTCCTTCAGACCGAAGTTGGCGCTGCCGAAGTCGTGGGCGACCAGCTTGTCGCGCACGCCCGCCGGGTAGCCGTTCCAGCCGACCAGCGGCGGGTACTGCCAGGTGCCCTTGTGGTTCTCGGGCGGCTCGTCGCCCGAGTTGGCCAGGCGGAAGCAGTGCGTGCTGATGCCGTCCTTGTGGTACACGATCTTCGGGTGCGTACCCTCGAAGCGGACCGAGGACGCGGCGTGCACGGTGTACGAACCGTGGTTGGACGTCGAGACGTATCGCACCTGGTCGTTCTGCACCCACACCACGACGTGCTCCCAGTCGTGCCGGTGCCCGCCGATGCCGCTGCCCGACACCGCCTGGTCCTTCTCGAAGTACAGGTCGTACATGTAGGCGCACCAGCCGTTGTCGCACTTGGAGCGCGAGTAGGCGTTGGTGTTGTCGAGGTCCGAGGCGTCCCGGCAGCCGCCGCTGAGCGAACCGCTCGGCTTGAGGCCGCCGTTGACGGTGCCGTCGGGGCCGATGGCGGGTGTCGAGTAGCAGCCGTCGGTGTCGTAGTCGTACGCCGGCTGGTAAGTCCTCTCGCCCACCTCGGCGTTGGCGGGCAGCGCCCCGGGCGGGGCGGCGAAGGCGGTGCCGGGGAAGGCGACGACCAGAGCGGCGGCACCGGCCAGCCCGGTGAGCCATCTCCTGCGGTGCGTGCGGGGCGTCTGTGACGACACTGCGTCCTCCTCCTGATTGGGCGCAGCCCAACGGTCATGGGGGGAAAGGCAGTTCAGGATGCTGGCTTTTCACTGCCGTGCCAAGAGCCACGGAGGTACCGCTGGTAACGATCAGCGCAACACTTGCGGCTGAAACCGCGTCACACACTCTCGTCCGGCAGGTCGGCCGCCGACTCCTCGGGCGCCAGATCGGGCCTCAGCCGCAGCCAGGACGGCTGCCGCAGCAGCCCGGAGCGGGTGCGGACGCTGTAGCGGACCTCCCCGACCAGCCGGGGCAGCACCCAGTGCGCGCCGGCCACGCGCGGGACGGGGTCGAAGGGGCAGGCGCCCGTCTCGCAGGCCCGCAGCAGTTCGGCCAGGTGCGTCCGCTCGGCCTCGCTCCAGCCGGTGCCCACGCTGCCGACGTACCGCAGCCGCCCGGCCGCGCGCTGGCCGACCAGCACCGCCCCCGGGAGGCCCGTGAGCCGTCCCTTGCCGGGCAGCCAGCCACCGACGATGACGTCCTCACTGCGCATGTTGCGGATCTTGATCCAGGCTCGGGAGCGCACCCCGGGCTCGTACACCGAGTCCAGCCGCTTGCAGATGAGTCCCTCCAGCCCGTGCTCGCGGGTGGCCCGCAGGGCGTCGGCGCCGTGCCCGACCAGCGCGGTCGGCGTCGACCAGAACGGCCCGGCGAGGTCCAGCGCCTCCAGGCGCCCGCGACGCCGGCTGTAGGGCAGCGCGACGAGGGAGCGGCCCGCCAGGTGCATCACGTCGAACAGCACCAGATGGACGGGTGCGCGAGCCGCCATCCGCGCGGCCCGCGCCGGCGCGTGCGTCAGGCCCATGCGGGACTGCAGCAACTGGAAGTCGGCGCGGCCCTGCGCGTCCAGCGCCAGGATCTCCCCGTCCAGCACGGCGGGCGTGGTGCCGAGCGCGCCGCCCAGCGGCCGCAGTTCGGGATAGGCGGCCGTGATGTCCTCGCCGGAACGGGCCCGCAGCAGCAGGCTGCCGTCCCCTTCCAGGTAGACCACCGCGCGCTGGCCGTCCTGCTTGGTCTCGTACGCCCAGCGCGCGTCCTGCGCTGCGGGCGGCAGGGTGCCGGGCGTGGCGAGCATGGGAGGGATCAGCGGCAGGCTCACGGGTCAGTTCTCGACGGCCCCGCCCGCCGCCACGCGCCCCGGCCGCCGATTTCCCCTGAACGGCGGCCGCGTCCTCACCGCTCCCCGTTCGGCGGCACGGCCCGCACCAGCCCGGACTGATAGGCGGCCCCGACGAGTTGGGCCCCGGTCGCGGGCGCCGGGCTTCGTCATGGCGCGGTGCGATGAGGATCCGGGCGTACGCCAGATCGCCGACTCGGAGCCGCTGCGCCCCGGGGAGCCGGCCGACCGGCTCGGTGTGGAGGCCTCGCACGTCACGCGCACGGTGCAGCAGCTGCAGAAGGGCGGCTACGTCACCCGCGTCCCCGACCCCCGGGACCGCCGCGCCCAGCGCATCGAACTCACCGAGGCCGGCCGGCAGGCCATCGCCCGGGTCCGCGAGGCGGGCGCGCGCGGCATGCGGCCGGCCCTGGCCGACTGGCCCCCCGAGGAACTGCGTCAGCTGGCCGGCCTCTTCCACCGCATGGTCGACGACTTCCTCGCCCACGCCGTCGACGAGGACGGATGACCCCGGCGGAACGGCACCGGCTCCCGCAGCCCGCACAGCAGCAGCCGCCCCAGGGCCGGCAGCACGACGAGGGGCGCGAGCGCCGTCCGCAGGGAGGTGGCGTCGGCCAGCGCGCCGATCACCGGGGTGGCGAGACCGCCCACGCTCACGGTCAGCCCCAGCGTCACACCGCTCGCCGTGCCCACCCGCCCGGGCAGGTAGTCCTGGCCGAGCGTGATGTGCAGCGAGAACGGAACGTACAGACCGGCCGACGTCAGGGCGACGAACAGATACACCGACGGCCCGGGCACGAGGACCACCCCGGCCACCGCGAGCACCGTCAGCACGTACGCATGGCGTACGACCGTGAGCCGCCCGTACCGATCGGCGAGCCGCCCCCCGGCCACGGTCCCCACCGCGCCGCCGGCATAGAGGACGCACAACGCGGCGGTGCCGGCCACATCCCCGCCGCCGACCCGCTGCCGGACGTACAGCGACACGAACGCGCTCAACCCGACGAACACGATCGACCGGCACACGACGGCGCCCGACAGCCGCAGGAACGAACCCCAGTCGTCGGGCCCGCCGCCCTCGCCCTCGGCGACGGCCGCGCCGCGGCACCCGGCCGAACGCACCGCCGCCGCGCACAGAGCCGCCCCTACGACGGCCGGGACGACCAGCAGCGGAGACGCACCGAGACCTCCCGTGGCGACCACCGCCGCCACCAGCAGCGGCGCCAGGGCGAAACCGACGTTGCCGCCGAGGGAGAACCAGCCCATCGCCGTATGACTGCCGTGCGCGGCGTCGCGCGCCGCCCGGGCCGCCTCCGGGTGGTACGCGGCGACACCGATGCCCGATACGGCCACCACCGCCAGCGTGAGCGCGTAGGAGCCCATGACACCGCTCAGCGCGACCCCGGCGCCGCCCGTCAACGCGCTCAGCGGCAGCAGCCACGGCATCGCCCACCGGTCGGTGAGCGCCCCGAACAGCGGCTGCACCACCGACGACAGCAGCGACGCGGCGAGCACGACACCTGAGGCGGCGGCATAGCTGTAGGCGCGCTCGGCGACGAAGAAGGGAACGAGGGCCGCCACGGCGCCCTGGTACACGTCGACACAGGCATGGCCCAGGGACAGCAGAGTGATGGCGCGGTTGCGTTTCGTGGACACCCCGCGATCCTCGCGGTCGCCGCACATGGCCCGCTTTCGATAATCTGCCCCATCGTGCCGAACATCCGCCACACGCCCTCGGCGCCGACCCGCGCCCAGGTCCTCGCCGCCGGGGAACGCGTCGCCGCGCACCGGCACGACGACCACCAGATCGTCTACGCGGGCTCCGGCGTCCTCGCCGTCACCACCGACGCCGGCACGTGGTTCGCGCCCGGCAACCGCGCCATCTGGGTCCCCGCCGGCACCGTGCACGCCCATCGCGCCCACGGCCACCTCGCCCTGCACCTGGTCGGCCTGCCCGTCGACGACAACCCCCTCGGTCTGGACGCCCCCACCGTCCTCGCCGTCAGCCCGCTCCTGCGCGAGCTGATCCTCGCCTACACCCGCGACCCCGACGACGACAGCCCCGAGCGCCGCCGACTCCTCGCCGTCCTGCGCGACCAGCTGCGCGCCTCGCCCCAGCAGCCCCTGCGCCTGCCCACGCCCACCGACCCGCGCCTGGCCGCGGTCTGCGCCCTCGTCCACGCCGACCCCGCCGACACACGCACCCTCGCGACCCTCGGCGCCGCCACCGGAGCGGGCGAGCGCACGCTCAGCAGGCTTTTCCGCAACGAGCTCGGCATGACCTTCCCGCAGTGGCGCACCCAGTCGCGCCTCTACCACGCGCTGCGTCTGCTCGCCGAGGACACACCCGTCACGACCGTCGCCCACCGCTGCGGCTGGTCCTCCGCCAGCGCCTTCATCGACGTCTTCCGCCGCTCCTTCGGCTACACCCCCGGCACCCACAACCGCCGCACCCCCCAGCGGGGACGCTGACGGCCGGGGCAGGTGGCGAGCCGTGATCTACCCTCCGGTAGCATCCGGCGCCAGGACATCCAAGGAGGATCCGTGCCCCGGTCCCGACGTTCCCCCCTGCTGCTCGCCGGCCTGCTGGCCACCGCGGGTGTCGCCCACTTCGCGACCCCACGGCCGTTCGACGCGACCGTGCCGCGCGCCCTGCCGGGGGCGCCCCGGACCTGGACGTACGCAAGCGGCGTAGCCGAACTCGCGCTCGCGGCCGGTGTGGCGCTGCCGCGCACCCGCAAGGCCGCCGCGCTGGCCACGGCGGCCTTCTTCGTCGGCGTGTTCCCCGCGAACGTGAAGATGGCCGCCGACTGGCGCCGCCGGCCCGCGGCGCAGAAGGCCGCCGCCTTCGGCCGGCTGCCGTTGCAGATCCCCCTGGTGCTGTGGGCCCGCAGCGTCGCGAAGAACGCGGAGGGCCGGTCGTGAGCGCACGAGTGGAGGTCGGCGACAAGGTCGAGGACTTCGCGCTGCCGGACGAGACCGGCACCACCCGCAGCCTGTCCGAGCTGCTCACCGAGGGACCGGTGGTGATCTTCTTCTACCCCGCCGCCCTCACCCCGGGATGCACGGCGCAGGCCTGCCACTTCCGGGATCTCGCCGCGGAGTTCGCCGCCGTAGGGGCGCGTCCCGTGGGCGTCAGCGGCGACGCGGTCGAACGGCAGCAGGAGTTCGCCGACCGGCACACGCTCGGCATGCCGCTGCTGTCCGACGCCGACGGGACCGTCCGGGAGCGGTTCGGCGTGGCACGCGGCTTCTCGCTCGCCCCCACCAAGCGGGTCACCTTCGTCATCGGGCAGGACCGCACGGTCCTGGAGGTCGTCCGCAGCGAACTGCGCATGAACGCCCACGCCGACCGGGCCCTCGCCGCGCTGCGCAAGTGAGCGCCCCGGTTGCGCCGCCTGACCGGTGGGGCCAGGCGGCGCAACCATCTTGGCGTCGCGGTTGATGCGGTGCGGCGGAGGATCCATGCTGGACGACATGGAGCGCGTCTCCGCCGTGGCGATCCTCGATGCCCAGGGTGTGGTCAAGGGGTGGAGCGAGGGTGCCCGGCGGCTGACCGGCCGCACGGCCGAGGACGTCGTGGGACGGCCCGCGCGCGACCTGCTCGCCGAGGAACCGTCGCCCACCGACGTGACCGCGCTGACCGGCACCGTCGTCCTGCGCCACCGCGACGGCTCCCAGGTACCCGTCACCCTGCGGGCGCACCCCGTGCTGGCCGCGGACGGCGCACCCGACGGCTACATGGTCACCGGTGAACCCCCCGGCGATCCGGAGCCCGACCTGGGCGGGCGGGCCTTCCAGCAGGCCTCGATGTCGATGTCGGTCTTCGACACCCAGCAGCGCTACCTGCGGCTCAACGACGTCGCCTGCCAGGTGATGGGCGTGCCGGAGGACGTCCTGGTCGGCCGGCACTTCCCGGAGACCGTGGAGGACGCCGAGCACAGCCGCGGCTTCCACTGGCATCTGCGCCAGGTCGTCGAGACGGGCAGACCGGTCCGCTACGAGAGCTTCACGGGAGCTCCGGCCCTGAACCGGGAGCACGCCTGGAGCATCGAGATGTGGCCGGTGCGGGACGCCTCCGGCGAGGTCCTGGGCACGGCCCTGGCGGCCTTCGACAGCACCGAGCAGTACTGGGCGCGGCAGCGGCTGGCCCTGCTGAACGAGGCGGCGGCCGTCATCGGCACCACCCTGGACGTCGTGCGCACCGCCGAGGAACTCATCGAGATCGTGGTGCCCCGGTTCGCCGACTTCGCCAGCGTGGACCTGTTCGACTGGGTCCTGGGAGCGGAGGAGCCGCCGGCCCTGGCCGGCACGGACATCGCGCTGCGCCGGGTCGCCCACGGCTCCGGCACCGAGGGCACCCCGGAAGCGGCCGTGCACCTGGGCGAGATGGACCTCTACTCTCCGTTCTCGCCGCCGGCCCGGGCGATCCTCGAAGGCCGGGTGGTACAGAGCCAGGCGGGCGAGCCGGCGTTCATGCGGTGGGTCGCGGAACGCAACGCCCGAGGGCCGGCCGGACGGCGCCACCGGGTGGGCGCCCATTCGATGATGGCGGTGCCGCTGCGCGCCCGTGGCACCACGCTGGGCGTGGCGGTGGCCGTGCGCATGCTGCAACCGGACGACTACGGCGCCGACGACGCCGTCTTCGCCGAGGAACTCGGCAGCCGGGCCGCCGTCTGCATCGACAACGCCCGGCGCTTCGCCCGGGAACGCACCACCGCGCTGGCGCTCCAGCACAACCTGCTCCCCAGGGGACTGCCCGGCCAGGCGGCCGTCGAGGTGGCCCACCGCTATCGGCCGTCCGGCTCCCAGGCCGGCATCGGCGGTGACTGGTTCGACGTGATCCCGCTGTCCGGCGGCCGCGTCGCCCTCGTCGTCGGCGACGTCGTGGGACACGGCATCCCGTCGTCGGCCACCATGGGGCGCCTGTGCACGGCCGTGCGCACCCTGGCCGACGTGGACCTGCCGCCCGACGAGCTCCTCACCCACCTCGACGACCTGGTCACCCATCTGGCCGGGGACGACACCGACGAGGTCGCCGAACTGGGCGCCACCTGCCTCTACTCCGTCTACGACCCCGTCTCGCGCGTCCTCACCCTGGCCGCCGCCGGCCATCCGTCCCCGGCCCTCGTCCTGCCCGACGGCTCCACACAGGTCGTCGAGATGAGCGCCGGGCCTCCGCTGGGTGTCGGCGGGCTGCCCTTCGAGGCGGTGGAGGTGGAGCTGCCGGAGGGTTCCCTGGTCGCCCTGTACACCGACGGTCTCATCGAGGACCGCGACCGCGACATCGACCACGCGACCGCCGAACTGTGCCGGGCGCTGACCGCGCCCGCCGAGAACCTCGACGCCCTGTGCGACAGCGTGCTCAAAGCCGTCCTGCCGGAGGACCCCAGCGACGACGTGGCCCTGCTGCTGGCCCGTACCCGGGCCCTGGGCGCGGACCGCATCGCCACCTGGGACGTACGACCGGACCCCGAGCACGTGGCGGCCACCCGGCAGGCCGCGACGGAGCAACTGACCGCCTGGGGGCTGGACGAGGCGGCCTTCGTCACCGAACTCGTCGTCAGCGAACTCGTCACCAACGCCATCCGGTACGGCGCACCGCCCATCCAGCTCCGCCTGATCCGCGACCGCACCCTCATCTGCGAGGTCTCCGACGGCAGCTCCACCTCCCCGCACCTGCGCCGGGCCCACGCCTACGACGAGGGCGGCCGCGGACTGCTGCTGGTCGCCCAGCTCACCCAGCGCTGGGGGAGCAGGCAGACCGGCAGCGGCAAGACGATCTGGGCCGAGCAGCCACTGCCGCCGACGTGAGCACCGCCGCCGGTCCGCTCACTCGAAGGGGCAGCCCGGGTTCGGCGCGTCCTGGGAGAGCGGGGCGCCGTGCGGCAGCACGTACAGCACGTCGAGGACGACCGAGGTGTCCCCTTCGTTGCGGCCCAGGTGCACGTTGCCGGGACCGGCCGGTTCCTGGATGAAGCTGCCCTGCGGGTAGACGCCGTCGGAGGCGCAGGTGGAGTCGTAGTGGCTGAGCGTGCCCTGCTGCGCGAAGGCGTACAGGGGTCCGTCGTGGTAGTGCCAGCCGGTCGCCTGACCGGGCGGGATGGTGATCTCCCGAAGTATGTAGTCCGTGTCGCCGACCGTCTTCTGACTGATCGTCCGGGCCGTGACGCCGGGCCCGGGCGGCGTCGCCTGGGCGGGCCCGGCGACGAGGACGGTGGCGGCGGCCACGACGCCGGTGACGGCGGTGCGGAGCGCTTGGCGCATACGAAAGCCTCCTGTGGCGAAAGCTGGTGTCGCCGTGAACATAGAGGCACACAAGGGCGGTTGAGGGCAGAACCACAACATCCGCGGTATGCACCGGACCACCGGACCACCTGTACCGCAGCCGCCCGCTCGCGTAGGAGCCGGCCTCCTGGCGCCGATGATCTCGCCGTCGACGGTGAAGCCCGCGCACCTCTGCTCGCCGAGCGCGTCCACGACCCCACGCACCGTCCCGCCGGTCGCTCAGCGCAGCAACTGCCGCTGCTCGGCGGGAAGCCGGTCCAAAGGCCCTGGTCCAGGGGCCCGGTCGGCACCGTTCACCCCTCGTCGCCGTCCGCGGCCACCTGGGCGAGAGTACGACCGGTGCGCACCGAACGGGCCCGGTACGGGTCGGGGGTGCCGTGGCCGCGTGCCCGCCCCTTGCCGGCCTTCACCAGCAGCCACGCCTCCCGGTCGCCGTCCTGCCCGCTGCGGATCCGGGTGAGCGCGTACGTTCCGCGCAGCTTCGACCCGCTCAGCCGGAACGTGGCATGACCGCGCTCCAGCGACTCACCGAAGTCCACGGGCCGGCCCGAGCGGTCGTGGCTCAGCGGCTCGTACGTCCCGTTGTCCCAGACGATCACCGTGCCGCCCCCGTACTCGCCCTTCGGGATCACACCCTCGAACTCCTCGTACTCCAGCGGATGATCCTCGGTGGGCATCGCCAGCCGCTTGTCGCCGGGATCGTCGGACGGTCCCTTCGGCACCGACCAGGACTTCAGCACGTCGTCCACCTGAAGCCGGAAGTCGAAGTGCAGGGTGCGGGCGTCATGGATCTGCACCACGAACCGCGGCTCGTCACCGGAGGCCGCCCCGTGCCCCTCCGGCTCACGCGTCCGACCGAAGTCACGCTTGCCGTGATACTCCCGCAACCGGTCCTTCCCGCCCACGAGCGCCTCCTTCCCGAGCGCCCCGAGTACCCCGCGACGGCAGGCGCGAGTCCCGTTCAGAACTCCTCGTGCACCTCGGGGTCCCCGCCGAGACGCCGATGGGTCCGGTCGGCGACGGCGCCCATCTGGGTGGCGTCCAGGGTGAAGCCGAAGACGTCGAGGTTCTCGCGCTGCCGCTGAGGGTTCGCCGACTTCGGGATGGGCAGGGCGCCCAGCTGGGTGTGCCAGCGCAGGACGACCTGGCCGGGAGTCACCCCGAGCGTGTCGGCGATGCCCTTGACGACCGGGTCGTCCAGCAGGCTGGTGCCACGGCCCAGCGGGCTCCAGCTCTCGGTCAGGACGCCCTTGCCGGCGTGGAAGGCGCGCAGCTCGTCCTGCGGGAACAAGGGGTGCAGCTCGACCTGGTTGACGGACGGCAGGACGCCCGTCTCCCGTTCCAGCCGCTCGATGTGCTCGGGCGTGAAGTTGGAGACGCCGATCGACCGGACGAGACCGTCCTCGCGGAGCTTGATCATGGCCCGCCAGGAGTCGACGTACTTGTCCACCCGGGGGAGCGGCCAGTGGATCAGATACAGGTCGACGTACTCGAGCCCGAGGCGGCGCCGGGACTCCTCGAAGGAGGCGAGGGTCTCCTCGTAGCCGTGGTGCCGGCCCGGGAGCTTCGTCGTCACCACCACGTCCTCGCGCGGAACACCGCTGCGGGCCACGCCCCGGCCGACCCCTGTTTCGTTGCGGTAGTTCGTCGCGGTGTCGACGAGGCGGTAGCCCAGCTCCAGGGCGTCATGAACCGCCCTCTCCGCCTGGGTGTCGTCCAGGGGCCAGGTACCCAGACCGATCCCGGGGATCGTCGTACCGTCGTTGAGCGAGTGCGGCGGAATGCTGATCACTGTCGGACCTTCCCTCGACTGTGCCGTGCACCCAGCGTCACGGATAGGCTGTGGATCGATCAACCGGACGGGTGGGGGATGAGGGCGGCGGACGGCATGGGCGGCACCGAGGAGAAGCAGGCGACGGGGTCCGGGCGTCCCACGTCACGGGACGTCGCCCGGATGGCGGGTGTGTCGCACACGGCTGTCTCCTTCGTCTTCAACGGCCGTGCCGAGGGCAATCTGTCGCCCGCCACCCAGGAGCGCATCCGCCGGGCCGCCGTCGAGCTCGGCTACCGCCCCGACCCCGTCGCGCGCGGCCTGCGCCGCCGCCGTACGGCCGTCATCGGCCTGGTCACCGACGAGATCGCCTCCTCGCCCTTCGCCGGCCGCCTGCTGCGCGGCGCCATGGACATGGCCTGGGGCAGCGAGCACCTCGTCCTGACCATCGACTCCGGCGGCGACCCCGCCAAGGAGGACGCGGCCGTCGCCGAACTCCTCGACCGACGCGTGGACGGCATCATCTACGCGGCCATGTCCCTGCGCCGTGTCCGCGTGCCCGAGGGACTGCACCGCACCCACTCCGTCCTCGCCAACTGCCTGCCCGAGGACGACTCGCTGCCCGCCGTCATCCCCGCCGAACGCGCGGGCGGCCGCACGGCGGCCCGGCTGCTGCTGGACGAGGGACACCACAGGGTCGCCATGATCGGTGGCCAGGACGACATCGCCTCCGTCGACCGCCTGCGCGGCTTCCGGGACGCGCTGCGCGCCGAGGGCGTCGCCGTCCCCAAGGAGTGGGTCGTCAGGACCGGCGGGGAGATCAGCGGAGGGTACGAAGGCGCGATGCGTGTCCTCGACGGTGCCCCCGCCGACCGGCGCCCCACCGGGATCTTCTGCTACAACGACCGGGTCGCGGCCGGCGCCCTGCACGCCGCGACCCGGCTCGGCCTCGCCGTCCCCGGCGAGCTGTCGGTGGTCGGCTACGACGACCAGGAGCACATGGCCGAGTTCCTCGCCCCGCCCCTCACCACCGTCGCGCTGCCCCACCGGGCGATGGGCGAGGCCGCCGCCCGGCTGCTCCTCGACGCCATCGACACCGGCAGGACGCCGCCCGCGACGGTACGGCGCCTCGCCTGCCCGGTGATCAGCCGTGCGTCGGTGGGACCAGTTCCCAGCCGGTGACCGCCGCCGCGGAACCGGTGACGACGAGTTCGGGCACGTCGTCCGGCCGCCGGTAGACCCGCTCGGTGACCGTCGCCCGGTCGCCCACGAACAGCTCCACCAGTGAGCCGTCGACCAGGATCCGCACCGCACCGGCCGGCGCCCGCACCACGATCGGCGCCGCCGCCTCGGGTTCCGTCCGGGGCCAGTCCCCGCGGTCGAGTGTCACCGTGCCCTCGTCCGGGTCCAGCAGGACCGTCAGCCGCGCACCCGAGGCGGACCGCAGCAGACCCACGGCGGTCCGGCCGGACGCGGTCACGGTCAGGTCGTACGCCTCCGGCAGCGCGGTGCGAGCGCCCGGTGCCGTGACGAACGGCTCGGCCGCACGCAGCAGTTCGAGCTCGGGAGCCGGTACGACCCGCAGGGCCCCGTCGGGATGGACGTCCACGACGCGCGGCGCGGTCAGGACACCGGCCCATCCGGCGCGGTCGACCTCGTTCTGGTCGCGGGCCTCCCAGGACCATCCCCACATCAGCGCCCGGTCCGGCTCCTGGAGCACGGCGGGCGCGTAGAAGTCCCGGCCGTGGTCCAGCCGCCCGCCGACGCGGGCCGCGAAGCGCAACCCGTCCTCGCCGTACGGCTCCAGACGGCCCGTCAGATAAGCGGTGGCGCACGGTTCTCCGTCCCACAGGGACACGACCAGCACCCACTCCCCGCCCGGCGTCGCGTACAGCTGCGGGCACTCCCAGCCGACGGCCCCGTCCCCGAACGCGTCCAGCGCGACCGGGTCGTTGCCGTCGAGCAGCACCCCGGCGAACCGCCAGTCGGCCAGGTCGTCACAGTCGTACAGCAGCACCGACGGGGTGCCGTCGGCGTGCCCCGCACCGACCAGTGCCCATCGTCGGTCGCCGTCGCGGAACACGAACGGGTCGCGGAACATCACCACGTCCAGGTCGGCGGGCGGTCCCGGCACGACGGGCGTGGGCAGCGGCCGCCAGTCCGTCAGCGTCTCGTCCTGGGGCATGAGCGCCCGCGCCAGGCAGATCGAGCCGAGACCGGCGTGCTGCCGGTCGACGCCCGTGTACACGGCCGTCGGCACGCCGTCGTCGTCGACCACACAGCCCGACCAGCAGCCGGCCTCGTCCGGGCCGCCGGGCGTCGGGGTGAGCGCGATCGGATGGTGCTCCCAGTGGACGAGGTCATGGCTGGAGGCATGGCCCCAGTGGACGTTCGCGTGCACGGGGGCGTCGGGGTTGTGCTGGTAGAAGAGGTGGTACCGGTCACGCCAACGGAAGGGACCGTTCGGGTCGTTGATCCAGTTGGCGGGCGGACGGACCCGGAAGCGCGGGGCGCTCGGGTCCGTGGACTGAGCGGCGAGGCTCAACGGTTGACTCCTGCGGACGTGATGCCCTCACGCAGAGGGCGCTGACCGACGACGAACACGACGACGGCGGGGATCATGGAGAGGACGACACCGGCGAGCACCACCGAGATGGAGCCGGTGCCCAGGTTGCCCTGGAGGGCGACCAGGCCCAGGGGGAGGGTGTAGTTCTGCCCGGAGGTCTCCAGGATCAGCGGGCGGAAGAACTCGTTCCAGTGATAGTTGAAGGCCAGCACACCGACGATCGCGAGACCGGGCGCGGCCAGCGGGGCGTACACGGACCGGAAGGTCCGCCAGGGACCGCAGCCGTCCAGCATCGCCGCCTCCCCCAGGTCCTTGGGCATGCCCAGGAAGTACTGGCGCATCAGGAAGGTCCCGAAGGCGGTCGGGAAGGCCGGGATGATCAGACCGAGCAGGGTGTCGGTCAGACCCATCGACTTCAGCACCAGGAAGACCGGCACGATGGTGACCTGGAGCGGCACCATCATGGTGGCCAGGACCAGCCCGAACAGCGGCTTCTTGAACCGGAACTCGAGGCGGGCGAAGGCGTACCCGGCCAGTCCGGCCGTGATCATCTGACCGACGGCGATCAGCGCGGTCACCAGCGTCGAGTTCAGGGCGAGCAGCCACACGTCGATCTGGTCGAAGACCCCGCGGTACGACTCCACGGTGGGGTCCGTCGGGATGATCTTCGGGGGCAGGTCGAAGGACTCGGCCGGGGTGCGCAGGGAGGTGGAGACGGTCCAGATGACCGGCCCGAGGGTCAGCAGCGCGCACACGGTCAGTCCGGCGATCCGCGCCCACGGTGCGAGCGAGTACCGGGCACGGCTGAGGTTCACTGTCGCTTGGCTCATGGGACTCACCCGGCTCACTGGTAGTGGACGAAACGCCGGCTGAGCCGGAACTGGAGGGCGGTGACCGCCATGATCAGCACGAACAGCAGCACGCCCACCGCGGACGCCTCGCCGAAGCGCAACTGCTCGAACGCGCTCTCGTAGATGACCATCACCACGGTGCGGGTGGAGTCGCCGGGACCGCCGTTGGTGAGGACGTACGGCTGCTCGAAGACCTGGAGCGCGTTGATGATGCCGACGACCGACGCGACCAGCAGCGTGGGCGACAGCAAGGGGAGCGTGACACTCAGGTGTTTGCGCAGACCCGTCGCGCCGTCGAGGGAGGCGGCCTCGTGGATCTCCTTCGGGATGTTGTTCAGACCCCCGACGAACAGCAGGAAGGAGAAGCCGAACTGCTGCCAGACGTAGACCAGGATCACGGCGGCCATCGCCGAGTTCTCCGACGTCAGCCACGGCACGGGAGCGATCCCGATCAGCCCCAGCAGCCAGTTCACGACTCCGAAGTCCTGGTTGAACAGGTACTTCATCACCACCGAGATCGAGGCGGCGGACAGCACCAGCGGGAAGAAGAACGCCGACCGGAACACCGAGCGCAGCCACATCGGCATCCGCCCGTTCACCGCCAGGGCCAGCACCAGCGCGACGAGCAGTTGCAGCGCGACCGCGAACACCATGAACGCGAGCGTGTTGCCGAAGGAGACCAGCACGGTCGAATCGGTGAAGACCTCCCGGTAGTTGGCGGCCCCGGCGAAGCTCGGGGAGTCGATGACGTTCCAGTGGAAGAGGCTCAGCACCACCGAGCCGACGATCGGCACGACCGTGAAGACGACGATGCCGACGATCGTGGGTGCCAGGAACAGCGTGGCCAGCACTCGGGTGGCACGGTCACGGGTCGCGGCCCGGGGCGTGGAGGCCGATGGGGTGGCCGGCCGCTGCGGCCGGACGGCCGGTACCTGGGTGTTCGTCATACGTCACGCTCCATGGCCTTCTCCAGGTCGCCCTGCATCCGGCGCAGCGCCGGCGCCACCGAGCGCCGGGAGGCCAGGGCGGTACCGGTGTGCTTGAGCAACACCTGCTCGACCTCGGCGACCTGCGGCGGCGCCGGGATCGGTCCGGTGTCGGGGAACTTGTCGAGGGTGTCGTAGAAGACCTGCCAGTTCTTCGGGCCGGTCTCCCGGTAGCGGTCGGCGGTCAGCATCGAGCGGCGGGCCGGGGTCGTCTGGTTCGTGGTGAACAGCCGCATCAGGGTGTCCCTGCGGGCGGCGAACTTGATGAACTCCCACGCCTCGTCCTGTTTCTTCGAGGTGCGCAGCAGCGCGTAGCCGGCGGCGCCGTACTGCATGCGCTGGGTGCGCCAGCGCGGGAAGTACTGCACGTCGAATCCGTCGGTCTTCATGCCCGCCAGGTGCAGGCCGCCCGCCCAGAAGCCGCCCGCGGGGGTGACCCCGACCCGGCCGGTGGAGAACACGCCGATGAGGTTCTGGCCGTTGCCGCCCTCGGGGCGCGTGCACAGGTCCTCCTGGACGAGCGAGGCGAGATAGTCGTACGCCTCCTCCACGCGCTCGTCGGTGGCCTGCGGCGTCGTCCAGCGGAAGCCGCCCCCGCGCCCCTGCCGCTGGGCGGGCGGGTAGAAGGAGTCCCACAGCCAGGCGCCGCCGGGTGCCTTGGACTCCGCGAGCAGGTTGGTGCCGTTCGCGAACAGCCAGGGCACCACGCCGCCCCACAGCCGGTTCGTCCAGAAGTACGGCGTGAACCGCGAGCCGCTCGACTTCTTCATGTCCCGCAGCAGCGCGGTGAAGTCGTCGCGGGTCCAGTCGGCGGGCGGGAGGTCCGCGCCCGCCCGCTTCAGCACCTGGGTGTTGAAGTACATGTCGGCCGCGTTGAACTCGACCGGCAGCTGGTACAGACTCCCCTCGTACATCATCGACTCCACCAGCGAGGGGTGGACGTCGGCGAAGTACTCGCGCAGCTCCTCGGCGTCCCGCTTCACCCAGCGGTCCAACGGGACGCCGAGGCGCTGCGCGAACAGCTGGACGCCCTCGGTGGCGACGTAGACGAGGTCGGGCGCGGTGCCCGCCGCGACCTGGGTGAGGATCTTCGCGAAGAAGTCCGACCAGTCGACGGCCTGCACCGCGTTGATCCGCAGCTTGATGTCGGGGTGGACCTTCTTGAAGCCCTCGGTGAGGGTGCGGATGGCCTCCGGGCCGTAGGCGGGGCCGAGCGTGGCGACGACGAGGGAGCCGTCGTCGCGGCCCGGGATGTCGGCTCCGGTGAGCCGGTCCCAGCCGGCGGCGGTACCGGCGAGCGCGGCGGCTCCGGCGCCGTAGGCGCCGTACCGCAGCAAGGTGCGGCGGTTGAGGTGCGAGTCAGTCATGCAGGGGCCTAACTCGTGTTAGTCGAGAAAGTGATGCCCCAGATGATGGGAAGCGTGTTACGGCCCTGTCAATACCTGCGAACCACTTGACCTTTAACGAGTTAGGTCCCACAGTCCTGATCTCACGTGAGCCGCAAACTCTGACGGCGTTGTCAGGGAAGGGAGCCGTGCTGTGCATGGTGCATCCGGTATGCCTGGAATATCCAGAAGGTCGCTTTTCGTTGCCTCGGTCGTGGGTGCGGCCGGTGCGTTACTGCCGACCGGTTCGAGGCCCGCGGCGGCCGCGTCCGAGGCCGCCGCCGCGTGCACGGGCAACTACCGCGCCGAATACCACTTCACCGTCCCTGACCAGTGGATGAACGACCCGCAGCGACCGGTGTGGATCGATGGCGAGTACCACTACTACTACCTCTACAACCCCGACTACTCGACGGGCGGCACGACGGCCGGCACCGCCTGGCGCCTGGCCACCAGCACCGACCTGGTCTCCTTCACCGACCGCGGGATCGCCGTACCGAAGAACACCACCCCCAACGGCGACGTCTGGTCCGGCTCGGCCGTGATCGACACCGGCAACACTGCGGGCTTCGGCGCGGGCGCCGTGATCGTCCTCGCCACCATGGCGCCCGACGACGTCACGCAGGCGCAGTACCTGTACTACTCGACCGACGGCGGCCGTACGTTCACCAACCACGGCACCGCCCCGGTCCTGCCCAACCCCGGCGTCCGGGACTTCCGCGACCCCAAGGTGATCCGCGACGAGGAACGCGGCCGGTGGGTGATGACGCTCGCCGAGAACGACAAAGTGGGCTTCTACCACTCCGCCGACCTCGAGTCGTGGACGTACGTCGGCGGCTTCATCAAGGGTGGCATCGGCGTCCTGGAGTGCCCGGACCTCTTCCGCATCCAGGCCGAGGACGGCACCTGGAAGTGGGTGCTGGGCGTGAGCGCCAACGGCAAGGCGTCCGGGCTGCCGAGCACGTACGCCTACTGGACGGGCGCCTTCGACGGCACCACCTTCACCGCCGACGCCTCCGACCCGCAGTGGCTCGACCATGGTTGGGACTGGTACGCGGCCGTCACCTTCGAGAAGCGGGACGCGAACGGCATGCTCGACCCGGCCACCCGCTACGCGATCGGCTGGATGAACCACTGGGACTACGCCAACACCACGCCCACGATCGAGTGCGACGGCTTCAACGGCACCGACTCGATCGTCCGCGAGGTCACGCTGAAGCGGGCGGCGGACGGCGCGTACTACCTGGCCTCTCAGCCGGTCGCCGGCCTCGACGGACACGTCTCCCGCACGGTGGATCTCGGCGACCTGGAGGTCGACGGGGCCCTACTGCTCGACTACACCGGCACGGCCTACGAGTTGACGACCGAGATCACCTGGAATCAACTCACCGGCGCGGGGCTCCAGTTGCGGCGATCCTCCGACGGCGGCCGCCACATCGACGCCGGCATCTACGGCGACTACGCCTTCGTCAACCGCGGATACACCGTGAGCCCCGACACCTCCGGCCGATGGCAGGAGAGCCGAAGCCCCTTCGACCCGTCGGCGCGCACGGTGCGACTGCGCATCCTGATCGACCGTACGTCCGTCGAGATGTTCGTGGACGACGGCCGGTACGTGCACTCGACCGAGGCCTTCCCGGATCCGGCCGACACCGGGCTCGCACTGTTCACGATCGACGGGTCGGCGGTGTTCCGGAACACCGTGATCAGGGAGTTCTCGGTCTGAGCAGCCCCTAGGATCACCGGCATGCAGGACGTGCGCGTAGTGCTCATCGGGGGAACGTCCCACACCGGCAAGTCGACCGCGGCCCGGGCCGTCGCGCGGCGGCTCGGGTTCGACTGCCGCTCGACCGACCTGCTGGCCCGTCACCCGGGGCGGCCCTGGCGGACGCCCGAGTGGGAGCCGCCGCCACATGTGGCCGAGCACTACGCCACCCTCGACGTCGACCAGCTGATCCGCTCGGTGCTCGACCACTACGCACGCCTGTGGCCGCGCATCGAGGAACTGATCGCCGACCACGCGGCCGGGCACGGACCGGGCCTGGTCCTGGAGGGCTCCGCGCTCTGGCCCGCCCGCGTGGCCCGGCTGACCGTGCCGCACGCACGGGCCGTATGGCTCACGGCGGACGACACGGCCCTGCGCGAGCGCATGCGGGCGTCGGCTCGCTACGGCCAACTGGAGGACCGGGAGCGGTACTTGGTGGACAAGTTCCTCGCCCGCGCCGAGCGCTACCAGGAGCTGATGGCGCAGGCCGTCGACCGGCACGGACTGGCGCGGATCGACACGGCAGGGCGCTCGGCGGCCGAGGTGGCGGACCTCGTCCTGGCGGCCGTCGACGTGCGCGCCGCGTAGGCGAGGGGGCAGGGAGCGGGCCCTGTCGCCAGTGCCGCGAAACACTGTCACGATCTTCGGGGGACCGGCTCGGACCGGAGCCGGGCGGACGGACCTACGGAGCGCACATGACGACGGACAGGGCCACTGCGGACGGCACGGAGCAGGGCACCGGGATCGAGGTGAAACCGGTCGCCGGACACATCGGGGCGGAGATCAGGGGCGTCGACCTGGCCGGAGAGCTCGACGACACTGTGCTCGCCGCGATCCGGGCGGCGGTGCTGCGCTGGAAGGTGGTGTTCTTCCGCGGACAGCGGCTGGACCACGCCGGGCATGTGGCGTTCGCGCGCCGCTTCGGCGAACCGGTCGTCCTGCGCAAGCGGGGGAGTGCCTCCCCGGCGGACTTCCCCGAGGTCGAGACGACCGCCGACCGGCTGGAGCTGGGCGGGAAGTTCGGCATGGAACACGACGAGTGGCTGCGCCGCCGCCGCCACACCCTGCTGCGCGGCTGGCACTGCGACCACGGCGCCCGCGTCGACCCGCCCGCCGCGACGATCCTGCGCGCCGAGACCGTACCGCCGTACGGCGGCGACACGACCTGGTCCAACCTCGCCGCCGCGTACGCCGGACTGTCCGGCCCGGTGCGGGAGTTCGTGGACGGCCTGCGCGCCGAGCACCGCCTCGGCGTCGGCTACCAGCCGCGGCCCGGCGACGACGCCTACGTCCGCCATCTGCTCGACCATCAGGTGGCCTCGCTGCATCCGCTGGTGCGCGTCCATCCGGAGACGGGGGAGCGGGTGTTGTACGTCAACGGCTACTACGTCGAGCAGATCGCCGGCCTCTCGCGGGCCGAGAGCCGGGCGATCCTCGACATGCTGATGGAGCAGGCCGTACGGCCCGAGTACACGGTCCGCTTCCGCTGGGAGCCCGGCAGCGTCGCCTTCTGGGACAACCGGGCCACCATCCACCTCGCCCCCAGCGACAACGCCCACCTCGACCACCCCCGGATCATGCACCGGGTGATGCTCGCCGGTGACGTGCCGGTCGGGGTGGACGGCAAACCCTCCGAGCCGATCACCGGGACCGAACCGGGGCGCTGGTAGCCGAGGCCCGTCCGCCCGGCGTCCGGCAGGTGCCCCTGGGGGCGCGGGCGGTCAGCGGGCGAGCAGCTCCCGCAGCGCCTTCGCGATGTCGTCGGGCGCCTCCTCGGCCATGAAGTGGCCGCACGTGACCGTGGTGTGCCGCAGACCGGGCGCCCAGGCACGCCACAGGGCGGCGGCGTCGAAGCCGAGGGCGGCGCCCCAGTCCTGCTGGAGGACGCCGACCGGCATGCGGAGCGTGGTGCCCGCCGCCCGGTCGGCCCGGTCGTGTTCGATGTCGACGCCGGCCGACGCACGGTAGTCGGCGACGATCGAGGGCACCGCCTCGCGGCATGCCGCCAGGTAGGCGGCGCGCACCTGGTCCGGCACGGCCCGCCGGTCGGACGTCCAGATGTCGAGGAAGTGACCGAAGAAGGCGTCCGGGGCGGCGCTGATCATGCGCTCGGGCAGGCCGGGCGGCTGGGCCATCAGGTACAGGTGGAAGCCGACGGCGGCGGTGACGCCGTGCAGCACCTCCCACATGTCCAGGGTCGGCAGGACGTCCAGGCAGGCCAGGTGCGTGACCGTGTCGGGATGGTCGAGCGCGGCACGGAAGGCCACCAGGGCGCCACGGTCGTGCCCGGCCAGCGCGAAACGCTCGTGCCCCAGCTCGCGGGCGAGCGCCACGATGTCCGCGGCCATGGTGCGCTTGGCGTAGACGCTGCCGTCGGTCTCCGCCGGCTTGTCGCTGGCGCCGTAGCCGCGCAGGTCGGGGCAGATCACGGTGTGGTCGGCGGCGAGGTCGGCGGCCACATGGCGCCACATCAGGTGGGTCTGCGGGAATCCGTGCAGCAGCACGACGGGCGAGCCGGAGCCGCCGACGGCAGCGTGCAGGGACACCCCGTCGGCGACGGGGACGCGATGATGACCGAAGCCGGCGATGACAGGTGCCACGGCTCCGCTCCTTCCGAAGGGAATCGATGGGTGGAGGATGGCTCTCAAGAGGATCTCGTGCCCCGATCCTCCTGCGGGCGGATGAGCACTGGATGAGCGGCAGGCCGTGGGGCGACCCGCGAAGACGGAAGGCGGTGGGGGACGGTGGGGCGTCGCTTCGGTGTGCTCGGGCCGGTCACGGCCTGGGACGCGGACGGGACCGCGATCGACCTGAAGGGGCCGCGACACCGCTCGGTGCTGGCCCGGCTGATCGTCGCCCGGGGGCGCGTCGTGCCCGTCTCCCGACTGGTCGACGACCTCTGGACGGAACCGCCCGCCGACGCCGTGGGCGCCGTGCGCACGTTCGTCGCCGCGCTGCGCCGCGCCCTCGAACCCGACCGCCCGCCCCGCACGCCGGCCCGGCTGCTGGTCACCGACGGCCCCGGCTACGCCCTGCGCGCCCCGACGGACGCGGTGGACGCCTGGCGCTTCGAGCAGACGGTCGCCGCCGCCACGACACCACCGCCCAAGGAGGCCGTCGTACGGCTGGAGGAGGCGCTCGGCTGGTGGCGCGGCCCCGCCTACGCGGAGTTCGCCGAACAGGCATGGGCCCGGGCCGAGAGCCGCCGCCTGGCCGAGCTGCGCCTGCACGCCGTGGAACTGCGCGCCGAGGCGCTCCTGGCCCTCGGCACGGCCGACCGGGCGGCCGCGGACCTGCGGGCGCACGCCGCCGAGCACCCATGGCGGGAGAACGCCTGGCGCCTGCTGGCCCTCGCGCTCTACCGCACGGGCCGGCAGGCCGACGCGCTGGACGTGCTGCGCCGGGCCCGTGCCCTGCTGGCCCAGGAGCTCGGAATCGACCCGGGCCCCGGCCTGCGCTCACTGGAGGCGGACATCCTCCACCAGGCCGACCACCTCGACCGGGCGCCCGGCACTCCCGCGGGGCGGGTCTGGGAGCGGGTCGCCGCCGCCTACGACCGCACCGTCGCCCCCGACTCCCGGGCACGCCTGGAGTCGACGACCGGCCTGCTGCGCAGCCTCGCCGTCACCGGAGGCAGCGGACTGCTCGCCGCCCGCGAGCACCGGGTCGCGGCCATCGCGGCCGCCGAGGAACTCGGCGACGCCGAACTGACCGCCCGGGTGATCGGCGCCTACGACGTCCCGGCGATCTGGACCCGCCTCGACGATCCCGGACAGGCAGCGCAGGTGGTCGCGGCCGCCGAACGCACCCTGACCGCGCTGCCGGCCGAGGGCCACGAGGCGGCCGAGGCCCGGCTGCTGGCCACGATCGCCCTGGAATCGCGCGGCACCCCGCTCGCCCGGGGCCCGCGGGCCGCCCGCCGGGCCGAGGAGATCGCCCGCCGACTGGACGATCCGGCGCTGCTGGCGTTCGCCCTCAACGCGGCCTTCATGCAGTGCTTCGACCGCACGGGACTGGCCCCGCGCCGTGACGGGATCGGAGCCGAACTGGTCGCCCTCTCCGCCCGGCACGGCCTCGCCACGTTCGAGATCCTCGGCCACCTCGTCCGGCTCCAGGCCCGCAGCGCCCTCGGGGACTTCACCGCCGCCGACCGCCATGCGGCAGCCGCGGACGCCTTGGCCGTACGCCATGAGGCGCCGCTGGTGGGCGTGTTCACCGGCTGGTACGCCGCCCTGCGGCTGGACGCCACCGGCCACGCCCCGGTGCCGGAGGTGGCGGCGGCCTACCGGGACGCGGCCGCCCTGCTGAACGGCGCCGGCATGCCGGGCCTCGCCGACGGCCTGCTGCCGCTCGCGCTGCTGTGCCTGCGGCTGCGGCACGCGATGCCTCTCCGCGCCGGCCTCGACGCCGACGCCGACACCGACTGGGGCCCGTACGCCCCCTGGGCGCTTCCCCTGCTCCTCCTCGACCAGGGCCGTCGCCCGCAGGCCGCCGAAGCACTCCGCGCGACCCCGGAACCGCCCCGCGACCTCCTCCAGGAGGTCCTGTGGTGCCTCACCGCCCGCGCCGCACTCACCCTCGGCGACCGGGAGACCATGGCACGTGCCCACACCGCCCTGACGCCGGCGGCGAACGAACTGGCCGGGGCCGGCAGCGGCCTGCTCACCCTGGGCCCGGTCTCGGCCCACCTGGCCGACCTCGCCTCCGCCCTGGGGCACGGGTGAACCGTTCGACGGAACTCGTCGTCGTACAGGTCAATGATCGAAAACGCCCGTGCCCGGTACCGGATTGCGGCAGGGCACGACCGCGGGCCCCGCTCCGTGGGACGAGGAAGGAAGCGCATGCCGACTCCCGGGCGCCGTACCGCCGTCACGCTCCTCGACGTCCTGCTGCACGCCGCCGAGGAGACACCCGGTCAGGTCGTCGTGCACGTGAGTGGAGACGGCAGCGAGCGCGCCGTCTCCTTCGCCGCGCTGCGCGACGACGCGTTGCGCGTCGCCGGAGGTCTGCGCGCGGCGGGACTCGAACCGGGCACGCCCGTCCCGCTGCTCGCGGAGCTCGGCGAGGACTTCCAGCCGATGTTCTGGGGGGCGCTCGCCGCGGGACTCGTGCCCGTGCCGCTCGCCCCCGACGCACGCCGGGTGGGACCGGTGTGGGAGTTCCTGGGTCGGCCCGCCGTGGTGGTGGACGACGCCACCGAAGCTCTCCTCGCCGACGTCCCGGGCCCGGTGCGCGCCCTGCGCCTGCGGGAGCTGCGCGAGGCCGGGCCGCCGCGCCCCCTGCCCCGGCGGGACCCGCAGGACCTCGCCTTCCTGCAGTTCTCCTCCGGCAGCACCGGCACCCCGAAGGGCGTCGAACTCACCCACGAGGCCGTGCTCGCCAACCTCCGGCAGATCCGCGCCGCCATGGCGATCACGCCGGACGACGTGGTGGCGACCTGGATGCCGTACTTCCACGACATGGGCCTGATAGGCACCCACCTCGTCCCCATGGCGGCCCGCCTGAAGCAGGTACGACTGGAGCCTGTCACCTTCGCCAAGCGCCCGGAGCGCTGGCTGGAAGCCGCCGCACGGCACCGCGCGACCCTGCTGTCGGCGGCGAACTTCGCGCTGGCCCTCGCGGTGCGGCGGGTACCCCGGAGCACCTGGGCCGCACTGGACCTGAGCCGGGTACGCCTGATGCTCGTGGGCGCCGAGCCCATCGCGCCGCGCGTGTGGCGGGAGTTCACCGCCGAGGCGGGTGCGGCGGGGCTGGACGCCAGGGCCATGCTGCCCGTGTACGGACTGGCCGAGGCCACCCTCGCCGTGACCGTACCCCCGCTCGGGGAGATCGCCGCGCCCCTGCGCCTGGACCGGAAGGCGCTCAGCCGTGGGCGGGCCGTGCCCGCGCAACCCGGCCCGGACGCCGTGGAGTTCATGGACGTGGGCCGTCCCGTCCCGGACTGCGAGATCCGGGTCACGGACGACGCCGGGAAGCGGCTGGGTGAACGGCGCGTCGGACACATCGAGGTACGCGGCCCTCAGGTGGCCGGCGGCTACCACCGCAGCCCCGAGGCGAGCGCGGCCGCGTTCTCCGGAGGCTGGCTGCGCACCGGCGACCTCGGCTTCCTGGACGAGGGCCGGCTGTGTGTCACGGGCCGGCACAAGGACGTCGTCTTCGTGGGCGGCCGCACCTTCCACGCGCCCGACCTCGAAGAGACCGCCGCCGCCACGCCAGGACTGCCCGAGGGCACGGTGGCGGCGATCGGGTCCACCGATCCGGACACCGGCGGCGACCGGGTCGTGGTGTTCGTCCAGTGGGCGCGGCCCGCCCCGGCCACCGCCCTTCCCGTGCTCGACGCCGCGGCGGCCCGGGTACGGGAGGCGCTGGGACACGACGACGTACGGGTGGTGCCCCTGCCGCCCGGGGCGTTCCCCCGGACGACGAGCGGCAAGCTGCGGCGGGGGCTGATGCGTGCCCGGTTCGAGGCGGGCGCCTACGCGGCGGTCGAGGAGCGGCTGTCGGCGGCGCGGTGCAGAGGCGAGGCCGAGACCGGGATCGAGCCGGACCGGCCGGAGGGCGGCTGCGGTTGGCGGGTGCCGGTGGTGGCGGCGGCGGTGGCGGCGGTGCCGCGGTCGCGGCGTGACGTCGAGGACGTGATCCGGGGGATCTGGGCCCGGACCCTGGACCTGGCGCCGACGGACATCGGCCGGCATGACCGGTTCTTCGCCCTCGGGGGCTCGTCGTTGAAGGCGATGACGGTGCTCGCCGGCATCGAGGACGCCTTGGGCGTCACAGTGGAACCTGGCGTGCTGCGCGACCATGACACCGTGGCGGCGCTGGCCGGGCAGGTTCTCGGCTCCGGCACCGGCACCGGCACCGGCACCGGCACCGGCACCGGCATTAGCACCGGCACCGCCACCCGGCGTGCCCCGGCGCCGTCCGGCACAAGCGGGGGGAACCGGCCGCTGGCCGTTCTCGGCATGGCCTGCCGGTTCCCGGGCGCGGAGACGCCCGAGGCGTTCTGGGACCTGCTCGTGTCCGGGCGTGACACGGTGACAGGTGTGCCCGAGGGCCGCTGGGAGGGGCGGGAGAGCCTGGAGGGCCGGGAGGGCTGGGAGAGCGCACCGGGCGCCTCCGGTCTCCACGGCTCCTTCCTCCCCGATCCCGCCTCCTTCGACGCCGCCTTCTTCGGCCTGGACGACGAGGAGGCCCGCGCGACCGACCCGCAGGCGCGGATCTTCCTGGAACTGGCCCACGAAGCCCTGGAGCGCGCCGGATACGCGGGGCCACGGCGGACCGGTCGCCGGATCGGCGTGTTCGCCGCCGTCGGTGACAGCGGACACCGGGAGATCCTGGCCGCCGCCACGGACGGCGACCTCGCCGCCCAGCCCGGCGCGCTCACCGGCAACCTGCCCAACCTCATGGCCGCCCGCCTCTCCCAGGCAATCGACCTCGACGGCCCCGCCCTCGTGGTGGACACCGCCTGTTCCTCCGCGCTCGTGGCGCTTCACCTGGCGCGTCGCAGTCTCCAGAGCGGTGAGTGCGATGTCGCCGTGGTCGGTGGCGTCCAGCTCGCCCTCACCCCGACCGGCCACCGGCTGCTCGCACGCGCGGGCGCGCTCTCCCCGACGGGCGGCAGCCGCCCCTTCGGCGCCACCGCGGACGGGATCGTGCCCGGGGAAGGCGGAGCGGCCCTCGTCCTGGCCCGCCTGGACGACGCGCTGCGGGACCAGGACCCGGTGCTCGCGCTGGTCCGCGGCACCGCCGTCAACAACGACGGCCGCTCGCTCAGCCTGCTCGCCCCCAACCCGCGCACCCAGCGCGAGGTCATCACCCAGGCGTACGAGGACTGCGGCATCGACCCCGACGCGGTGTCCTACGTCGAGGCGCACGCGACCGGCACGCCGGTCGGCGACCCGGTCGAGGCGCAGTCACTCGGGCATGCCTTCCCACCCCGCACGGACGGACTCCCGCGCCTGCTCGGCTCGGTCAAGGCGAACATCGGGCACCTGCTCAACGCGGCGGGCATGCCGAGCCTGGTCAAGACGGTCCTGGCACTCCAGCACCGCCGGATCCCGCCCTCCCCGCACACCACTCCGCCCGCGCCGTACCTGCGACGCGTCGCCCCCGGCTTTGAACTCGTCACCGAGCAGCGGGAACTGCGGGCTCCCGGCCCTTTGATCGCGGGCGTGAACGCCTTCGGCTTCGGCGGCACCAACGCGCACGCCGTCCTGGAGGAGGCACCCGGACGGACAACCTCCGAGAGCCGTGCCGCCGACGGCCCGCACCTGCTCACCCTGTCGGCCCGCGGCGCCGACGCCCTGCGCGCGTCCGCCGCCGCACTGGCAGCGTTCGTACGGGCGCACCCGGACCTGCGCGAGGCGGACATCTGCTCCACCGTCAACACCGCCCGCGACGACGGCCCCCACCGGCTCGCCGTGGTCGCCGACGGTGATCTCGCGGAACGTCTCGACGCCGCCCGCCCAGCGGACTTCGCGGTCGCCCGGACCCGCCCGCGGACGGTGTTCCTGCTGCCGGGCCAGGGAGCCCAGCGGCCCGGTCAAGGACGCGCTCTGTACCGGTCGGCTCCGGTGTTCCGCGAGGTCCTGGACGAGGCGTCCGAGCTGACCGGCCCCGTGCTCGGGCGCTCGCTCGCCGAGTGGTGCCTCGATCCCCGGGTGGATCCGGGGGAGTTGGCCAGGACGGAGGTGGCCCAGCCGCTGCTCGTCGCGTTCGGTGTGGGCCTGGCACGGCAGTTGGCGCAGTGGGGTCTGTCCCCGGACGCGGTCGCCGGACACAGCGTCGGTGAGATCGCGGCCGCGTGCGCCGCCGGTGCGCTGAGCCTCGCCGAGGCGGTGGGGTTCGCGGCGGAGCGCGGACGCCTGACCGGTGAGCTGGCCCCGCCGGGAGCCATGGCCGCCGTCAGGGGCGACGAGGACACCGTCGCCGAGCTCGTCCGCGCGTCCGGCGGCTCGCTGAGCGTGGCCGCCGTCAACGGGCCCGGGCAGGTGGTGATCTCGGGTGCCGAGGAGGCCGTCGACCGTGCCCTCGCGGAGCTGACCGGACGGGGCGTGACCGCGCGCAGGCTCCGTGTCTCCCACGCCTTCCACTCGCCGCTGCTGGAGCCGGTCCTCGAACCACTCCGGCACGCGGCGAAGGCACTGACGGTCAGACCGGCGACCGTCCCCATGCTGAGCACGGTCACCGGCGAGTGGCGGCCCGGCCTCACGCCCGCCCACTGGCAGGAACACGCGGTCCGGCCGGTGCGCTTCGGCGCCGCTGTGACGAGGCTCCTGGAGGAGGGCTACGACACCTTCGTCGAACTCGGCCCGGGGAACACCCTGGGCGGCGCGATCCGCGCGGTCGCCGGGGCGCAGGCCGCGTCGGACGTGGCGGTGTGGACGACGGGGGTGTCCTCGGTTCCGGGCAGCGACGCGGACACCTGCGGGGCGCGGGCGTTGCTGGAGACCGCGGGCCGATGGTGGACACGCGGAGCGGCACTCGACCGGACGCCCCGCGCTGCGCCTCGCCCCAGGGTGCCGGTACCGACGTACCCGTACCAGCGCACCCGGTACCGGCCCCGCACACCCGGCTCGGCGAGCTCGGTGCGGCGCCTCGACTGGCGGGACGCACCGCTCACTTCGGCGGCGGGCCCCCGCGTGGTACGGCTGCTCGGCGCCGGCCAGTCGCTCGGCCTGGCCTTGGCCGAGCGGCTCACCGGCCGTGGCGTGACGGTGCTGGGGGAGGGCGATGCGCACGGGCAGGGCGCTGCCTCGGCGGACACCGTGGTGTGGCTGGGAGGCGTGGAGGAGGCCGCGGAGGGCGGTCACCAGGCCGGGGACGTCGCCGTGGGCTTCGGCGGTGCCTCGCTGCGCCGCGTACTCGATGCGCTCGCCGTCGGCCGCTCCCGCTTGCTGGTGGTCACCGAGGACGCGTACGTGACCGGCACCGCGACGGAACGGGCACGCCCGACGCGGGCACTCCCGCACGGCTTCGCACTGGCCCTCCCGGAGGAGCACCCAGGGCTCACCGCCCGCAGCGTGGACCTGTCCTCGCAGGACACGCTCGACGCCAGGGCCGACGCCCTGGAACGGGAGCTGTTCTCGGCACAGGGGCCGGAAGCGGACGGCGCCGAGGGTGCGATGGGCGCGGTCGCGTGGCGCGGCGGCCGCCGACTCCGCCGTACGCCTTCCGACGTGACGGACGCCGCCACGGCGCTCGGCGTCCTCCCGCCGGACGGCACGTACCTGATCACCGGCGGAGCCGGCGGCCTGGGCTCCGCGCTCGCACGCGACCTGGCCGACCGAGGCACGCCCCGACTGATCCTGACCGGACGCTCCGAGACCGCCCCCGACGACCTGCTCGCCGATCTGCGTGCCCGGGGCGCCCGGGCCCGGTATCACGCGGCCGACGTGTCCGACGAAGCCGCCGTCGACGCCCTGTTCGCCACACTGCCCCCGTTGGACGGGGTGTTCCACGCCGCCGGAACGGTCCGGCCGGGCACCCTCCGCTCCAAGACCGACGGGGAGATCGAGGAGGTGCTCGCCGCGAAGGTGCGCGGCACGCTCCTGCTCGCCGAGGCGCTGCACCGGCACGGCCGGCGACCGGCGGTGTGTGCCGCCTTCTCCTCCCTCTCGTCCGTGGTGCCCGGACTGGCGGGCGCGCTCGGCGACTACGCGGCGGCCAACGCCTTCCTGGACGCCTTCGCCGCCGCCGAGCGCGCGGCGGGCAGGCCCTGGCAGGCGATCGGGTTCGGGCCCGTCGCCGACGCGGGACTGGCCGCCGGGTCACCGGCCGGGGCACGGCTGCGCGCTCGCGGAGTGGCGCCCATGACCGCGCGGTCCGCGATCGCCGCGCTGCGCACGGCCGTCGCCACGGATGCCGCGCACCTGCTCGTGACCTCCACCGAGACATCGGCGCCCGCGCCCGTCGCCGTCGAGGACCGCTCGCACGACAGCGCGCCCCACCCGACCCGCACCTCGCCGGACGGTGGTGCCGCCGTGCCCGACCCGGCCGGCGTCGCCGAGCTGGTGCGGCGCCTGCTGGCCGAGGCACTGCACCGCGCTCCCGAAGACATCGGCGACGACGAGCAGTTCCTCGGCCTCGGGCTCGACTCGCTCACCGCCGTGGACCTCGCGCGCCGCCTGGAGACGGAACTCGGCCTGCCCCTGCCCGCCACGCTGCTTTTCGAGTACCGGACCGTCGGTGAACTGACCGCCCACATCGGCGGGCAGAAGCCGACCGCTCCGCATGCCCCCGCCGCCGTGCACCGCGGCCAGGAGGAGTCCCCGCCGCGCCCCCTCACCCCGCTCCAACTCGCGTTCCACACCACCGAGGCGCTGTACGAGGGCGTCGCCGCCTTCGGCTACCTACGCCAGACCATCCGCGGCCCCCTCGACACCGGCCTCCTCGGCCGTGCCCTGGCCCACCTCGCCGCACGGCACCCCATGCTGCGCCTGCGCGTCACCGCGCACGACACACCGCCGCGCCAGTACATCGCGCCGGCCGAGCCCACCGACCGCGCGCCACGCTGGTACGAGGTGCACGAGCCGGACGACACCGCGCCACCGCTGCCGGAGCTCGAACAGCGGCTGTGCAACCGCCCGTTCGACCTGACCGCCGAGGACCCGGCGCGCGCCGTCCTCGTCCGTGACCCCCGGGACGCCCACCTCGCCCACCTGCTGCTGGCCGTCCACCACAGCGCCGCCGACGGCTACAGCCTCAAGGTGCTGTGCGAGGAGCTCTGGTCGCTCCACACCGCGCTCGCCCAGGGCCGCCCTCCCGAACTCCCCACCCCATGCGCCGAGTTCGCCGACTACGCGGACCTCCTCTCCGCCGACCGCCGGTCGCCCGCCTTCACCCGGGACGCGCAGTACTGGCGCGACCGCATCGCCGAACACACCGTGGCCACCACGGCACCGGAACAGGAACAGGAACAGGAACCGGCACCGGAACAGGAACCGGCACCCGCCCTCCCGTACGACGGCGACCCGGAAGCACTCCCGGCGCCGCCGCTCACCCACCACCAGACCACCGTCGACCCGGCGCTCACGGCGGCGCTGCGGGCGCTGGCCGCCCGGCACGAGGTCTCCCTCTTCCATCTGCTCCTCGCGGTGTACGGCCGCTGCCTGGCCCGCTGGAGCGGCAGGCGGCACGTAGCCGTGAACGTGGCGCGTGCCCGCCGTGAGGCGCCCCTGCCCGGGATCGACCGTCTGGTGGGCCCGCTCGCCGACACCCTGCCGGTGTTCGTCACCGTCGACCCCGACGAGCCCGTGACCGTGCTGGCCCGGCGGCTGCGGCGGATCTGGCGCGAGGCGGAGTCCCACGCGACGCTCACCAGCCCCGACATCGCCGCGCTGCTGCCCGCCACCGGACCCGCCCCGCGCACGGTTGCCCCGGCCGGGTTCAGCTTCGCCCGCTTCCCGGTGAGCCACGGCCACGACTGGCCGGTCACCGTGACCCCGACCGCCGCGGCCACCGCCTCCGCCGCGACCCGGCTCGGCCTGCTGTGCTGGGAATCGGACGCGGCCCTGCGCCTGTCCTGGAACCACCCCGCTCACCTCTTCCGCCGCCGGACCGTCGAACGTCTCGCGGCCGAGTACCTGGCCGAACTGCACGCCGCGACCGCGCCGTCCCCCCGTCCGCAACCGCACGACGGCGACGGCGACGGCGACGGAGGGATCGTCGATCGCCTGTGTGCCCGGTTCCGGGCGACACCACGAGCCGTCGCGGTGGACACCGGCCGCACCACGCTCACCTACGCCGCACTGGATGCCGCCTCCGGAGCTGTCGCCGCCCGGCTGCGAGCGAAGGGCGTACGCCCCGGCGACCTGGTCGGCCTGCTCACCGAGCCGGGCGCCGAAACCGTCGTCGGCGTGGCCGGCATCCTCCGGGCGGGCGCCGGCTGGGTGCCGTTGGACGCGACGCATCCCGTGGCCCGGCTGCGGGACCAGGTGCGGCGCACCGGACTCGGCGCAGTGGTCTGCCAGGCCGCGACGCGTGAAGCCGCTGCGGCGCTGGACGGCATCACGCCGGTCGCGGCCGACGACCGGCACCCGGCCGCCCCGCCCTCGTACGAGACGCCGCCCGCCGATCCCGACGCCATCGCCTACGTGATCTTCACCTCGGGCTCCACGGGCCGCCCCAAGGCGGTCCCGATCACCCACCGATCGATGCTCGACTACCTCGACTGGTCACTGACCGCCTTCGGTTACGCCCCGGGAGACCGGCTCGCGCAGACGGCGTCCGTCTGCTTCGACGCCTCCGTACGCCAGTTGCTGGCGCCGCTGCTGGCCGGCGCCACGATCCACACGCTCACCCGGGACCTCCTGCGCGACCCGGAAGCACTGCTGGAGCGGATCGTCGACGACCGGATCACGGTGTGGAGTTCGGTGCCGACGCTGTGGGAACGCCTGCTGACCGCCGCCGAGACCCGGGCACGGCAGGACGGGACACCTCCGGACCTGTCGGCACTGCGCTGGGTGCACGTCGGCGGCGAGGCACTGCCCGCCGCGCACGTACGCCGCTGGTTCGACCTGCTCGACGCGTGCGGCGGCCCGGAGCACAGGGTCGCCAACCTCTACGGGCCCACCGAGGCCACCATCAACGCCACCTGCCACATCATCGACACCCGGCCCGCCGACGGCGTACGGCAGTTGCCCATCGGCCGGCCCGTGGCCGGGACCGACCTCGCCGTCGTCTCCGAGGACGGCCGTCCCTGCGAGCCCGGCGAACCCGGTGAACTGCTCATCGCCGGAACAGGGCTGACCCCCGGTTACCTCGGCGAGCCGCGGCTCACCGCGGAGGCGTTCGTCGAACGCGACGGTCGCCGCTGGTACCGCAGCGGTGACCGGGTCCGCCGAGGCGCCGACGGCGTCCTGGAATTCCTCGGCCGCCTCGACGACCAGGTGAAGGTCCGCGGCCACCGCGTGGAACTCGGTGAGGTCGAGGCCGCGCTGCTCACCCACCCGGACCTCGCCCGTGCCGCCGTGCTGCTCGTCGACGGGCGCCTGCTGGCGTACGTGGAACCCCGGCCCGGCTCCGGGGAGCCCGACGCACGCGAGGTGCGCGCCTTCCTGTCCCGCGTGCTACCGCCCTACATGCTGCCCGGCCGCATCCGCACGCTCCCGGCGATCCCCCTGACCGGCACCGGCAAGATCGACCGCAACCGGCTGGCCCACGAGGCCCAGGGAACGACAGAGGGAACGACAGAGGGAACGCCCGAGGGAACGACCGAGGGAACGTCCGAGGGAACAGCCGAGGTGCCCGCGCGCCCCGGACCCGGGACCGCGCCCGCCACCCCGACCGAGGACACCGTGGCCCGCATCTGGTCGGCCCTGCTGGACGTGCCGGCCGTCACCCGCGAGGACGACTTCTTCGCCCTCGGCGGCGACTCCATCATGGTGCTGGAACTCTTCGCCCGTCTGCGCAAGGAACTGCCCGCCGTCCCCCGGCCGACCACCGTCTACACCCACCGCACGCTCAGCGCCCTCGCGGCGGCCCTCGACACCGCCGCCCTCGACACCGCCGCCCCCCGCCCCTCGCCCGAGCCGCCTGGGCGGTCCGCCGTCACGCGGCCCGCGGGCCCCTACCCGCTCACGCCCTCCCAACGGGGATTCCTGCTCGCCGAGACCGTCGACCCCGCCGCGGGCTCCGGCTGGCTCGCCCGGTTCCGGCTGACCGGGTCACTGCGGCTCGACGTCTTCCAGCGTGCCGTCGACGTTCTGGTGGCCCGTCATCCGATGGTGCGCACGACCTTCCCCGCGGGCGCCCGCCCGCCGGTCCAGCAGGAACTGCCGGACTCCTTGCGCCTGCCGGTGGAGGCGGAGACCCTCGCGCACCCCGACCTGCTGGAGCAGCGGATCACCGAGGAGGCAGGGCGCCGACTCCAGCCCTGGACCTGGCCGTTGCTGCGGCTGCGGCTGTTCACCGTGGCGCCGGACGAGCACGTGCTCCTCGTCCACGCGCACCACCTGATCGGCGACGGCTACAGCGCCGCCCTGCTCACCAGGGAACTGCTCACCGCCTACGACCGCCTCGACCGCGGTCTGCCGCACGGCCTGCCGCCGCTCGACAGCACCTTCCGCGACCACGTCGCCCTGTCCGCCGTACGACCGCGACCCCGCGACCGGGCGGCCGAGGAGTACCGCGCACGGCTCCACGCGCCCTACTCGCCCCCCGTGCTGCGCCGGCCCACCGCCGAGGGCGCCGGGCCGCAACCGGCGTTCCACACCGCGGGGTTCACCCTGGACGCCGCCACCACCGAGGCGCTGCGCGAACTCGCCCGAGCGGCGCGGCGCACCCTGTACGCGCCGCTGCTCACCGCCTACTACCGTGCGCTGGCGGAGCTCACCGGACAGCGCGACCTCGTGCTCGGGCTCGCCGTCACCGGGCGCGAGGAGTCCACCGCCGACGCACACCGGGTGTTCGGCCCGTTCGCGGAGGCGGTGGCACTGCGCCCGGCCCGGACCGGTGAACTGGATCCGGGGCGGCAACCGCCCTCATTCGAGGAAGACTTGAGGGACATCGCCGCGGAGGCGGAGCTGGCCCGGGCGGCGGGGCCGGGCGAGCCGCGTACGGCGGCGGGACTGCCGTACCACGCCCAGTTCTTCTTCACCTTCCTCGACTTCACCTCGCTCGGCTCCCTGCCCGACGGCGGCCTGACCCTGCACGTGGACGAGTCCGACACCGCCCTCGCCCCACCGCCGCTGGGCACCGACGTGTTCCTGGCCGTGCGCCCGGTGGCCGACGGGACGGGCCTGCGCGTCACCGTCCGGGCCTCGGCCGCGGCTCTCACCGCCCGCGAAGTCGACGGGTTCGCGCAGGCGATACGCGGCCGGATGCGGGACGCGCCGAGCGAGACCGGTCCCGTCCGTGCCCGTGGCCGGCGGCGCCCCACCGCCTCCCTCGACGCCGCGCTCGTCGGCTACCTGCCCGCCCCGCAGCACCTCGCCGCCCTCGCCGGCCTGCCGTACGACAGCCCCGGCCTCGGCCGCGAGGAGGTCCGGGCGCTCCTCTTCCCGGACGGCCGTGCCCGACTGCTGGAGGAGACCACGACCCCGCTCGGGAACTCCGGTTTCGTCGCGCTCCCGCTTTTCGCCGACGAACTGGCCGCGGGCGGCGACCTGGCGGCCCGCACCGCCCGCGCCGTCGAGCACGCCGCCGCGCTCGGCGCCCGCTGCGTCTCGCTCGCCGGCATGATCCCGTCGCTCACCGGCTACGGCTACGACGTCCTGCGCCAGACCAAGACGAGCGCGGCGCTCACCACCGGACACGCGGCGACGACCGTCGCCGTCGCCAAGACCGTCCACTCGGCACTCGCGGCCACCGGCCGCCGCCTGGACGACCTCTCCCTGGCCGTCGTCGGGTGCGGCTCGATCGGCACCTCGTCCCTCCGCCTGCTGCTGGCGACGGCACCCCGCCCACCGGCCCGGCTGCTGCTGTGCGACCTGCCGGGCAGCACCGCGCGGCTGCGGCGGCTGGCGGCAGACCTGTCGTCCGGGCATCCGAGAACGCCGGTCGGGATCGTGGAGTCGGGACGGACCCTGCCCGCGGCGGTCTACGAAGCCGACGTGATCGTCACCGCCGTCAGCGGCGCGACCGCCCTCCTGGACGTCGGCCGGCTGCGCCCCGGAACGATCGTCGTGGACGACTCCTTCCCGCACTGCTTCGACACCACGACCGCACGGGAGCGGATGCGCCGCGACCAGGACGTGCTGGTCGTCGGAGGCGGTCTGCTCGCCCTCGACGCGACCCGGACCCGGCTGAGCGGGGAACTGCCGGACGTGGCGAGAGCGGGCTTCGCCCTGCGGCCAGGGATCCCGGACACCATGGCCTCGTGCCGCCTGGAATCACTGCTCCACACCCGGCGCACGGTTTCCAGCCGTCCCTCGGACGACCTGCCCCTGATCCACGGCCTCGTCGACCTGCCCCGTGCCCTCGCCCACTGGGACGCGGCCGAGGCCGCCGGGATCCGGCCCGCCCCGCTGCACCTGCTCGACCACGTCATCGCCGAGGGCGAGGGGCTGCTCCTCGGACCGCCGAGCGCCGACCCGGCGCCAGGACCGGCCGGGCGGCGATGCCGGTGAGGATCGGCGCACGGCCCTCGTGCAGGTCAGCGCAGGGGGATGATGATGTCGTCCTCGACCGGCGGGTCGACTTCCTGGGCGCGGTTGCCGGTCGCGGCGTAGCAGCGCAGGCGGACGGTCTCGGGGGTGACGTCCAGGCGCAGGAAGGACTTGAAGAACGGCGGGCTGTAGGTCTCCGAACTCGGTGAAAAGAGCTGGGTGTAGATCTTGCGCACGGGGAGGCGGAACCGCGCGGTGCGGTCGGGGCGGCGGCCGGCGCCCAGCAGACCGGCGACCACGCGGGTGCGCCACGTGATGCGGGCCGTCTTCTCCTGGGCGCGGGTCAGCGGGATGCCCAGGCGCTCGGCGACGACGGCCGCCGCCTCCGCCTCGGTGAGGGTGAAGAAGCGGCGCATGCGCAGCCGGCGCCCGTAGAGCCTGCTGTAGAAGGCCAGGGAGTCGCCGCGCAGGGGATAGCAGTGGAAGTCCTTCTCGGTGACGTTCGCGACGTCGACCCGCGGGATCGTGTGCGTGGCGTGCATGAACGCACCGCCGCCGCCCGAGACCACGTACTGGATGGTGCGGCCGTCCACCTGCACGGGATAGCGCTGGTAGTTGTGGATGTCGCCGCCGATCGCCGCGACATAGCGGTGCGCCGGGTCGCGCACGATCTCGTCGACGGTGCCGCCGCCCTCGATCGCGCAGGGGCGGTGCTCACCGTCCACGTACAGGGGCTGGCCGGTGACGAGGATCTTCGGCCGGGGATCCTGGGACACCTCGCGCAGCCATGCGCCCTGCTCGGCGTCGATGGTCCCGAGCAGTCCCGTGTCGATGCCGACGATCCGCACCGGCCCGGCGTCGATCGCCCAGTACGGCCCCGGCTGGACGGCCCGCTGGGCGGCGGCCGACCTCAACCGCCGTGCCTCCGGAAGCCGTTGGCCGTCGTCCTTGCGCGGCCGGTGCCACAGCAGCGACCGCACCCACGCCCTGCTGAGCGGACGCGGCGCGGCCTCGGGCTCCAGGGGTGGGGCGTCGTCGCAGAAGACGCGCATGAACGCGCCGAGGTCCTCGTACCAGTCGTGGTTGCCCGGTATCGCGTAGATGGGCGCCTGGTAGTCCTGGTACGGCCGGAAGAACTTGGGGCCGTAGTCGTCCGCACTGCCGACCGGATAGATCACGTCACTGGCGAGCACCGCGAACCGCGTGTCCTGACCCACCTTCAGCAAGCCCGGCACGACGGCGTACTGGGAGTCGTCGCCCTCCCCGGTGTCGCCGATGACGAGGAAGGAGAAGCGGTCCGGGTCGTCGCGTCGGATCACCTTGTCGGCGGGCGCCCCCGCGGCCGCCCGCTGCGCCACCCAACGGCTGCGGGTACGGCCCGTGGGGTCTGCGAACCAGGACGCCAGCACGCCGTTGCGGGCGGCCCAGAGCGTCTTCGGGTTGAGCCAGGAGATCTTCTCGACCTTGTGCGGCATCAGCCGCTTGTACACGCCGAGTTCGGCGGCGCCCCAGCCGGCGCCCTCGGCGGTATCGCGTGAGGAGTCAGACACGGATGCACCGTAACAATGATCTAGGGAAGGCCGAGAGGGGGGAGGCGGGGCCTCCCATGAGCCGACTCCCCGAACCCGGCCACGAGTGGTGCCGGCCCCGCGGATGTGGCACAGATGGAGTGCGGGCGGGTAGCGGGTGGCGGCGGGCAGCGGCGGAAAGGGCCGGACATGCGGGAACTCGCGATCATCGAGGCGCCGTCCGTACTCGGCCTGCGGCCCTCCGGGGTCCAGGACCTGCCGACGGCGCTGCTCGACGCCGGCCTGACGGCCGGTCTCGACGCGGTACGGGCCGGGCGGGTCGAACCCCCGGCCTACGACCCGGTGCGCGACGCCGACACCGGGGTCCTCAACGCGCACGCCATCGCGCGGTACTCCGCTCGGCTGGCCGACGCGGTCGGCGACGTCCTCGACACCGGCCGTTTTCCCGTCGTCCTCGGCGGGGACTGCAGCATCCTGCTCGGCAACCTCCTCGCCCTGCGCCGCCGCGGCCGGCACGGCCTGCTGTTCCTGGACGGCCACACCGACTTCTACCAGCCCTCGGCGGAGCCGAACGGCGAGGCGGCCTCGATGGAACTCGCCCTCGCCACCGGCCGCGGCCCCCGGTCGCTCACCGACCTGGAGGGACGTGGCCCGCTGCTGCGGGACGAGGACGTCGTGGCCCTCGGTTTCCGCGATGCCGACGAGTCCGCCGAGGCCGGTATGCAGCCACTGCCACCCGACCTGCACGCCGTCGACCTCGACGGCGTACGCGCGGCCGGCGCCGCCACGGCAGCGCACCGCGCGGTCGACCGGCTCACCGCCGGCCCGAGCGCCGGCTTCTGGGTGCACCTCGACGTCGACGTCCTCGACGACGCGATCATGCCCGCCGTCGACTACCGCATCCCCGGCGGGCTGACCTGGGAGGAACTGGAAATCGCGCTGCGCACGGCTCTCGCCGGCACACGGGCCGTGGGACTCGACGTCACGATCTTCAACCCCCGCCTCGACCCGGACGGCACGATCGCCGTCCGCCTCGCCCAGTGCCTGCGCCGCGGGCTGGCGGTACGGGTGGGGTGACCGGCGCGGGGGTCGGCACGGGTGACTGCGTACGCTTTGGTCACCCTCATGATCAGGCGGTCGGGCGACCGTCCGACGCACCGGCACCCCCCCTGGAAAGGCTCCGACCCTGAACGGCTCCCTCGCGGAAGCGCTCTGCATCGTCCTTCTCGTGGTGGTGCTGGTCTGCGCGGTGGTGCGTCCACGAGGGCTGCCGGAAGCGGTCTTCGCCGTCCCCGCCGCCGGGGTGGTCATCGCCACCGGGGCGATCTCACTGGACCACGCGTCGGACGAGGCCGCCCGCCTCGGCCCGGTGATCGGTTTCCTGGCGGCCGTCCTGGTGCTGGCCCAACTGTGCGACGACGAGGGCCTGTTCCAGGCGTGCGGCGCCTGGATGGCACGCACCGCCGCGGGGCGCCCGCGCCGGCTGCTGGGGCAGGTGTTCCTCGTCGCCTCGCTGATCACCGCGGTGCTGAGCCTGGACGCCACGGTCGTGCTGCTGACCCCGGTGGTCTTCGCCACCGCCGCCCGGATCGGTGCCCGTGCCAAGCCGCACGTGTACGCCTGCACCCACCTGTCGAACACCGCCTCGCTGCTGCTGCCGGTCTCCAACCTCACCAACCTGCTGGCCTTCGCCGCCAGCGGGTTGAGCTTCACCCGCTTCGCCGCGCTGATGGCGCTGCCGTGGCTGGCCGCCATCGCCGTCGAGTACGCGGTCTTCCGCCGGTTCTTCGCGGTGGAGCTGGACGCCGGCGCGCAGGCCCCGCCCGCCGCCGGGACACCTGAGCCGCCGGTGTTCGCCCTCGTCACCGTGGCGGGCACGCTCGCCGGGTTCCTGGTGACCTCGGCGGCGGGGATCGATCCGGCGTGGGCGGCCTGCGCGGGAGCGCTGGTGCTGGCCGTCCGCGCCCTGGTCCGGCGCCGCACCACTCCGGCGGCCCTGGTGCGCGCCACCGCCGTCCCCTTCCTCGCCTTCGTCCTGGCGCTGGGCATCGTGGTGCGGGCGGTCGTCGACAACGGGCTGGACGGCGCCCTCGGCCGTCTCGTCCCCGACGGCACCGGCCTGCTCGCGCTGCTGGGCATCGCGGCGCTGGCCGCCGTACTGGCGAACGTGATCAACAACCTGCCCGCCGTGCTCGTGCTGCTGCCCCTGACCGAGTCGGCCGGTCCCGGCGCGGTGCTGGCGGTGCTCCTCGGCGTCAACATCGGCCCCAACCTCACCTACGCCGGGTCCCTGGCGACGCTGCTGTGGCGCAGGATCGTGCACGAACACGACACCGACGTCGAGCTGGGGGAGTTCACCCGGCTCGGCCTGTACACGGTGCCCGCCGCGCTCGCCTGCTCGACGGTGGCACTGTGGGGCGCACTGCACCTGATCGGAACCTGAGCGGACACCGAGGAGGACCCGAGCAGAACCTGACCGAGCCGGAACGACCGGAACGAGAGGCCGGAGGCTGATCTGTATGGCCGTCATCGTGTGGATCGTCGAGGGGACCTGGCCCGCCTGCGTGGACGCGGCCCGCACCCACGTCCCCGAGGGCTCGGAGATCGTGCTGCTGCATGTCACCGGGCACGAGAGCCCGGGCGCCGCGCACGGCGCCTTCGCCGGTCTGCTCGGCCGGGGCCATCCCGAGCGCGACCCCGGCACCCGGATGGAGGAGCTGGCCGCCGATTCCGCCCGCCGGCTGCTGGGGGAGGCGGCCCACCGGCTCGGCAGGGCCTGCACGCCCGTGGAACGCTCCGGCCGCGTCGAACACGAGGTCGTCGACGCCGCCGAGGGCGCCGACCTGCTCATCGTGGCCAGGGACGGTGATCGCAGCCACCTCGGGCCCAGGAGCCTGGGCCCGGCCGGCCGGTTCGTCGTGGACCACGCGCCCTGCCCGGTCCTGCTGGTCTGGCCGGAGCCCGCTCCGGACCCGGCCGGCACCACGACACCGCCCCCGCCGCACCCCCGCTGACGCACGGCCGGGGCGCGGTGACACGCGGGCGCCGAACGTCACACCCGGCGCCGAACGTCATACGCGCGTCGGCCTCAAGCGTCGTACTCGTCGGGCAGCCGGAGGCCGGGACCACCGGCCTGCAACCCCAGGGGCGCCGCGCGCCCTCGCGGTTCCTCCCACGCCTCCTGCCGGCCGAGCGCGGTGAGGTCGAGGTAGGGGATGCCGTAGTGGAACTGTTCGATGCCACGGCCGAAGGCCGAGTAGGTGTGGAACACCTCGTCCCCGACCCGCAGGAAGGCGCTGATGCCCGGCCAGTCGCCGCGCAGGTCCTTGGACCACGGCATGCCGGCCTCGGCGAGCTCGGCCTCCGTGCGATGGAAGACCTGCACCGGCGCGACCCGCTCGTCGACGGTCGCGTGGAAGTCGTAGTTGAAGTCGCTGCCCGCCGACGAGTACCACGGGAAGGCCCACCCCATCCGCGCGCGGTACGCGGCGATCTTCGCGTACGGCGCCCGGCTCACCGCCACCAGCGTCGTGTTGCGGACGTGGAGCTGTCGCAGCGCGCCGATCCAGTCGGCCGCGGAGGAACAGCTGGGGCAGCCGGTGTCACGGGGATGCTCGACGCCGTCGGCGTCGATGTCGTACGTCCACATGAAGTGGTGCATGACGAGCTGGGGGCGCCCCTCGAACAGGTCGAGCAGGCTCACCGTCCCGTCCGGGCCCTCGAAGGCGTACGGCTTGTCGACGCGGACCATGGGCAGCCGCCGCCGCTCGGCGTTGACCCGGTCACGCGCGCGCGTGAGCTCCTTCTCCTTGGCCAGCAGCTCCTTGCGGGCGGCGAGCCACTCCTCGCGCGACACCACATCCGGCAGGTTCGCCATCGACGTCATCTCGGATCTCCCCTGGTCGAGGCAGGCACTCCTTCAGCTTGCCCCCGCCCCACCCGTGCCGCACACCGTGCCGAGATGCTCGGACGACAGCCTCAGAACGTCCGCTTCAGCAGATCGAGCAGCGCCGCCCAGTGCCTTTCGTCCGCCTCGGCGTCGTACGAGGAGGTGTCGGCCTGCGTGAACCCGTGCCCCGCACCCGGGTAGACCTCGCAGCGGTGCCGGACCCCCGCCTCGGTGAGCGCGGCCTCAAGACGCTCGATCTGCTCGACGGGCAGGGACGGGTCCTGGTCCGCATGGCCGAAGTACAGCTCGGCGGTGACGTTCCCGGCGACCAGGTGCGGGCTGTCCGGCGACTCGGTCGCGAGCCGGCCGCCGTGGAACCCGGCCGCCGCCGCGACCCGCTCCGGGTAGGTGCCCGCGGTGAGCAGGGACAGCCGTGCGCCCATGCAGTAGCCGGTCAGCGCGACCGGGCCGTCGGCCGCCACGGGGCAGTCGGCCAGCCACCGCAGATAGGCACCGGCGTCGCGCATCGCCCGCTCGGTCGTCAGCGCCCGCATGATCGGCATGATGCTCTGGAAGATCTCCGGCCGGGCCGCGGGGTCGATGAACTCGGGCAACTCGACCACCGGAGCACGCCCGTGACGGTAGAACACATTGGGTACCAGCACCGTGTACCCGGCCTCGGCCAACCGGTCCGCCATCGCCTGGAGACGGGGCCGCAGACCGAAGGCGTCCATGTAGAGGAGGACCCCCGGGCGGGGCTCCCCGTCCACGGGACGGGCCAGATAGGCGTCGGCGGTGCCGTCCTCGGTGGGGATGTCGACGGAGGTTCCCTGTACGGCGGTCATGGCTGGGACCTGCCTCTCTGCGTGGGGCGTCGGCGGGAACGGCCCGTGGGAGGGGCCGGTTCACGGTCATCGTGACATGCACACCTGTGGGCGCCTCGGCCACCCCCACCACGGCCCTTTCTCACTCGAACCGGGACGTGTCACCCGCCCCCTTGCGCACGATCTCGGCCTCGCCGCCGGAGAAGTCGATCACCGTCGTCGGCTCGGTGCCGCAGTCCCCGGAGTCGACCACCGCGTCCAGCACATGGTCGAGCCGGTCCTTGATCTCCCAGCCCTGCGTCATCGGCTCGTCCTCGTCCGGCAGCAGCAGCGTGCTGGACAGCAGCGGCTCCCCGAGCTCGGCGAGCAGCGCCTGGGTGACGCCGTGGTCGGGGATGCGTACGCCGACCGTCTTCTTCTTCGGGTGCTGGAGCATGCGCGGCACCTCCTTCGTGGCGGGCAGGATGAACGTGTAGCTGCCGGGCGTCGACGCCTTGATCATCCGGAACACGTCGTTGTCGACCCGCACGAACTGGCCGAGCTGCGCGAAGTCCTGGCAGACGAGGGTGAAATGGTGCCGGTCGTCCAGGCGGCGGATCGTCCGGATCCGCTCGATGCCGTCACGGCTGCCCAGTCGGCAGCCCAGCGCATAGCAGGAGTCCGTCGGATACGCGATGAGCGCACCGGAGCGGACGCTCTCGGCGACCTGGGAGATGGTGCGCGGCTGAGGGTTGTCGGGGTGCACGTCGAAGTACTTCGCCATCCGCCGAGCCTATGCCCTGGAGGACGGACGGCAACGCAAGCCCGGGAAGGAACGCCCGGGGAACGCGGCCGCCCGTGCACGCCACGGATTCGACGCCCCGGACGGGGGATGAGCCCCCCGGTCCTGGGAAACCCGTTCTCCCACGCGGACGCCCGCATACCACCGCGCACGCGTGAGGTAACGTCCCGACCGGTATGCCGTGGATGAGGTGCAGGACGAGGAGAAGGCCGACGTGGATGGCAGAGAGGACGGAATCCGTCAGCCGGGGGTGAGCAGCGCCGACGCCCCGGCGTGGGCGGAGCAGTTGCTGGATCACCTGCGGCCGACCGGGCGCGACGTCCGCCGGATCGTCGCCTGGCTCGCGGACGCCGTACAGGGAACCGCCGCACTCCAGGACGACACCGGCACGCTCCTCGCCGGCACGCGGCCGCCCCTGGACCACAACCTCGTCGCGGACATCGCCGCCGGCCGCATCGCCTCCGCCGCCTGGGAGGGGCAGGGCCGTCATCTGCGCCTGGTCAGGGTGGCGTATCCGAACTCGGCGTCCGCGGGCGTTCTCGCCGTGTCGCGGGAGACACCGTTCGACCGCCGCGCCGCCGACATGGTCACGCACACCGTCCAGGTCATCGAGCTCCTGCTTGAGGCGGGCGAGACGACCGCCGCCGGACGCCGGCTGGAGCGGGCCACGTCCGATCTGCGCCTGGCCATCCTGCAGTTACTGATGGTCGAGGACACCGTCTCCGCCCGCCGCGTCGCCGCGGGACTGTGGCCCGGCCTGCTCGACACGGAGACCGCCTGCGTCTACGTGGTCGAGGGCACCGCCGAGGAGCGCGACCGGCTCGCCGAGGAATGCATCGAGGCCACGGGCGAGCGGGCCCTGGTCGTGCGCTGCCCGGCGATCGACCGGCATGTGATCGTCGTGACGCCCGGCGAGGCCGAGGCCGGGCAACTGCGGTCGCTGATCGGCTCTCGCCCCCGCACCTTCCTCGGTGGCAGCGTCCGGCAGAGCCTGGCCCGCACCGCCACCGCCTACGGGCAGGCCGTGAGCGCCCTGGCCGTCGCGCACTTCCGCCCGGACAAGGCCGCGGTCTACGCCGAACGCACCCACCCCGAGCGCCTCATCGACCCGGCGGACCTGTACCACTGGACGGCCCGGCTGCTGCGGCCGCTCGACACCCTGCCCCACCACACCCGCGCCGAACTGCTCGCCACCACCCGGCTGGGCCTGGAGTTCACCGCCGTCAACGCGGCCAAGGTACTCGGCGTCAGCCGCAACACCGTCCGCGCCCGCATGGAACGCGTGGAAGCCCTGCTGCGCACGGACTTCTCCGACCTGACCGCCCGTGCGGTGGTCCATCTGGCGCTCAACATCCACGTGAGCCGCGCGGACGAACCGGCCGACCCCGACCGCCCGGAAGCCGCCGACGCCTCGCTGCGCGATCTGCTCTCCGGGCCCGCCATGGGCACCTGGGCGCAGGACCTGCTGGCCCGCCTGGACCACGGCACCCGGGACCTGCGCCGCACCCTGCGCGCCTGGATCGCCGAAGGCGGCAACGCCGAACGCGCCGCGCAGGCTCTCGGCGTGCACGCCCAGACCGTCCGCGAGCACGTCCGCGGCGCGGAACCCGTCCTCGAACGCCAACTCCTCGCCGGCGGCAGCGATCTGTACGAGGTCGTCCTCGCCCATCTCGCCACGGGCGACCTGGACCATCCCACCCTGCCCGGGGCGAAACCGGGCCTTCCGGACTCACTTGTGCACAAGTGAGCCCCGCGGGCGGTGAAGCGGGCATCGGTGCGATACCCAATCCCCCCGCGTAGACGTAAGTTCGACTCCGCCGCGGGGGCACGACCGGAACGGGGGACCGGTCGCGTCCCCGCGCCCGCGGGTTTCAGCCCCGCAACCGCACCGGTATCTCCTGCCAGCCGAACGCGATGAACGACGGCACCTGACGCAGCTCGTCCTTCCCCACGGCCAGGTCCATGCCGGGGAAGCGGTCGAAGAGGGCGGGCAACGCCGTGCGGGCCTCGACGCGCGCCAGTGGAGCGCCGAGGCACCGGTGCACACCGATCCCGAACGCCAGATGGTCGTCCGCCCCGCGCGAGGCGTCGAAGGCGTCCGCGTCCGACCCGTAGCGCGCGGGGTCCAGCCCCGCGGCGGCGTACGTCGTGAGGATGGCGTCCCCGGCCGCGATGGTCACGTCGCCGACCTCGATGTCGCTGACGGCGAACCGCAGGGGCAGCGACGCGATCGACGGATGCACCCGCAGCGTCTCGTCGATCACCGCGTCCCAGCCGATCTTCCCGGACCGCACGGCCGCCAGCTGCTCGGGGTGGGTCAGCAGGGCGACGACCGCGTTGCCGATGAGATTGACGGTCGTCTCGAAACCGGCGCCGATCACCAGCAGCAGCGTGTACAGCAACTCCTCGTCGCTCAGCCGGTCGCCGTCCTCGTCGCGCACCCGGATCAGCTCGGTCGTCAGATCGTCCCCGGGGTGCTCGCCGCGGTGGGCGATCAGCGCCGGCAGCACCGTACCGATCTGCTCCTGCACGAACGCGGCGTGCTCCGGACCCGGCTCGGAGGTGTCCATGATGGCCGCGACGAGCGTCCCGGTGGCCTCCCGCGACTCCTCCGGTACCCCGAACAGTTCGCAGATCATTTGCATCGGCAGCGGATGGGCGAACCCGGCCCTGAGGTCCACCACCGCGCCGTCATCGGCGTCGAGCGCGTCGAGCAACTCCGCGGTGATGGCCTCCACCCGCGGACGCATCGTCTCCGTACGCCGCTGGGTGAAACTCGGCGCGACCAGCTTGCGCAGCCGTCCGTGGTCGGCGCCGTACGCGGAGAGCATGTTGACCACACCGACCCAGCCCAGGATCCAGCCCCAGGAAGGGTGCGCGCCGATCTCGGGCCACAGCCGCCAGTGCAGCCGGGGGTCCTTGCTGACTCGCGGGTCGAGAATGAGCTCCTTCAGGGTGTCGTAGCCGGTGGGCGCCCACGCGGGGATGCCGCCGGGCAGTTCCACGGGCACGATCGGGCCGAGGGCGCGCAGCCGGGCGCTCTCGCCGGGGATGTCGGCGCCGAACGGGTCCAACGCGATGCGGTCGATGCGATCGGTCACGGTCACGAGGGGACTCCTGGCTGGTCGGGGGAGCGAGGACTGAACCGGACGGGCAGGGCGGTCAGCGAGCGGTGGAAGGGCCCCGGCCGCCAGGTCAGGCGCTCGCGCGGCACGACCGGTTCCAGGTCGGGCAGCCACTGGGTGAGCCGCTCGATCGCCTCGGTGGCGATGAGCAGCGTGTGCTGTCGGACCGGGCAGGCGTGCGGGCCCGCCGACCAGGACAGGTGCGAGGCGTCCTTGGGATGGCGGCCGCCGGTGACCTCCCGTGCGGCGATGGGAGCACCTCCCATGCCTTTCGGGCCATGGGGGAGTGCCAGCGCACCGTAGGAGACGACCACCGGCACCGCGGCCCGGATCCACGCGCCGTGGAAGGACACGGGCCTGCGCGCGTAGTGGATGCCGTAGTTGGCCAGCGGCGTCTCGTGGTGGAGCACCTCCACCACCGCGTCCATCACGGGGCGGGCCCCGCTGGTCAGGGTCGAGTAGTACGCCGGGTTGCCGAGGATCCGCGACAGCGCGTTCGACACCAGGTTGGCCGTCGGCTCGTGCCCGGCGCCGAGGGTGAGGAACACCTGCCAGGTGACCTCCTCCGGGGTGAGCCGGGCGGGGTGGTCCAGCAGCCAGCTCGGCAGGTCCTCGCCCCGCTGCCGGGACTTGGCGGCGATCAGCTCCAGCACGTACCCGCCGAACTCCGCCTCGCCCTCGGCCGCTTCGGCGCCGCCCTCCATCATCTTGCCGAGCGCCACGTCGAGCCGGTCGCTCTGGCTGTCCGGCAGCCCGAAGAGGCTGTTGAACACCAGCGCCATCAGCGGCCGCGCGAACCCGCCCACCAGATCGGCCTCGCCCTTCGGCCCGATCCGGCCCACCAGCACCCGCACCGCGCGATGCACCCGCGCCCGCAGATCGTGCGGCTCGATCCGATCGAAGGTGTCGATCAGAGAGGTGCGGTACCGGACATGGGCCGCGCCGTCGGCGAACAGCGTGTTGGGCCGCCAGCGCATCATGCCCAGGACCGGCGAGTCGTCGGCGACCGTGGCCTCCCACGGCCGCGGGTCGTGGGAGAACGTGTCCGTGTCGCGCAGCAGATCCAGCGCCGCCCGCCGGTCGGTGACGACATACGCCGGCACGCCCGGCGCCAACTCCGCCCAGCCGACCGGGCCCTGGGCGCGCAGGGCGTCGTAGTAGCGAGACGGGTCCAGCGCGAAACCGTCCTCCCACAGCCGCACGGGCGCCGAGCGGGAGAAGGCATGCCGGTCGGGGGAGTGGGTGGTCATCCGGGTCACCGGCCCTCCGGGACGTGACGGTCGATCAGATGCTGGACCAGCGCGAGCAGCGCGTCGACGGACGAGTCGGCGTCCCGCGCGTCACACGTCACCATCGGCGTGCCCGCCTCCAGGTCCAGGGCGGCGCGCAACTGCTCCCCGGTGTGCTGCCGGGGCGCGTCCGGGAACGCGTTGAAGGCGACGGCGTACGGCAGCCCCGTCTCCTCCACCAGCCCCAGCACGTCGAACGACGCGTCGATGCGGCGGCTGTCGACCAGGACGAGGGCGCCCAGTGCCCCGTAGGCGATGTCGTCCCACAGGGGCCGGAACCGCTCCTGCCCGGGAGTGCCGAACAGATAGAGCACGACCCCGCCCGGCAGGCTGATCCGCCCGAAGTCGACGGCGACGGTGGTCGTCGCCTTGTCCCGCACCCCGGCGAGGTCGTCCACCCGCGCGGACGCCTCGCTGAGCGGTTCCTCGGTGTGCAGGGGCCGGATCTCGGAGACCGAGTCGATCAGCGTCGTCTTGCCCACCCCGAAGGGGCCGGTGACCAGGATCTTCACCAGGTCGCGGGCGGTGCCGGGCAGATGGACGTCCGTACGTGGGCCCGCTGTGTCGCGGGCGCGGGTGTCGCTAGGTGTGCTTGAGGGCGCGAAGGCCATCGGCCACTCTCTTCAGCAGGTCGGGGTCGAAGCGTGCGGCGGGCGGGATCGGCGCACGGGCCAGCACCAGGTCCCGGTCGATGAGGTCGGCCGCGAGGACGCGCACGGCGGACACCGGCAACCGCAGCAGCGCCGCGGCCTCCACCACCGTCAGCGAGCCGTCGGCCAGGGCGTCCAGCAGGGCGAGCTGGGCGGCGGGCAGACCGGCGGGGGCGGGGGTGCGGGTGCCCACGAGCAGCGACAGCCGCTCCAGGTGGGGCCGGCTGGGCCGGGCCACACCCCCGGTCGACACGTACGCGGGAACCAGCGGGCGGCCGCCACGGCGGCCGGTCATGCCGACGCGCCGTCCTCGGCACCTCGGGGCGCGGCCGCCATCGCCTTCTCGCCCATCCGGGCCACCTGCGAGTGGACCCGGTGCGCGAGCAGGTCCAGCCGCACCTCCGCGTCCCCGTACGCGGCCACGCACGTGCCGTGGTCCGTCGGCACGATCAGCACATACCCGTGGTCCGACTCGATGACGACCTGCCGCACCTCGGCCCGCTCCCGATCGGCGAACGCGGCCGCCGCGGTACGGCACGCCCCCTGCACGGTGCTGGTGATCGCGGCCACCCGCTCGGCCGAGGGCCGGCTGAGCGCGTCGGTGTACCCGGTCACCAGTCCGTCCCGCGTGAGCAGTACGGCGGCCACCACGTGCGGCACCTGCAGGATCGGTTCGAGCACCCATGCCGTGTCTCCCGCGTCGCGGCTGGTCATCGAGCCGTTCCCCCTTCGTGTGCATGGTCGGTCTGATCGGTGTCGGTGAGGGTGTGGGTGTGGGTATGGGTGTCGGCTTCGGCATGCCGCCGAGCCGCCCGGGCGGCTTCCGGTACGGCCGGCGAGGCGTCGCCGGTGCGCTCGCCGGCCGCCGCCCGGGCCGCGGACGTACCGGCCTGCAGTGCGCCGAGCGCGGCGGCGGCCTGCTCGGGGCGGCGTTCCGCGGGCCGTGGGGCGGGCGCGTCAGTGGAGGCGGCGGTCACCCGGGTGCGGCGCCGGCGTTGCGGCAGCCCGCCGGCCTCGCGCGGCGCGTGGTACCCGGCTGCGGCGCCGGAGGCGTCGACGTCATGCTCGGCCCCGTATCCGTGCGCGGCGGCGGACGCCTTGCGCGTGGAGCGCGGCGCGCTCGCGGCAGGCGGTCGCTCGTCGGGGTCGATCCGGCTGAGCAGGTGGCTGTCGACCCGCAGCACCGCCCGCACCCCGCCGTACGGCGACGGCGACGACACGTCCACGCTCAGGTCGAACTGCCGGGTCAGCTGTCCGATCGCGGCGAGTCCCATGCGCGGCGGATCGCCCAGCTCGGTGAGGAGGATCGGCTCGGACCCGGCCACCAGCCGCTGGGCGCGGGCGCGTTCCTCCTGTGTCATGCCGAGGCCCGCGTCGTCGACCGTGACGCAGACGCCGTGATGGACGTGCTCCAGGTTGACCACGACATCCGTGTCCGGAGCGGAGTGCCGCAGGGCGTTGTCGAGGAGCTCCGCGACGATGATCGCGACCGGTTCCACGGCGTGGGAGACCAGGGCGGTCCCCGCCGCCAGGTGGTTGTGGACCCGGACCCGGTGGTAGCCCGCGAGCCGGGCCTGGCCACCGGTCACCGCGTCCACCAGGTGCGACTCCTCGCGGGCGAGCCCGACCCAGGCCCCGCACACCACGGCGGTGACCTGCGCGCGCCGCAACGACTGCTCGTTCTCGTGGTCCAGTTCGAACAGGGTCTGCGTCAACTCGGGGTCGTCGTACGTCTGTTGCAGCACACGTAACGCGTCCTGGAGCCGGTACAGGGCCGCCTGGATCTCGCGTGTCGTCCCCCGCATGCCCGCCTGCGCGGCGGCGTCGATCCGGGTGTGCTGCGCGGCCAGCTCGGTGCGCAGCCCGCTCAGCACGTGCTCCAGCGCGAGGCCCAGCGGTGTTCCCGTGGTCCGCGGGTCGAGCGGACCCGGGACGGTGACATGGGGATGGGCCAGCTGTCTGGCGGCGGCCGGAAGGCGGCGCGCCGCCAGATGCTCGACCTCGGCCGCGAACGCCTGCAGTACGCCGTCGAGTTGCCGACGCAGCGTGGCGATCTCGGTCCGCTGCCGGGCCTGTTGGCGGCGCGTGCGCACCAGCCCGCCGCCCAGGGCGAGCGCGGACAGCGTGCCGACGGCGAGCCCGCCGGTCACCAGGTCCGGTGTTTCGATCATCGAGTCGGTTCCCAGGGGTCGGTTCGGGAGCGGTCGGGCAGGGCACGTTCCGGGGCCGTGGGGCGAGGCGCTCAGCACAGTACACACCGTCATCGACCGGTCTCGCACGGTCGATGAGCACTTCGCTTCGAAAGTGACGGGGCTCTGCTCACTTCTGCGTCGACTGTCGGAGATGCCTTATGGCGAGGGGGAGTTGGCGCAGTTGCCCGTCTTCTGGCGGCCGCTTTGTCATGGCCCTGGAAATATGCCCCTGACGTCGGGCGAATGCGCGGGAATGACTGCCTCCGTGCGGTGTGTCCGTCCGGACGGCGGGTACTCGGCGGGTCCAGGAACGAGAAAGCCGGAGGAGGTCCGAATGACCAGCGGCACGGAGACCGGTGGCGTGACCGGTACGCAGGACAAGGACTACAACCTGATCTGGTACGTAGAGGCGTGCCTGAGCAACGCGCTGCGGTTGGAGACCTACATCGAGGACGCGGAACGCGAGAAGGACGCCGAGGTGGCCGACCTGTTCCGCAAGGCCCAGGCGGACAGTCGCAAGGGTGCCGAACTGGGCAAGTCACTCCTGCGTGCGCGGCTGAACGGCGGCTGACCGAGCCGGCCCGCCCCGCCCGGACACCGAGCAGGCCGAGGTGTCCGGGCTTTCGCCTGTCCGGGAGCGGTGGCGGACCGTCTGCGCGGGATCGCCATCGTCACTTCGTCAACCACCCTTGGGGTGCATGGTGTTTACTTTCGTTCGGCCCCATCGGGCCGAACGGACTTGCTAGGCTGCTACTCGCCGGTAGCAAGTTGAACGGGGGGTACGAGGAGCGGGCGGACCAGCGCCCCGGCTCCTCGGCGGGTCGTCGAGACGGAAGGTCCGGCAAGGGGGCCGGGTCGACCGGGGCGTCTGCGCGTTGTCCACACGCAGCCCTCGAACTCCAGTTCCTGGCCCACCGATCCAGACAGGTGAGACTCGCACTATGGTTCGTTCCCTGGTCGACCTGCTGACCGCGCACGCCTCGCACCACCCCGACCGAACCGCCTACCGGTTCCTCGTCACCGGCGACTGCGACGGCGAGATCCAGGAGATCTCCTACGGTCGGCTCGCCGACCGCTCCCGGGCCGTCGCGGCCTGGCTCCAGGAGCGTGGCCTGGCCGGCGCCCGCGCGATGCTGCTGTACCCGCCCGGCCTGGAGTTCATCTGCGCCTACCTCGGCTGCCTCGCGGCCGGTGTCGTGGCCGTACCGGGCGTCCCACCCCGGGGCCGCGCGGACGACCACCGCGCCCTGACCCGGATGAAGCGGCTCATCGCCGACGCCGACGCCAAGGTGATCCTGGGCGGCCGCGAGGTGATCACGACGCTGGCCGGCGTGGCCGAGCACCTGCCCGAGCCGGCCGACGTCACCCGCGTCGCCACCGAGGACATCCCCGACGAGGCGGCCGCCTCCTGGCGCGAGCCCGGCCTCCCCCCCGACTCGGTCGCCTTCCTCCAGTACACCTCCGGTTCCACCTCCGCCCCGCGCGGCGTGATGGTCACCCACGGGAACCTGCTGGACAACGAGCGGGTCATCACCGAGCGCATGGGTCACACACCGGACGCCATCGCGGAGCACGACCACGAGATGTTCGTCAGCTGGCTGCCCGTGTACCACGACATGGGCCTCATAGGCCCTGTCCTCAACACGTTCCACCTCGGCGTGACCGCCACCCTCTTCTCACCCCTGCACTTCCTGCAACAGCCCCGGCGCTGGCTCACCGCGATCAGCCGCTACCGCCCGCACACGAGCGGCGGCCCCAACTTCGCCTACGAACTCTGCCTCAAGCACGCCCGCCCCGAACTCCTCGACGGCCTGGACCTCAGCGGCTGGAAGGTCGCCTTCAACGGCGCCGAACCCGTACGCGCCGCCACCCTGCGGCGCTTCACCGCCACCTTCGCCCCGGCCGGCTTCCGCCGCGAGGCCCTCTACCCCTGCTACGGCCTGGCCGAGGCCACCTTGATGGTCACCGGCGGCACGGTCCACACCCCGCCCACCCTGCTCCGGGCCCCGCAGACCGGCCCGCACGCCGGGCAGACCGACGCGGAGGCCGTCAGCTCCGGCCGCCCCGGCCCCGACATCACCGTCGCCATCGCCGACCCCGAGCGGCACGAGGAACTGCCCGAGGGCGAGGTCGGCGAGATCTGGGTGCGCGGCGCGAGCGTCGCCAAGGGCTACTGGCGCAACGCCCTCGCCACCCGCCAGACCTTCCGCGCCGCCCTGACCGGCCACGAGGGCCGCTTCCTGCGCACCGGCGACCTCGGATTCCTCCGCGACGGCGAACTGTTCGTCACGGGACGCCTCAAGGACCTCATCGTCGTCGACGGACGCAACCACTACCCGCAGGACCTGGAAATGACCGCCGAGATGGCCCACCCGGCCCTGCGGCCCGGCTGCACCGCCGCCTTCTCGGTCGACGGAGGGAACCGAGGGGACGGGGGAGGCGGGGGAGGTGGGGGAGTGGACGGCGAACAGGCCGTCGTCGTCGCCGAGATAGCCCCGGACATGGCGGGCGAGACGGAGAAGATCACCGACGTCGTCCGCAGCGCGATCGGCGACGCCCATGGCCTGTCGGTACGGGACGTCGTCCTGGTCCGGCCGGGCACCATCCCCAAGACGTCGAGTGGCAAGATCCAGCGCCACGCCTCCAGGGCGGCCTACCTGGACGGCACCCTCGCCGTGATCGACGCGTCCGCCCTGAGCTGACACCGCCCGGTCCACCGCCGGAGGCCGGCCCATCCGCCGTACGACGGCCGCGGCGGCCGTACCACCAGGCGAGCCCTATGAGGTCGTACGGGCCACAGCCCTTGCCCGAATCCACGAGGACACCTGTCTAGATGCCTGCGCACGAGTCCCCGAAGCAGCCCCCCGAGCCGTCCCTCACGACACCGGAGGGCGTGCGGGCCTGGCTGGAGTCGGCCGTCACCGAGGCGGCCGGGCTCGCCCCGACGGCCGTCGACCCGGACCGGCCGATCGCCGAATTCGGCCTGAGCTCACGGCAGTTGGTGACGCTGGCCGCCGAGCTGTCCGCGTCGACCGGCCGGACCTTGGACCCGTCCCTCGTGTTCGACCACCCCACCGTCGCGGCGCTTTCCGAGGCGGTGTTCGACGACCCGTCGGCCCGGACCACGGCAACGGCTCCCGCTCCCGACGACACGCCCGTGCGGGCCGATGACGCCGTCGCGATCATCTCCATGGCCTGCCGTCTCCCGGGCGGCGCCGACGACCCCGAGGCGCTGTGGCGGCTGCTGGCCGCGGGCGAGGACGTCATCTCCGAGGTGCCGGCGGGCCGTTGGGACACCCAAGGGCTGTACGACCCCGACCCCGAGGCCCCCGGCAAGGCGTACTCCCTGCGCGGCGGCTACCTCCGCGGCATCGACCGCTTCGACGCGAGCTTCTTCGGGATCTCGCCGCGCGAGGCGGCGGCCGTGGACCCGCAGCAACGGCTGCTGTTGCAGACCGCCTGGGAGGCCATCGAACGCGCCGGGATCGTCCCCCACACGCTGAACGGCAGCGCCACGGGTGTCTACATCGGCCTGTACGACAGCGGATACCTGGCATCCGCCGCCCTGGACAAGCTCGACGGGCACGTCGGCACCGGCACCGCGCCCAGCGTGGCGTCCGGCCGTATCGCCTACACCCTCGGCCTCCAGGGCCCCGCGGTCACCGTCGACACCGCCTGCTCCTCGTCCCTGGTCGCCCTGCACCTGGCGGCGCGGGCGCTGGCGGGCGGTGAGTGCGACCTCGCGCTGGCGGGCGGCGCGAGCCTGCTGGTGACCCCGCGCGGGCACGTCGAGTTCAGCCGGCTGCGCGGGCTGTCACCGTCCGGGCGGTGCAGCCCCTTCTCGGCGGACGCCGACGGCGTGGTGTGGGCCGAAGGCTGCGGCGTGGTGCTGCTCAAGCGGCTCGCGGACGCGCGCCGCGACGGCGACCGCATCCTCGCGGTCGTCAAGGGCTCGGCGATCAACCAGGACGGCCGCAGCCAGGGCCTCAGCGCCCCCAACGGGCCCGCCCAGGAACGGGTGGTGCGCGCCGCCCTCGACGCGGCCGGGCTCCGGCCGCACGACCTGGACCACATCGAGGCGCACGGCACCGGCACCCGCCTCGGCGACCCGATCGAGGGCCGGGCCCTGGCCGCCGTCTTCGGACCCGGCCGCCCGGCCGACCGCCCCCTCGGCATCGGCTCCCTGAAGTCCAACATCGGCCACACCCAGGCCGCCGCGGGCATCGCCGGCGTCATCAAGACCGTCCTGGCCCTGCGCCACGAACGGATACCGGCGTCCCTGCACGCCGAGGCCCCGACCGAGCACATCGACTGGGCGCGCGGCGGTCTGCGCGTGCTCCGCGACGCCCAGGCGTGGCCGCGGGACCCCGAGCGGGTGCGGCGCGCCGGCGTGAGCGCGTTCGGGATCAGCGGCACGAACGCCCACGTCGTGCTGGAGGAGCCCCCGCAGGAACCCCCGCAGGAACCCCCGCGGGAGCACCCCCAGCGCCCCGGCGCCCTCCCCGGCGCCACCCTCTTCCCCCTCTCCGCCCGTACCCTCCCCGCACTGCGGGCGCAGGCCGGGCGCCTCCTCACGGCCCTCACCGAACAGCCCGACGTGCCGCTCCCCGCCGTGGCGGCGACCCTGGCCCACCACCGCACCCACTTCGAGCACCGAGCCGTCGTCCAGGCGAGTGACCGCGAGGAACTGCTCACCGCACTGCGGGCCCTCGCCGAGACCCGGCCCGACCCCGAAGGGGTCATCGGCCCCCGACAGGGCGGCGGCGCGGGCAAGGTGGCGTTCGTCTTTCCCGGTCAGGGAGCCCAGTGGCCCGGCATGGCGCGCGATCTGCTCGACCGCGACCCGGTGTTCGCCGACGAACTCGACCGCTGCGACGCCGCCCTGCGGCCCTTCACCGGCTGGTCGGTGACGTCCGTGCTGCGCGGTGGCGCGGGCGCCCCGGCCCTGGACCGCGTCGACGTCGTCCAGCCGGTTCTCTTCGCCGTGATGGTGTCGCTCGCCGCCGTGTGGCGCGCTCGCGGCATACGGCCGGACGCGGTCGTCGGACACAGCCAGGGCGAGGTCGCCGCGGCCTGCGTCGCCGGGGCGCTCGGCCTCAACGACGCGGCGGCGGTGGTCGCCCTGCGCAGCCAGGCCCTGACCGAACTGTCCGGCACCGGCACGATGGCCGTCGTCGCCCTGCCGCACACCGACGTCGAGGACCGACTCGCCGACCACGACGGCAGGATCGGCGTCGCCGCCGTCAACAGCGGCCGCTCGACCGTCGTCGCCGGTGCCGTGGACGCGGTGGAGGCGCTGCTCACCGACCTGGAACGGCAGCAGGTCTTCGTCCGCCGCCTCGACGTCGACTACGCCTCCCACAGCGCCCAGGTCGAACCGGTCCGCGCCACGATCCTGGAGGAACTCGACGGGGTCACCACCTGTCCCACGTCCATCGCCTGGTACTCCACGGTCACGGGCGAGCCCGTCACCGACGAACTCCAAGCCGACTACTGGTACACCAACCTGCGCGAACCCGTCCGCTTCGCGCCCACCGTCCGGCGCATGGCCGCCGACGGCTACCGCTGCTTCGTCGAACTCGGCCCGCACCCGTCGCTGCTCACCGCCCTGCACACCATCGACGAGGACCTGGTCGCGGTCGGATCGCTGCGCCGCGACGAGGACGGCCCCGCGTGCCTGGACCGTGCCGCAGCCGAACTCCACGTCCACGGCCGGCGCGTCGACTGGCGCCACCTGGCCCCGCGCACCGCCCCCGCCGACCTGCCGACGTACGCCTGGGACGCCCAGCGCCACTGGATCGAGCCCGCCACCTCCGCGACCGCCCCAGGTCTCTTCGACCGCGCCGCCCACCCGTTGCTGGGCATCCAGCTCCAGTCGGCGGACGCGACCCGCTGGACCTTCCGCGACGAATGGTCCCCGGCCACCGCCGACTGGCTGCCCGACCACACCGTCTTCGGCCGGACCGTGGTCTCGGGCACGACCCTGATGGAACTGTGCCGAGCCGCCCTCGCCGTGGCCCGCCCGGAGGCCCCCGCCGACATCACCGACCTGCTCCTCCTGGCGCCGCTCACCCTCCCCGACACCGGCACGGTCGAGGTGTCCGTCGAGGTGACCACTGCCGGGACCGCGCCGGAGATCACGGTCCACAGCCGTCCGCGCGACCAGGAGGCGGCGGACTGGACCCTGCACGCCACCGCGTCCGCCGCCGAACCGGCTGCCGTGCCGGCCGACGAGCCACCGGCGTGGCCCGAGACGGCCGAACCGGCCTGGAGCGAGGACACCTACGAGCGGCTCACCGCACTCGGCCTCGGCTACGGCCCGGCCTTCCAGGGCGTACGACACGCCGTCGTGACCGGCGACGGAACCCTGCTGGCCCGCCTCTCGCCGCCGCCCGTGGCCCGTGACACGACCGACCCTTGGCCGGTGCACCCGGCGCTGCTGGACGCCGCCCTCCACGTGGCCGCCGCCCTCGACGCCTCCGACCGGCGCGTGCTGCTGCCGGTGGCGGTGGCCCGCTGCGTCCTGCCGCCGGGCGGCGCGACGGATCTGATCGCGTCCGTGCGCCGGACCGGCGGTGACGGCGCGGACCTCCTCCTGGACGTCAGCCTGTGGGACGGCGACGGCTTCCCGGTGGGCCGCCTGGAGGGCGTACGCCTGCGGGCCGCGAATCCGGCCGACCTGAGCGGAGGGTCGGAGAACGGCCGGCACCTGTACGAGGTGGCGTGGACGGCCGTGCCGGAGAAGCCGGCCGAGGCACCCGCAACGGCGTGGACCGTCCACGGCGACCCGTCGGACCCGGCCGTCGCGGCGGCCCTGCGCGACCTGGGCGCGGCGGGCGCGCAGGTCACCGACGGGGGCGCCGACACCGTCGTACGCTTCTGGCCCCGTCCCGCATCCGACACCGAACCGGCCACCGCGGCCCACGAGTTGGCGACCGCGGCCCTCGCCGAGCTTCAGGCGCTCATCGCCCTTCCCCCGGACGCGGCGCCCGCGCGCACCGTCTGGGTGACCCGCGGGGCGATCGCAGCCGCCGACGCCGACACGGTGCCCGGATTCGCCCAGTCGGTGCTGTGGGGCCTGGCGCGCGGTGCCCGCACCGAGCACCCGGACCTTGGACTCACCCTTGTCGACCTCGACGGGGACGAGCCGTCACCGCTGTTCGCCGTCGCGTGCGCCGATGAGCCCGAACTCGCCCTGCGCGACGATGAGGTGCTCGCTCCGCGCCTGGTGCGCGCCCGCACGGCGGCAGCCGACCGCTCCCCCTCGATCCCGACCGACGGCACCGTGCTGATCACGGGCGGACTCGGCGCGGTGGGCGGCCACATCGCCCGTCTGCTCGCCGAGAGCGGTGTTCCGCGCCTGCTGTTGACGTCCCGTCAGGGCGCCGCCGACCCCCGCGCCGCCCAGGTCACCGCGGAACTGACCGCACTCGGCGCCGAGGTCGAGGTCGCCGCGTGCGATGTCGCCGACGCCGCGGCCGTGGCGGACGTACTGGGCCGAATCGGCGGCGAGTCGCCCCTGCGCGGCGTGGTCCACTGCGCCGGAGTCCTCGCCGACGGCGTGCTCGCCGAGCTCACTCCCGAGCGCCTCGCACAGGTGCTGCGCCCGAAGGTCGACGGCGCCGCCCATCTGCACCGGCTCACCGCCGACCTGCCGCTCGACCTCTTCCTCCTGGTCTCCTCCGCCGCGGGAGTGGCCGGCAACGCGGGCCAGGCCAACTACGCGGCCGCCAACGCCTTTCTCGACCAACTCGCCCACCACCGAAGGGCCTTGGGCCTGTCCGGTGTCGCGGTCTCCTTCGGCGCCTGGGCGGGGGAGGGGCTCGCCGCCGAGCACGCCGACCTGGAACGGATGGCCCGCCTCGGACACCGCGCCCTCACCCCCGACCAGGGCCGCGAGCTCACCGAACTGGCCCTGCGGCGCGACGCACCGCACGTGGTCGCCTGGGCCGTGGACCTGCCCCGGCTGCGGTCCGCCGCGCCGGCGGGCGCACTGTGGCGCTCCCTGCTCCCCGCGCCCCGCGCCGACCGGGCCGTCCACCCCACCCTGGCGGATCGCCTGGCCCGCCTGCCGGAGCCCGAACGCGCCGCACGCGTCCTCGCCCTGGTCCGCGAGGAGGCATCCCGTGTCCTCGGTCTGCGCTCGGCCGAGGCCGTCCGCCCCGACCAGCCGCTGCGCGAGCTCGGCATGGACTCGGTGACGGCGGTCGACCTGCGCAACCGCATCAGCACCCGCATCGGCGCCAGGCTCCCGGCCACCCTGCTGTTCGACCACCCCACGCCCACCCGTCTCGCCGAGTACCTGCTGACCGGCGCGCGAGCGGCGGCGGGACGGACGGTCCACCAGGCGGCGCCCGTGGCCACGCCCGTGGCCGCGACCGTGGCCGCGCCCACGGTCGCCTCAGGTGAGCCGATCGCCCTCGTCGCCATGTCCTGCCGCCTGCCCGGCGGAGTGACCGACCCCGAGGGCCTGTGGCGTCTGGTCGCGCAGGGACGGGACGCGGTCGGACCGTTCCCGGCGGGGCGGTGGGACGTCGAGTCGCTGTACGACCCCGACCCGGACGCCGTCGGCAAGTCCTACGTCCGCGAGGGCGGCTTCCTCGACGACATCGCCTCCTTCGACGCGGCCTTCTTCGGCATCACCCCGAAGGAGGCGGCGGCCATGGACCCGCAGCAGCGACTGCTGCTGGAGACGGCCTGGGAGTCGCTGGAGCGCGCCGGGATCGTGCCCGCCGACCTGGCCGGCAGCACCACCGGTGTGTACGTCGGGATGTTCGGCAGCGACTACCTCTCCGGGACCCGGCTCGACCAACTGGACGGCTACATCGGTACAGGCTCGGCCCTGAGCGTGGCCTCGGGACGGCTCGCGTACACGCTGGGGCTGAACGGCCCCGCGCTGACGGTGGACACGGCGTGCTCGTCGTCGCTGGTGGCCGTGCATCTGGCGGCGCAGGCGCTGCGTGCGGGCGAGTGCGATCTCGCGCTCGCCGGCGGCGTCACCCTGATGGTCACGCCGCAGACGTTCGTCGAGTTCAGCCGGCTGCGCGGCCTGTCGCCGACGGGCCGCTGCCGCTCCTTCTCCGACGCCGCCGACGGCGCCGTCTGGGCCGAGGGCGCCGGCATGGTCGTACTGAGACGACTGGGCGACGCCCGGCGTGACGGGGACCGGGTGCTGGCCGTGCTGCGCGGCACCGCCGTCAACCAGGACGGCCGCAGCCAGGGCCTGTCCGCGCCGAACGGCCCCGCGCAGGAGCAGGTGATCCGGCGGGCCCTGGAGCAGTCCGGGCTGCGGCCCGCCGACATCGACCACGTCGAGGCACACGGCACCGGCACCACCCTGGGCGACCCGATCGAGGCGAACGCCCTCGCGGAGGTCTTCGGCGCCTCGCGTCCCGAGGGCCGTCCGCTGTATCTCGGCTCGCTGAAGTCCAACGTCGGGCACACCCAGGCGGCTTCGGGCGTGGTCGGCCTGATCAAGGTCGTGCAGTCGCTGCACCACGAAACCCTCCCGCGCACCCTGCACGCCGACACGCCCAGCCGTCACGTCGACTGGGCGGACAGCGGGCTGCGTCTGCTGCGGGACGAGGCGGCCTGGCCCGCGTCCGCGGATCGGGTACGGCGCGCGGGCGTGAGCGCCTTCGGGATCAGCGGCACCAACGCGCACGTGATCGTGGAGGAGGCGCGGTCGCCGGCGGTCGAGCCCGCGGCCCGACTCCCCGAGGGAAAGCACCTGTTCGTCCTCTCGGCGCGCAGTGAGCCGGGCCTGCGCGGACAGGCCGCGGCCCTGGCCCGGCATCTCGCCACCGACTCCGCCCCGCTGCCGGACGTCGCCCACACCCTCGCCCGCCACCGCAGCCACTTCGAGCGGCGCGCGGCGGTCGTGGCCGAGGACCGCGACGAACTGCGGGCCGCGCTGGAGGAGTTGGCGAACGGACGCGTCACGTTGCCCCCGCTCCGGGAGGAGCAGGCGGGCAAGGTCGCCTTCGTCCACGCCGGACACGGTGGTCAGTGGCCCGGCATGGGCCTGGACCTGATGGCCGGGTCGGAGGCCTTCCGCGCGGAGCTGACCCGGATCGACGAGGCGGTGCGGCGGCACGCCGGATGGTCGGTGCTCAACGCGCTGCGGGCTCCGGAGGAGTTCTCCCCGCTGGAACGCACCGAGTACCTGCAGCCCTCGCTGTTCGCGGTGAACGCGGCACTGACGGCCGCCTGGCGCTCGCTCGGCGTCACCCCCGACGCCGTCACCGGCCACAGCCTGGGCGAGATCGCCGCCGCGTACAGCGCGGGCGCCCTCACCCTGGACGACGCCGTCGCCGTGGTGACCGGGCGCGCCCAGGCGGTCGTACCGGTCGCGGGCAAGGGCGGCATGCTGTCCCTGGACCTGCCGCGCCCGCGCGTCGAGGAACTGCTCGCGCCGTACGCCGGCCGGCTGTTCGTCGCCGCCGTCAACAGCCCCCGCTCCACGGCCGTCTCCGGCGCCGGCGACGCCCTGGCCGAGCTGCGCCGGAGCCTCGATGAGCAGGGGATACCGGCAAGGCCGCTGTCGACCCCGTTCGCCTCGCACACCCCGCTGATGGCCCCGCTCCGCGACGGCTTGCTCGATCGTCTCTCCGGCATCCGGGCCGCACGCACCGAGATTCCGCTGTACTCGACGGTGCTCGCGGAGCCCGTGCCCGCAGAGCGCCTGGATCCCGGCTACTGGTACGCCAACCTCAGCGAGCCCGTCCGCTTCGCGGACACCATCCGTCGCATGCTGCACGACGGCTACCGCTGCTTCGTCGAGCTGAGCCCGCACCCGTCGCTCGGCTCGGCCATCGAGGCGGTGGCCGCCGAGGCCGGGATCGACGTGGTGAGCGTCGGCTCGCTGCGCCGGCAGCGGGGTGGACGGGACGTACTGCTGCGCAGGCTGGGCGAGTTGTACACGGCCGGCCACACGCCCGACTGGCCGGCGCTGTTCCCGGCGGGCCGCCGCGCCGACCTGCCCACCTACGCCTTCGCCCGCGCCCGCCACTGGCTCGCCCCCGCACCGGCCGCCGCCACCGGCGCCTCACCGCTGCTCGGCACGCACGTCGAGGCCAGCGACGAAGCCGACCGGCACCTCTTCCAGAGCGAGGTGGACCTGCGCGACAGCCGCTTCGCCTACCTGACCGACCACCGGGTCACCGGAGAGACCTGGCTGCCCGGCGCCGCGTTCCTCACCATGGCGCTGGAGGCCGCGACCGCCGTGCGGGACGGCGACGACATACGGCTCACCGACGTCAGGTTCGTCCGGCCGCTGCGCCTGGACGAGTCCCGGCCGACCCGGCTGCAACTGGTCCTGCGCCCCGCCGTGGACGGCATGCGGGACTTCACCGTCGCCTCGGCGCCCCCGGGCGGCGGACCGGGCACACGCTGGCAACACCACGTCAGCGGACGTATCGCCGTCACCTCCGCCGCACCCGCCGCCGACCCGGGCGAGCCGCTCTCCGCGCTGCGCGCACGATGCACGGAGCAGGCCGACCTGCCGGCGGTGTACGCCGCTCTCGCCGCCCTCGGCATCGACTACGGCCCCGCCTTCCAGGGTCTGGAGTCGGGCCACCGCACCCGGTCGGCGAGCCTCGCGCGACTGACCGACAAGCCCGCCGCCGGCCACCTGCTGCACCCGGCCGTCCTCGACGCCGCCTTCCACACGGCCGCGCTGCCCGGCGACGCACCCCAGGGACGGGCGTTCGTGCCCGCCCGCGTCGGACGGCTCCGCCACACCGGACTGCGCACCACCCCCGCGTGGGCGGCATGCGAGCTGCGGTCCGTGTCGGGCGACACCCTCACCCTCGGCCTCCGGCTGTACGACGAGAAGGAGCGACTGCTGCTGGAGGCGGAGGAGTTCGAGCTGGCGGCGCTCTCGCCCCTGGACGGTGCCCTGTTCGAGACCCGCTGGCAGCCCCGCCCGGTCGCCGACGCGCCGCCCGCGCAGGGCAGGTGGCTGATCCTGGCCGACGACTCGGGCGTGGCCTCAGCACTCGTCGAGCGCCTCGGCACCTCGGTGCCGTATGTGATCGCCCGCAGGGGCGAGGAGTTCGTGACCGAGGACGCCGGTCGCTACGTCCTCGACCCGGCCGATCCGCGGCACCTGGTCCGCCTCCTCGACGAGGCGTTCCCCAGCGAACCACCCGAGCGGATCGTCCAGTTGTCCGGGCTCGACGCGCCCGCGATCGAGGACGGCGACACGGCCGAGGAGGCGGCCCGGCTGTGCTGCCTGAGCACCCTGCACCTCGTGCGCACCCTCGCGGACCGGACGCGAGGACCGGCACCTCGCCTCTTCGTCGTCGTCCGGGGCAGCCAAGCCGCCGACGGCAGCATCCGGGTGACACACCCTCAGCAGGCGCTCGCCTGGGGCTTCGGCCTCGCCGTGGCCCAGGAGCACCCGGAGCTGCGGACCACCCTCGTCGACCTCCCGCCGACGGACGGCGTCGACGCCCTGTGGACCGAGCTGTGGCACGCCGACGACGAACGACTCGTCGCCCTGCGCGGCGCCGGACGACTGGTGCCCCGGCTGACCCGCACCCGCCCCGACGACGGCGGTCACGGCGCGATCACCGCGCACGGCGTGCGGCTGATCACCGGTGGCCTGGGCGGGCTCGGGCGTGTCGCCGCCGAACGGCTGGTCCGCCGGGGCGCACGCCGACTGGCCCTGATGAGCCGGAGCGCGCCCACCAAGGACGCCCTGGAGTGGATCCGGAACCTCGAAGCGCGCGGCGTGCGCGTGCACGTGGCGCGCGCGGACGTCGCCGACCGCGACGGCCTCACCGCCGCCCTGGACGCCGTACGGCACGCACTCGGCCCGATCGCCGGAGTCGTCCACGCGGCCGGCGTCCTGGACGACGCCACGATCGCCAACCTGACCGACGAGCGCGTCCTGCGTGTCCTCGCCCCCAAGGTCCTCGGCACCGCCCTGCTCACCGAACTCACCCCGGACGCCCAGGACTTGGTGCTGTTCGCGTCGGCGGCCGGCCTGCTCGGCTCGGCCGGGCAGAGCCCGTACTCCGCGGCGAACGCCTTCCTCGACGCCTGGGCCCACCATCTCTCCCGCGCGGACCGCCGGGCGCTGAGTCTGGACTGGGGCGCCTGGTCGGGCGTGGGCATGGTGTCCGAGTCCGGCGCCCGCGAGGCCGAGACGGAGCGCTCGGGTCTTGTCGCCTTCTCCGCGCAGGACGGCGGCGAGCTCCTCGACCGCGTCTGGACCACCGCCCGCCGCCAGCTCGCCCCCCTGGCCCTGGACCGGGAGATGCTGGCCCTCGACCCCGACGCGGCCCGCACCCGCCCGATCCTGGCCGACCTGATCACCGCCCCCACCGGCACGCCCGGCACGGACGACCTGGTCAAGAAGGTGTTCGCGGCGACGACCGACCCCGAGCGGACCGCACGACTGGAGACGTACGTACGCGCCCGTGTCGGCGAGGTCTCCGGCGGCGCGGCCCAGGTCTCGGCGACCACGGCGCTGAAGGAACTCGGCCTCGACTCCCTGATGCTGGTGCGGCTGCGCAATGCCTTCGCCCGCGACCTCGGCGTCGAACTGCCCGCCGCGACCGTCTTCTCGGCCGCCGACGTCCGCGGCCTCGCACAGGCCCTGACCGCGGCGCTGCCCGAAGGGCAGACCGGGGCGCGGGACGAACGGCGGCACTCGACCCGGGCCGTCGAGCCACCGCACGCCACCGACGTACCGGCGACCGAACTGCACCCCGCGACCCGCGACGTCGTACGGCTGCTGCGCAGCGCCCGGCCCGGCATGCCGGACGCCGCCCACGCCGTCGGCCTGGCCGTACGCCTCACCACGCCGACCACCCGCGAGGCCCTGACCGGCGTCATCGGCCGCCTCACCGCCAGGCACGCGGCCCTGCGCACCGCCATCGTCACCGCCGCCGAGGGCGGGCGCCGGCTGCGGGTGGACCGCGCACTGCCGCAACCGCCGTTGCGGTGGACGGTCGTGCCGGACGGGACGGGCATCGACGCCGCCGACCGGCTGCGGCACCTCCTTGAACCGCCGTTCGACCTGGCTGTCGCGTCCCTGTGGCGCTTCGAACTGCTGGACGGCGGCGAACGCGGCCAGATCCTGGTGTACGGCGCCCACCACGCCGTCAGTGATCTGCGGTCGCTGCTGCTGGTGGCGGGCGAGATCGACGCCGAGCTGTCCGGGGACACGCTCGGCGACACGGTCACCAACCGGGACATCGGCCTGCTGATCGAGGCCCAGCGGGTCGAGGAGCGGGCCGACCCCATCGATGGGCGCGCGGCGTTCCAGGGCGCCGGGCGCCTCGACCTGACCCTGAGCCGACCGCGCCCGCAGACGCGTTCGTACCGCGCCGGCAGCGTCACCGTGCCGCTTCCCGACGGGCTCATGGACCGGATCTCGGCCGCCGCGAGCCGGCTGGCCGTGACCCCCGCCGCCTTCTGCCTCGGCACCCTGACCGTCCTGCTCGCCAGGAAGCGCGAGCGCGAACGCTTCGTCCTCGCCGTGCCCGTGGACACCCGCATCCACGCCGACGCCTATGACGCGGTCGGCTTCTTCGGGGTGCCGGTGCCGTTCCCCGCCGAGGCGAGGGCGGGGGAGCGGATCGAGGAGGTGCTGCGCCGCACCGACGGGCGCCTGGAGAGGATCCTGGCCAAGGGCGCGATGTTCTCCGACGTGCTGCCGGTGCTGGCACGGGAGGGCCTGTACCGGGCGAACGCGCCGCTGGTGGAGGTCTACTTCAACTATGTGCGCGCCGCAGGCCGGTTCGCGGGGCTGGAGGTGCTCCCGGCGGGGACGGGCTACTCCGACCTCGACCTGATGATCACCATGACCCCGGACGCGGGCCGGATCCGCCTTGAGCACAACCTCGACATCCTGGACGCGGCCGAAGTCACCGAACTGGGCGAGGAACTGCTGCGCCTGGTCGCGCGGACGGCGCAGGACCCGACGAGCCCGGTCCGCACGACGCGGACGACGGCCGAGGCCACGGAGCCGGGCCCCCTCACCACGCGGTCCCGCACCACGCTGCCCCTCACCGCGCCGTCCCTCACCCTCGCCCTCGCCGCCACCTTCGCTCTCGGCAACCTGCCCCGGATGTGCGAGACGGCGATCGACGAGGCGGTACGGGACGGCAGCGCCACTACGGTCGCCCAAGCGCCGTACCACCACGTCCTGGCGAGCCTGCGCGACCCGTGCGGCGTGTTCGCCGACCCGGCCACGACGGCGGGCGTCGTCCTGCTGCGGGCGGCGGACCTGCAACGCTTCGGCCCGGTGGACGACACATCGCTCGCCGAATTGCGCACCGCCTACCCGGCCGCCCTGCGCACGGTGGCCGAGCGCACCCGCAAGCCGCTGATCGTCGGCTTCCTGCCCGCCGCACAGCGCGAGGACCGCTTCGCCCGTTGGGAACGAGAGGTCGCCGCCGACCTGGCCGACGTGCCCGGCATCGCCGTCCTCGGCCCCGACGACTGGACCCGCCGGCACCCCGTCGAGGACCGCTTCGACGAGCGGACCGAACGCCTCGCGCACCTCCCGTTCACCCCGCGCTTCCAGGCGGCCGTGGCCCTGCGCCTCGCCGAGGTCGTCCGGGCGGTACGGCGCCCCGCGCCGAAGGTGATCGCGGTCGACGGCGACGAGACCCTGTGGGGCGGCGTGGCCGGGGAGAGCGGTCCCGAGGGCGTCGACCTGACGGGCCCGCGCGCCCTGCTCGCCGACAGGCTGCTCCAGTGGCGGGCGGCGGGTGCCCTGCTCGTGCTGGTCAGCAACAACGACGAGGACACGGTCCGCGCCGTACTCGACCGCCCGGACAGCCCACTGAAGGCGGAACACTTCAGCGTGCTCTCCGCGGCCTGGGGACCGAAACCGGACCGCCTCGCCGAGGCGGCGCGCACGCTCGGCCTCGGCCTGGACAGCTTCCTGTTCCTCGACGACAACCCGGCCGAGATCGCCAAGATGCGCGCCGCGCTGCCGCGGGTGCTGTCCGTGACCTGCCCGCCCACGGCCGAACTGCCGGACTTCCTGGCCCGGTTGTGGCCGCTGGTCCCCGCGGCGGTTACGGCCGAGGACACGTTGCGGGCGCGGTTCTACGAGCAGGAGCGGGAACGGGACGCGATCCGTGAACAGGCCGGTTTCGAGGAGTTCCTGGACCGGCTGGAACTGGAGGTCGACATCCGGGCCCTGTCCGACGACGACGTGCGGCGGGCGGAGCAACTCGTCCTGCGTACCAACCAGTTCACCCTGCGCGCCCGCTCCGCCGACGGCGGCGATGTCGGCCGCTGGCGCGAGCGCGGCGAGGTCTGGACGGCCGCGGCCCGCGACCGGTTCGGCGACTACGGGCAGATCGGGCTCCTCGCCGTGCGCCGCGACGGCGACCGACTCGACGTCCTGGCCTGGCTGATGAGCTGCCGCGCCCTCGGCCGAGGCGTCGAGGAACGCCTGTTGCGGTGGCTGGCCGGCCGCGCCGAGGAACTGGACTGCGCGAAGGTCCGCCTCACAGCGGAACGTACCCCGCGCAACGCCCCGGCCCGCCGCCTGCTGGCGGCCCTGGGCGGCGGCGACCAGGACGACGACCGGCTGGAGGCCGTGGTCACGCCGGACCAGCTGCGGACGTTCCGCTCCTGGCGGCGGCCATGACGCCACCGGCAGGGCCGGGAACCATCAGGACGGCATCGACGAAGGGGCAGGGCGACACCGTGAAGGGCTCTCATGCGTGAGGTGAACGAGAACGTGCCGGCAGCCGCCGACCAGCGGGCCGTCGCGGAGGCGATAGAGCGGGGCGGTGTCGGCCTGACCGTGACCGACCTGCTGGCCAAGATCACGGGACCGGCCGAGCCGCCCGCGCGGCCGGAATCCGCGGATCCTGCCCGTGACGTGGACGCACTCGCCGCCGCCGTCGCCGCCGTGGCGGGCCGTTACGTCCCTGCGGGCCACCTGGCGCCCGACGCCGACTTCTTCGACGCCGGCGGCACCTCCGTGCACGCGGTGGAACTCGTCGGGGCGCTGGCGGACGAGCTGGGCATGGAGATCGACCTGGACGAGGTGTTCGCCGACGCCAGGCCGGTCAGCCTGGCCCGGCACGCGCTGGCGAGCACCGGCACCGCGGCCGTCGTGACGGCGACGGTCCCCCCTGCCGCGTCCGCCGCCTCTGCCGTCCCGCCGAGCGTCGGTGCGCCCACTACTCCCAGCGCGGCCACCGTCCCCAGCGCGGCCACCGACCCCAGCACGGCCACCGTCCCCACCGCGCCCGCCGTCCCGACCGTGCCCGCCGTCCCGACTGCGCCCGCCGTCCCGACTGCGCCCGCCGTCCCGACTGCGCCCGCCGTCCCGACTGCGCCCGCCGTCCCGACTGCGCCCGCCGTCCCGACCGCCCCCGCCGTCATGCCGACCCCGGCCGTGGTCCCGCCACCCGTCGCCGACCTCCCCGCACACTCCACGGCCCGACCCGAGGACCTCGCCCAGATCCTCGCCGACCTGGCCCTCGCCGACCGCCTCCCCTTCACCGGCTCCCCCGACCCCCTGCCGCCCCGCCGCGTCCTGCTGACCGGCGCCACCGGCTTCCTCGGCAGCCACATGCTGCTGGACCTGCTGCGGCACAGCGACGCCCACGTTCACTGCCTGGTCCGCGCCGCCGACGCGGAGGCGGCCGTCACCCGGCTCGGCGAGGCGCTCAAGAGCTACGCGCTGCCCTGGTCGTCGGAGGTCCGCCGCCGCATCACCGTGCTCCCCGGCGACATCCGCCGGCCCCACCTGGGCCTGACGGACGACGTCTGGAACACCCTCGCCCACGAGCTGGACAGCGTCGTCTCGGTCGCGGCCGCCGTGGACTTCCTGCGCGGCTACCAGTCCCTGCGCGCCAGCAACGTCCTCGGCGCCCTCACCCTCGCCGAACTCGCCGCGACCGGCCGCCCCAAGCCCCTGCACCACATCTCCTCCATCGCCGTCTTCAACGAGGTCGGCATCCCCTCCATGGGCGAGGACGACCCGCTCGCCCACATCGACCGCCTCGTCGCCGGCTACGACCAGACCAAGTGGGCGGCCGAGGTGGCCCTGCGCCGCGCCCGCGACCACGGCCTGGTCGTCACCGCCCTGCGCCCCGGCGGCATCGGCGGCCACACCAGGACCGGCGCCTACAACCCCCAGGACCTCAGCAGCGGCCTCATCTCGGCCTTCGGTCGCTTCCGCACGGTCCCCGCGTTCCGCCACCTCAACGCCGCCCCCGTCGACTGGGTCAGCCGCGTCGCCGTCGCCGCCATCTGCGAACCGGACGCCTGGGGCTTCGACCACAACCTCACCGGCGTCCCCAACACCCTCGACGACGTCGTCCGGGACATGGCCCTCGGCGGCATGCACGTGCGTGTACAGGACTGGGACGAGTGGCGCACCGACGCCCTGGCCCGGCTCCAGGCCGACCCGGTCCCCGAACTGGCCTTCCTCGTCCGCGTGTTGCAGAGCCCCACCGCCCTGAAACTGTGCGAGGCGACCCTGAAGGGCCCGGCCGCCACGGCCGACCGCACCACCGCACTCGTCGAGGCCCTCGGCCTCCCGCCGGCAGCTCGCTACGACGCCCGGGCCCAGCTGAAGACCTTCGAACGCCTCGCCCACGACGGCCTCGCCCGCCTCCCGCACAAGGACGACCAGCCGTACCTGTGGTTCTCCGAGACGACCGAGGGCGCCGTCGGCCGGCTCGGCGCCACCCCCGACATCCCCTGCGCGATGTCCCTCACCCTCTCCATCGCGAGCATGCACCAGCTGGTGACGGACCGCCGCGTCGACGTCCGCGGCGAACTCACCTGCCCGGCCCTGCACCCCGAGCCGCTGACCGTGGAGCGCGGCGACATCTGGATCCGCCCCGAGGAGGGCATCCCGCACCGGCACGGGCTGCGCCATCCACTCCTGCGCTACCGCCTGACGCTGACCGACGCCGACGGCGGCCGCTGGTGGCTGGAGGGCCACAAGTACGCCCGGGCCCGCCGCGACGTCTGGCGCCAGACCCGCGCCCTGACCGTGGAACTGGGCCGCGAAGGCGAACCGGCGAGCCTGGCCGGCGAGGTCGTCGTCCCCGCCGACTCCTACGTACGCGACCAGATCGACGGCATCAAGGTCGACCCGCGCCTGACCGGCCAGGAGAAGCGCGCCGCCAAGCTGACCTGGCTCGCCTGGTTCGGCCTGGAGATGGGCCGCGGCCTGCTCGGCCCCTTCGCCCGCGCCGCCGCGGACCTCCTCGACCTGCGCCGCACCCCGACCTCCACGGAGCACCACCGATGATCTTCCGCACGACGAACCCCGGAACCGGCAGGCCGGCCCTCCGCAGAGTCAGGACCACCGCGGCCCCACGCCCCCTCCGCCACCGCCTCGACCCGGCGACGGTCGAGGAGATCCCGTTCCACGCCGCCGACGGCGTACGCCTCGGCCTGACCCGCGTCGACACCGGCGACGACGACCGCCCCGCCGTCCTGCTCCTGCACGGGCACACCGCGTCCGCCGACATGTTCCTGCTGCCCGAGACCCGCAACCTGGTCGACGTCCTCCTGGACGACGGGTACGAGCCCTGGCTGCTCGACTGGCGGGGCAGCTGCCGGCTGCCGTACAACGAGACGGGCCGCCGCTACACCTACGACGACGTCGCCCTCCACGACATCCCCGAGGCCGTCCGCCACATCCGCACCCGCATCGGCGACCGCCCCCTGTTCGTCGTCGCCCACTGCATAGGGTCCCTCGCCCTCTCCCTGAGCATGACCGCGGGCCTGGTCCCGGGCCTGGCCGGCGTGGTGTCCCAGGGTGTCTTCCTCACCCCGAAGCTGGCGGGCCGCACCTCCCTGCGCATGACCCTGGCCGGCGAGCTCCTCAAGTCCCGTATCGACCACATCCCCGTCGACATCCGCAAGGTCGGCCTGTGGTCGAAGTACACCCCGCTGTTCGCCCTGGCCGCACGCAAGGCGACCTGCCCGGACCCCACCTGCCAGATCCTGCACAACTCGGCCTGGGGGACCGGCGCCTCCCTCTTCGTCCACGAGCACCTGACCGACACCACCCACGACCGCCTCGCCGAACTCCTCGGCCCCGCCCCGCTGTGGATCCTGCCGCACCTGCGCCGCATCGAACTGGCCCGCACCGTCGTCCGCTGGCACGACACCGACCAGCGCTACCGGGCCCTCCCGCCCAACGCCCTGGACGCGGCGGCCCGCATCGACACCCCGGTCCTGCTCCTCGCGGGCAGCGAGAACGGCCTGTGGCTCGACTCCCAGAAGCTCTGCCGCGACGTCCTCGCCCGCCGCCGGCCCCAACTCGACGTCACGTACACGGAGATCCCCGGCTACGGCCACCTGGACACGTTCCTCGGCAGGGGAGCGGCGCTCGACGTGTTCGGGCACATCCTCGACTTCCTGGGGGAACGCCGGTGACGGCAGTCGGCGCGGCCGGTTACCGTACCGGTGAGTAACCGGATATCGCACCCAGGAGGCCACCCATGCCGCAGCTCGAAGTCGACGGCGCCACGCTGACGTACGACGACGAGGGCCCGCGCGACGGCGACGGCGTGCCCCTGGTGTTCGTCCACGGCTGGACGGCCAACCGTCACCGCTGGGACCACCAGATGGCCCACTTCGCCGAGAAGCGGCGGGTCGTCCGGCTCGACCTGCGCGGGCACGGGGAGAGCGGCGGGTCGGGAGCGCGCACGATCGACCACCTGGCGAAGGACGTCCTCGCCCTCCTCGACCACCTGAAGATCGAGCGGTTCGTGATCATCGGTCACTCGATGGGCGGCATGATCGCCCAGACCATCGCCCTCGCCCACCCGGAGCGGGTCGAGCGCATGGTGCTGGTGAACTCCATCGGCAGGATGGCCTACAGCCGGGGCCGTGCCCTGCTGATGGCCGCCTCGACGCTGGCCCCCTTCAAGCTGTTCGTCGCCGCCAACATCCAGCGCGCCTTCGCCCCCGGCTACCCGCGCGCGGAGATCCGCGAGTACATCCGCGCCTCCGCCGACACCCCGCGAGAAGTGGTCATGACGCTCTACGGCGCCATGCGCGCCTTCGACGTACTGGACAAGGTCGGCGAGATCCGGACACCCACCCTGATGGTGCACGGCTACCACGACATCCAGTTGCCCGTCGGCCAGATGCTGCGGATGGCCAAGGCGTACCCGGACGCGGTGATCCGCATCCTGGACGCCGGTCACGAACTGCCGGTGGAGAAGCCGGCCGAACTGACGACGGCTCTCGACCGGTTCCTCACCGACCGCGCGTGAACCGACCGCGCGTGAACCGACCGCACGGCCGGACGGCGTCCGGCGCGGAGCCTTGGCCGCCCGCGCCGGACACGCCCTCGCTCAGGCGGCGCGCAGGGTCCGCTTGGCGAGTTCGTATGCCGGCAGCATCGCCTGGTGTTCCTCGGTGTCCAGCCCGCCGAGGTGTAGGACGACCGGGCCCCGCTCGGTGACGACCGCCAGGGCGGCCTCTTCCTTCGTCTCCTCCAGAAGCTTGCTCGTGTAGAGGTACTTCACCTCGGCACCGGCGAGGCCGCCCGCTTCGAACGAGCTGTACTCGGCCTTGCTCGCGTTGTCCTCCGCGGCCACGAACGCCTCCAGCACGGCGCGTGCGTCGTCGTCACCCGGCTCGCCCTTCCAGATGCGCAGGAAGCCGATGTTCCCCGCCGGCTTGGCGTCGACCTCGCAGGCGGCCGTGACCGGTCCCTGGCGCAGGAGCGCGTCGACGATCTCCTGGGCCGGCTCGCCCTGCTCGGAGCCGGCGGAGCCGTCACCGGCCGCCTTCTCCTCCCCGGCGTCCACGGCCTCCGCCTTCCAGTCCTCAGCGATGTCGAAGGTGACCGGAAGCTCGCAGGCCGATCCGGCGGCGCCGATGGTGCCGCCGGACTTCACCGCCGTATCGCCGGCGCTCGCCGCCTCGGCCGACGCGGACGCGCTCCCCGACGGCTTCGCGTCGTCCTGCGCCGCCCCCGAACAGCCCGTCATCACCACGGCCAGCAAGGCCACCTGGGCCAACCGGCGCCGTACCCGCCCCGCCTCCACCAGCATCGTTCTCTCCCCACCCCTGATCCAGCTTTTCTGATCTTGCTCAGGCGGCACACAGTATCCGACGCCACCGACAAGACGGGTCCTCGCCTGCGGCACCATGAGGCGATGACCGCGCTGACCTTCGAGCGTTGCTGCGACGAGATCGTCTCCCAGACCGAGCTGCTCACGACCCACGTGCGGGGCGCGGACATGACCGCCCCGGTGCACTCCTGCCCCGGCTGGAACCTCGGCCGGCTGCTGCGGCACGTGGGCGGCGACCACCGCTGGTCCGAGGAGATCGTGCGGACCCGGGCCACCGGCCCGATCCCCGGCGGACTGGTGGACGACGTGGCCGCGCACACGCACGAGGACGAGTCGTTCCTGGTCCCCTGGCTCGTCGAAGGCGCCAAGGCCCTCAGCGCCGCCCTCCGTGCCGCCGGGCCCGACGCGCGGGCGTGGAACCCTTCCGAGGACCGGCCCGCGGCGGTGGCGTTCTGGGCCCGCCGCATGACCCACGAGACCGTCGTCCACCGCGCCGACGCGGCCCACACGGCCGGCACGGAGTTCGCCCTGGAGACCGATCTCGCCGTCGACGCCGTCGAGGAGTGGCTGGAGTACTCGACCTTCCCCGAGGCGTACGAGCCCCGGCCGGACCTGCCCGACCTGCTCGCCCCCGACCGTACGCTCCGATTCGGCGCGACCGGCGCCGGCGACTGGCTCGTCGACCTCACCGGCCGGCGCCCCGCCTGGCGCCCAGGCGCGGAACTCGCGACCGTGACCGCGACCGCGGCCGCCCGGGGTCCGGTGAAGGACCTGCTCCTGTACTTCTACCGGCGCCCCGCGCCGGCCATCGAGACACAGGGCGACAAGGACCTCCTGGACCTCTGGCGGACGCGCGCGGGGTTCTGGCTGGAGGCGTGACGCCCGGTTCCTGCTCCGGCCCCCGCGGAAGACAGTGCTCGGACCTGGTGGCGGCGACCAGTCCCTCCGCGTGGGCCGCCGTCTCGTGCAGGCCCGCCGCGGGGAACCCGAGGTCCGTGAGCTCCTTCGGGCTGCGGGAGCCGAGGAGCACGGCGTGCCCCCGGCTCTGGTCCTGTGGTCGCCCGCCGCCCCAGGCGTTTGCCGAACCGGCAAGGTCGATTGCCTCCCTCGCGGGCGTCTCACAGGCTTCTTCACATGGGACCGGGAAGCTCCGCGCTCGCCCGAGTCCCTCCACCACCCCTGCGTGATCGGGAGGCACCATGACCGAGACCCCCGCCCTGAGGGCCGCCGACTTCTGGGAGGCGCGCTACCGAGACGGTGACCGGCTGTGGAGCGGCCGCCCCAACACGCTGCTCGTCCGCGAGGCCGGCGACCTCGCGCCGGGCACCGCCCTCGACCTCGGGTGCGGTGAGGGCGCCGACGCGGTGTGGCTGGCGTCGCGCGGCTGGCGGGTCACCGGTGTCGACATCTCGCGCACGGCACTGGAACGCGCCGCCCTGCATGCCGCCGAGGCCGGCGTCGGCGACCGCACGGCCTGGGAACGGCACGTGCTGGGCGAGTCGTTCCCCGAGGGCTCCTTCGACCTGGTGAACGTGCAGTATCTGCAGTCACCGATCGCACTGGACCAGCGGCGCGTCCTGCGGCAGGCCGCCGACGCGGTCACGGCGGGCGGCACCCTGCTGATCGTCATGCACGCCAACTGGCCGTCCTGGCAGAGCGAGCCACCGTTCGAGGCGCGGTTCCCGACACCGCGCGGCGTCCTCGACGAACTCGCGCTGCCGGAGCCCGAGTGGACCGTGCAGACGCTGGACACGGTGCGCAGGGCGAGCGTGTCCCCCGAGGGCGTGGAGGGTCACCGGGACGACCACGTGTGGCGGATCCGGCGCGGGGACGCCTGACGAGGGACGCGGCGTCCGTACGACCGCCGCCCCTCACCCCTGCAGGGCCGCGCCGCCCCTCACCCCTGCCGCGCCCGCGCCTCCCCGAGCACCTCGCGCACGGCGTCCAGCGCCGCCGCGCGATCGGCGGGGACCAGCCCGATGCGGGTGCGCCGGTCGAGCAGATCGGCCTCGTCCAGGGCCCCTTCGTGGCGTACGGCCCACAGCAGTTCGGCGGCCGTGACGGGATGGCCCGGCAGCACGGGTTCGGCCAGCCGGGGATCGTGTGCGCCGAGTTCCTGGACGGCCGCCGCCTCGACGCCATAGCGCTGGACGAGGCGGCGGGGCGCCCGGACGGCGCCGAGCGTGGCGGGTGAAGCGGCGCCGACCAGCGGGAGGGACGCCGTGGGGGAGGGGCCGGCGGTGAGCCCGCGGGCGGTGACGGCGGCGTCCACCGCGTCCTCGGCCATGCGCCGGTAGGTGGTGAGTTTGCCGCCGACCACTGTGATCACGCCGTCCGGTGAGGTGAGGACCGCGTGCCGGCGGGAGATGTCGGCGGTCCGGGGCGCCGTGCCGCGGTGTGCGGCGGGTGTGGTGTCCAGCAGGGGGCGCAGCCCGGCGAACGCCCCCACGACGTCGTCGCGTCGGACGGGGACGTCCAGGACGGAGCCGAGGACGTCGAGGAGGAAACCGATGTCCGTCTCGGGCACCTCGGGAACGTCCGGGATGTCGCCCTCCACGGGCTCGTCGGTGAGCCCGACGTAGACACGGCCGTCGCCCTGCGGCAGGACGAGGACGAAACGGTTGCTCTCCCCGGGGACCGGAACGTGCAGTCCGGCGGGCAGGGGCCCGAGGTGGTCGGAGCGCAGGACGAGGTGGGTGCCGCGGGAGGGGCGGATCCGGATGCCGTCCACCAGGCCGCCGGCCCAGACGCCGGACGCGTTGATCACGGCGCGGGCCCTGATCTCGCCCTCCTCACCGGTGAGTTCGTCGCGTACGCGGGCACCGGACGCCGTGAGTCTCAGTGCCTTGACCCGGGTCAGGACGCGCGCTCCACGGGCGGCGGCGGTGCGGGCGATCGCGGTGACCAGCCGGGCGTCGTCGGTGAGCCGGCCGTCCCAGGACAGCAGACCGCCGCGCAGGCCCTGGGTGCGCAGGGCCGGAGCGAGATGCCGGGTCTCCACCGTGGAGAGGCGGCGCGGGGCGGGCAGCGTGGCGCGGGCCGTGCGGGCCGCGAGGCGCAGGGCGTCCCCGGCCCGGAAGCCGGCCCAGGCCAGGGCGGACCGACCGCGGGAGACCAAGGGGGTCAGCGGCAGGACGAAGGGCTGCGCCCGCACCAGATGCGGGGCCGTGCGCTCCATCAGCACCCCGCGTTCGACCGCGCTCTCGTGAGCCACGTCGAGCTGCCCCGAGGCGAGATAGCGCAGCCCGCCATGGATGAGCTTGCTGCTGAAGCGGGAGGTGCCGAACGCCAGGTCGTGGGCGTCGACGGCGACGACGCCCAGGCCGCGGGCGGCGGCGTCCAGGGCGGCCCCGGCACCGGTCGCGCCCAGTCCGACGACCAGGACGTCCACGACCGGACCGCCGACGGTCTCGGCCAGTTCCCGCGAGCGCCGGGCGGCGGACAGCGACGATCCGGGGGCCGGGGCGGAAGGAGTGGGGCTCATGGTGTCAGGGTCCTCTCCAGGATGCCGCGCAGCTCCGCGAGGAACGCCTCACCGCTGAGGTCGGCGTCGTCCTCGTCGGTCATGGTGCGCAGGGACAGCGTGAAGGACTGCACGATCAGCAGCAGGGCCCGCGCCTGCCGTTCGACATGCCCGGCGCGCACCGACCCGTCGGCGTGGCCCTCGCGCAGGGCGTCGGCGAGCAGCGCGAGGAGGGCCTGCTGGCTCGCGCCACGGCGGTCGAGAACGTAGGGGAGGAGCAGTTCCGGATCGACGTCCACGATCTTCTGGAACAGCGGATGGGCGCGGAAGGACCGCACCCCGGCCACCAGCCCGTCGACGATCAGGCCGCGCGTCTGCGCTCCGGCACGCCGCTCGGGCATGGCCGCGGTGGCCACCGCGACCCACTCCCGGGTCATCAAGTCCCCGACCAGCGACCGCACATCGGGCCATCGCCGGTACAGCGTCATCCGGGAGACCCCCGCCCGGCGGGCCACGTCGGTCAGCGTCGTCCGGCGGACACCGACTGCCAGGACGCAGGCGCGCACCGCGTCGAGCACCGCGTCGCTGTCCGAATCGTTGTGACGAATAGGCGTCATGTGTCACAGTGTAACGCCTGCGAGGCCGTCCGGGACACGGCATCGCCCGAATCGACCGGTGAGGACGACAGTCATGGACATGCTGTGGAGCGGCTGGGGAGACCCGGCCAAGGCGGCGCCGCTGCCCGAGACCGTGACCGGGCTGCTGCGCGAGCTGCTCGGCGTCAAGCCGCGCACCGCCGGGCCGGTCGCCCTCGAGGACATCGCCGTACCCGAGTCACGACTCGAACCCGCCGCGCGCCAGGCCCTGTTCGCCGCCGTCGGCGGGGAGGAGCACGTCCGCACCGACGCGGAGGCCCGCATCCGCCACACCCGCGGCAAGTCCACCCCCGACCTGCTGCGCATCCGTGACGGCGAGGTCGACGACATCCCCGCGGCCGTCGTACTCCCCGCCGGTCACGACGAGGTGCTCGCCGTCCTGCGCGCCTGCGCCGAACACGGCCTGCCCGTCGTCCCGTTCGGCGGCGGCACCTCCGTCGTCGGCGGCCTCGCCCCCGCCGGGCGCGGCGCGTTCATCGCCCTGGACCTGCGCCGCATGGACCGACTGCTCGCCCTCGACCCGGTCTCCCGCACGGCCACCCTGCAACCGGGACTGCGTGCTCCGCGGGCCGAGGCACTGCTGGCCGAACACGGCTTCACCCTCGGCCACTTCCCCCAGTCCTACGAGTGGGCCACCATCGGCGGCTTCGCCGCCACCCGCTCCAGCGGCCAGGCGTCCGCCGGGTACGGCCGCTTCGACGAGATGGTCCTGGGCCTGACCGTCGCCACCCCCGAGGGCACCCTCGACACGGGCCGCGCACCACGCTCGGCGGCCGGACCCGACCTGCGCCAGCTCCTCCTCGGCTCGGAAGGCGCCTTCGGCGTCATCACGTCCGTCACGGTGCGCGTCCGCCCCGTCCCCCGGACCCGCGTGTACGAGGGCTGGCGCTTCGCCTCCTTCGAGGAGGGCGCCGCCGCGCTGCGCCGCCTGGCCCAGGACGGGCCGCGCCCGACGGTCCTGCGGCTGTCCGACGAGACCGAGACGCTGATCGGCCTCGCCCAGCCCGACGCCATCGGTTCCGACGGCACCGGGCTCCAGCCCGCGGGGTGCATGGCGATCGCCGGCTACGAAGGCACCGACGAGGACACCTCCTACCGCCGGGAGCGCGCCGCCGCCGTGCTGCGCGCGTGCGGCGGAACCCCGCTGGGCGAGGAACCGGGACAGCGCTGGGCGCACGGCCGCTACTCGGCCCCCTACCTGCGGGACTCCCTGCTGGACGCGGGGGCGTTCGCCGAGACACTGGAGACGGCGACCTTCTGGTCCCGCGTCCCCGAGCTGTACGCGTCCGTCCGCGAGGCCCTCACCACCACGCTCACCGAGGCCGGCACCCCACCCCTGGTGATGTGCCACATCTCCCACGTCTACGAGAACGGCGCCTCGCTGTACTTCACCGTCGTCTCCGCGCAGGGCGACGACCCGGTGACGCACTGGGAGCCGGCCAAGCACGCCGCCAACGAGGCGATCCTCGACGCGGGCGGCACCATCAGCCACCACCACGGGGTGGGCACCGACCACCGGGACTGGTACGTCCGCGAAGCGGGCCCCCTGGGCATCGAGGCACTGTGTGCGGTGAAGCGCCGACTCGACCCGGCGGGCGTGCTCAACCCCGGCGTCCTCCTGCCCCTCGACTGAAGCCGCGCCTTCCCCGCACCCCAGCCCCCCACACACACCCAGTCCGCCTCCGGCAGCACCCTCCCGTCGGCCCGAAAGGCACTCCGATGCGACAGTTCACCGCCATCGTCAACCCCACGGCGGGCGGATCCGCCTCGGCCGCCGCGCTGCTGACCGTGGCCCGGCCGCTGCGGGAGGCCGGAGCCGACCTGGAGACCGAGTACAGCCGCAGCCTGGACCACGCCCGCGAACTCGCCCGAGAGGCCGGACGGCGGGGGCGGGTGGTGCTCGCGGTCGGCGGCGACGGAATGGCCGGCGGCATCGGCGGAGCCCTCAGCGGCACCGACGCCCTGCTCGGCCTGGTCCCGGCCGGCCGCGGCAACGACTTCGCGCGGGCGCTGGACCTCCCCACCGACCCGGCCGCACTCGCCCAGGTACTGCTCCACCACGACCCCCGGAAGGTCGACACCATCGAGGTCGAGTCGGCCGTCCACCCCCGCACGGTGGTCCTGGGCAGCGTGTACGCCGGCGTCGACGCGCTCGCCAACCGCCACGCCAACAACGCCACCCTGCTGCGCGGCGCCGCCTCCTACTACGCCGGCGGCCTGCGCGCCGTCACCACCTGGCGTGCCGCGCGCTACCGGGTCACCGTCGACGGCCGGGAACACCCGCACACCGGCTACACGGTGGTCGCCGCCAACTCCGGCTACTACGGCTCCGGTCGCCTCATCGCCCCCGACGCCCGGGTGGACGACGGCCTGCTGGACGTCGTGATGATCCGCGAGGCGCCGCGCCGGCTGTTCTTCGCCCTGATGAACGACCTCAGGACGGGCGCCCACGTCCACCGTCCCCAGGTGAGCATCCTGCGCGGCAGGCAGATCCGCATCGAGGCCGACCGCGAGGTGCCCTACGGCGCCGACGGCGAGGTCGAAGCGACTCTCCCGGTCACGGTCGGAGTCCTGCCCGGAGCGCTGCGCGTACTGTGCTGAGCCCGGGCCGCCGGCCCCGCCGCGCCGACGAGCGGGCACCCCGACCGCTCATCCGGCGTCAGGCGTGCGCCGACCGCTCGTCTCATCCGCCGTCGACGGGCATCCGCGGGCGCGCGGCCCTCAGTTGCTGCGGTCCGGTGCTGCGATCGGCCGCCTCGGCCTGGACGAGCAGGGAGAGCAACTCGGCCACCCTCAGCCCGGCTTCGGCCGGATGCCGCAGTACCTTGCCGGGGTCGATCCGGTAGGTGTTGGTGCGCCCCTCGCGCGTGTGGGACAGATAACCGTCCCGCTCCAGATCGGCGATGATCTTCTGGACGGCTCGCTCGGTGAGCCGGCAGTGCGCGGCGATACTGCGGATGCGGATGTTCGGGTTGTCGGCGATCGCCGCCAGCACGCGGGCATGGTTGGTGAGGAACGTCCATCCGGTGTGCGGCTCAGGGACTCCGTCCATGTTCCAAGACTACGACTCAGTGTTCACGTATACAAAAACACGCACTGCATTTCATGTATCGGTTGACGTGTCCTGCAGTTCGGGTTCAGTCTGGTAACGGAGACGGGGAGCACTGAGGGAGAGGCGGTCATGCCGGAGCTCACGTCATCTGCACACCCCCCTGTGGGGGGCGCTGCCGATCGTGCGAACGCCGAAGACACGCCAGCGGTGAGCCTGCCATGCCTACTGGTCACCACCCTCCGCCTCGACGGCGACCGCGTCGGGGTGAAGGTGTGCGGAGAGCTCGACCTCGACAGCAGTGAGCCGCTGCGGAGCGCCCTGCGCGAAGCGCTGAGCCGCTCCGTCCGCGGCGTCGACCTGGACCTGGAGGGGGTGTCCTTCTGCGACTGCTCCGCGCTCAACATTCTGCTCAATCTGCGCCACCGAGCCCTGAAGCAGGACAAGACGGTCACCATTCACTCCACCAGCGCGGTGGTCGACCGGCTCCTCACCCTGACCGGCACGCGGACGCTGTTCGCCCGCCCGGACCCCGACGGCCAGGACACCCCGACCGCCCCGCAGCCCCAGGACGCGGACGCGGCCGAGGAGCTGCGGATCGAAGTCGCCCAGCTTCGACGGGCGATGCAGACCCGGCCGACCATCGACCTGGCCCGGGGCATCCTGATGGCCTCGTTCCGGCTGACCTCCGATGAGGCCTGGTCCGTACTGGTCTCGGCGTCCCAGAACACCAACACCAAACTGCACTCCCTGGCCGGGGACCTGGTCACCGCCGTCAAGGGTGGCGCGCTGCCCGAGGAGGTGCAGGAACATCTGTCGGCCGCGGTCGTCAAGGTGACCGCCGCCGCCTCCGAGCACTGAGAGCAACACCCCGAGCGGCAGGGTTGCGTCGCGGAGCGGCACAACGGCAGGGTTCGGATGTGCCCACCTTGCTGATCGTGCATCACACGCCCTCGCCCAACTGCCAGGCCATGCTCGAAGCCGTCGTCTCCGGTGCGACGGCGCCGGAGATCGAGAACGTCCAGGTCGTGCGGCGACCGGCGCTCGCGGCCACGGCGTCCGACGTGCTGGACGCCGACGGCTACCTCCTAGGCACCCCGGCGAACCTCGGCTACGTCTCCGGAGCCCTCAAGCATTTCTTCGACCAGATCTACTACCCCTGCCTGGACGCGACGCAGGGCCGCCCCTTCGGCTACTACGTGCACGGCGGCAGCGACGTGACCGGAGCCGTACGGGCGATCGACTCGATCACGACGGGACTCGGCTGGCGCCGCACGGCGAAACCGGTGACCGTGACGGGCGAACCCGGCAAGACCGACACCGAGGCCTGCTGGGAACTCGGGGCGACGCTCGCCGCGGGCCTGATGGGCTGACCCGGACCGCAACACCCCTGCACAACCAGGTCGTTCGCCCTGTTCGTGAGAGATTCCTGTGAATCCGTGGTGCGTTTGAACACAAGGACACCCGCGTCCGTATACAGCCAGGGGATTTTCATGCCCTGACCGACCACGAGGCGTAGGAGTACTTCCTTGGGACGCAGCACGCGAAGACGCCCCACGGGCGCACGGCGCGCGACCTTTGCAGCGGTCGCGCTGATGTTGGGCGGCGGCGGCCTGGTCGCGGCCAACGTCTATGCCTCGGCCACCGAAGACGGCGGAGTCGAACCCGTCAGGACGCGGTCCTCACCGGCCGGCACCATCGACTGCCCCGACGTCGGCAGCAGACTGACCGCCGTGCCGGACGGGGCCAAGGAGGACGTCGCCAAGGAACTCGCCCTCCTGGACGAGCAGATCGCCGAGGCCTACCAACGGTTGCAGAACTCGGCGCAGGCCGTTCAGCAGGACGAGGGCTTCGCCGACAGCGCGATCATGACGCCGCTGAAGGACAAGCGCACGGCGACGATCGAACGGATCGCCATCGCCATCGGCCGCACGGGAGACCGGCCGGCGGGCATGGAGTCCCTCGCCCCCTGCACGCTGCGCGCCGCCGCCGACGACAACGGCGACGCGGGCGACGGCCAGGACGGGGGCGGCGACAACCAGGAGGGCGCCGACCAGGGCGGCGCCGACCAGGCCGAGGCCGGCCAGCAGCCGGACAACGGCGGCCAGGTCGGCAATGGCGGCCAGGCCGGCAACGGCCCCGTCGCCGCGGACTACGTGGACATCAAGTCCGTACAGCCGAACGTGTCCGCCCCCGCCCCGCAGAAGGGCGCCTCCCGCGGCACCTTCACCACCAGCTGCGGCGTCAACGAGAACGGCCTGTTCAACTCCGACAACGTGATCGTGGCCCCCGGCGTCTCGAATGGCGCCCACCACTTCCACGACTACGTCGGCAACCAGTCCAACGACGCCTTCGCCAGCGACGAGGACCTCGCGAACGCCGAGACGACCTGTGTCGACCAGGGCGACAAGTCCACGTACTACTGGCCCGTGCTGCGTCTGCAGAACGGGACCCAGGAGCAGGACGCCAACAAGCCCGGCGGCGGCATCGAGGGCAACGCCGGTGAGATCGTCACTCCCAAGGAGGTGACGCTGACGTTCGTGGGCAGCCCGCGCGGCAAGGTCACCGAGATGCCGCGGCTGCTGCGCATCATCACCGGTGACGCCAAGGCGTTCGTGAACGGCCCCGCCAACGCCAACGCCTCCTGGAGCTGCACCGGCTTCGAGGACCGGCAACTGAAGGACAAGTACCCGCTGTGCCCGCAGGGCAGCGACGTGGTGCGCTCGTTCAAGTTCCAGAGCTGCTGGGACGGCCAGAACATCGACAGCGCCAACCACCGCACCCACGTGGCGTTCGCCGCGGCCGACGGCAGTTGCCCGAACGGCTTCCAGGCCATCCCGCAGCTGGTGCAGCGGATCGTGTACGACGTCGACGCGCCGAGCCTCCAGGACGGCGGCCGTACGACCCCCCTGTTCGCGGTGGACTCCTTCCCCGAGCAGCTGCACAAGCCGGTGACCGACCACGGCGACTTCATCAACGTCTTCGACGGGGACCTGATGAAGCAGATGGTCGAGTGCATCAACGCGGGCCGCGAGTGCGGCGCGGGCACCGACGGCGGCGGCAAGCCGGGCGAGGAGGAGCCGGCCGGCGAGCCGGCCGAGGAGCCGACCGGGGAACCGCAGCCGACCCAGTCCACCGGCACACCGCCCGCGGGGAACGACGACCCGGAGCCCGGCGACGGGAAGGGCGACGACGGGAAGGGCGGGGCCCCGGCGACGCAGGAACCCGAGACCGGCGAGCCCGAGCCCGAGGCGCCGGCGAGCGAACCGGCGAAGGACGACAGGCCCACCGTGTCGAGCACGGTGGCGCCCAAGGCCGACGGGACCCCTCCGGCCACCGAGGACACCACCGGGTCGGCGCGGGACGGATCGGCGAACGACGACGCCGGCGCCGGCGCGATCAGTACTCCGGCGCAGACCCAGCCCGCCGCGGTCGGCGAGGACTCCACCGGCGGCGCCGGAACGGAGCCGCAGGCGGTCGGCGGCAACCTCGCCGAGACGGGCGCCCAGATGTGGCCCGCAGCGGCCGGCGCGATCCTCCTCGTCGCCGGTTTCCTCCTGCTCATGCGCACGAGGCGCCGCACCGGCTGACGGTGACGACACGCTGGAGCGGCGCCTGACACCGGGCGCCCGGCCCCGAGTCGGACCCGGGGCTCGGACCGGATGGCCGGTCCGAGCCCCGCCCATGCCGGCGTCCTGGTCCACGATGGCTCCGCAGGAGATGTTCACGTCCGCCGCACCGGGGGAGTACAGGACGCTGCCGACCCGATGCACCCGGAACGCGACGAGACCTACGTGCGCGGGGGGACGGGCGTCCGGTTGGCTCAGGCCGGGCCGGTCAGCTGGCGGAGCCGGGCCCCGCACGGCGTGCCACGACAGCGGTGAGGTAGCCGCGGAGCATGACCTTGGCTTCGTCGAGAAGGCCCGGATCGCCCTCGGGGTCACGACGGAAGGCGTCCTGGGCGAGCGCGTCGGCGGCGAGGACCGCCGCGTGGCAGGCCCGGCCGAGTGCCTCGTCGTCGCCTACGAGGCCGACGGCGAGGAGGACGCGCCGGACGCCGTCCGCCATCCGGCGTTTGTGCTCACGATCGGCGGCGCGGGCCTGCGCGGTCAGCCCGCTGCCGAACCACAGGGCTCGGAAGCCGTGTTCGGTGCGGTAGATCGCGGCGTACGCGTCGATGAGCACGCCGACCGGATCCTCCCACCGCTCGGCCGCCGCCGCACGGACGAGCCCGTCCATGGCGTCCTCGAGCCGGGCGAAGTAGCCGGCCGCGAGGGCGTCGACGATGGCGTCCCGGTCGGGCAGGTACTGGTACAGCGAACCGATCGAGACGTTCGCCTCCGCCGCCACCCGCGTCGTGGTCAGCGCCTGCACACCTTCGCTGACCAGGACGCGCTCCGCGGCCTCAAGGACCCGGGCCAGCCGGGCCCTGCTGCGCGCCTGCCGGGGAGTACGGCGCAGGGGGACGTGCCAAGTGCCGTCGGGCTGCGGGGTCGTGTCGCCCATGAACGGCCTTCCGTACGGACCTCGAACCTGAAGGTGACTTTGTTTCATGTTTACGTTACCGTCGCGTACATGACCGACTCAAGCTCGCAGCTGGGTCAGGAGCGCGCCGCCGTGGCAGAAGCGTGCCGTCGCCTGGGCGCGGAGGGGCTGCTCATCGGTGCGTCCGGCAATGTCAGCATGAGGGTGCGGGACCGTGTCGCGATCACGGCCACCGGCGCGGTACTCGCGGAACTTTCGGCCGATCAGGTGACCGTCGTCGACCTCGACGGACGCGTCGTGGCAGGGACGTTGCGACCCACCTCGGAAATCGATCTGCACCTGGGCGTCTACCGCCGCCACGGCACCGGCGCGGTCGTCCACACCCACGCCCCGATGGCGACCGCACTGTCCTGCGTCCTCGACGAACTGCCCTGCTTCCACTACCAGTTGCTGGCCCTGGGCGGCTCGGTGCGGGTGGCGCCGTACGCCACGTTCGGCACACCGGCGCTCGCCGAGTCCGTCCTGGACGCCCTCGAAGGCCGCAGCGCCGCCCTCATGGCCAGCCACGGCGCGCTCACCCACGCTCCGACGCTGGACAAGGCGGTCGAGCACGCGCTGCTGCTGGAGTGGGCGTGCGGCGTCTACCAGCGCGCGGCCGCCCTGGGAACGCCCCGCGTCCTCGACGAGCACCAGCAACTCGCGGTGATCGAGGCCGCGCTCGCCCGGAACTACGGCACCACTCACCCCGTACAGCCCGCGCAGGAGGGAAACCGATGAAGGTCGTCACGATGGGCGTGCATGTGCTGGACGTACTGGTGCGGCCGGTGGAGGCGATACCCGAGGGCCAGGGCGCCACGCTGGTGGAGGACATCAGGATGACCGCCGCCGGGACGGCCGGTGGAACCGCGCTCACCCTCGCCAAACTCGGCGCCCGCGTCCACAGCGCCGGCGCGATCGGATCCGACCCCACCGGCGACATGTTGGTCCAACTGCTCCAGCGGGCCGGCATAGACACCCGGCACCTCGTCCGCCGCACGGACACCCCCACCTCGGCGAGCGTCCTGCCCATCCGCCCGAACGGCGACCGCCCCTCGCTGCACCTGCTCGGCGCCAACATCACCTACGGCCCCGACGACGTGCCCTGGGACGCGATCGCCGAAGCGGACCACCTCCACCTCGGCGGCCCCGAGCTGATCGGCGTCGACACCGCCACGCGCATCCTGTCGCACGCCGAGGAGCACGGTGTGGCCACCTCGGTGGACCTTCTCGCCCCCGGCGAACTCGGGAGTTTCGAGCAGATCGCGGCGGCGCTGCCGTACGTCGACCACCTGCTGCCCAACGAGGACCAGGTCCTCGGATTCACCGGCGAGAAGGACCTGGCCGCGGGCGCGGAGAAGCTCCTGGACGCCGGAGCCAGCCTGGTCGCCGTCACCCGCGGCGCCGAGGGCGCGCTGCTCGTGACTCCCGGGGGCACCGAGAAGGTGCCCGCCTTCGCGATCGACGTGGTGGACACCACCGGCTGCGGCGACGCCTTCTCGGCCGGCTTCGTACGCGGCATGGGCCTGGGCCGCACCCCGTACGACTCCGCCGTCCTCGGCTGCGCCGCGGCGGCACTGGTCGCCCAGGGCCTCGGCAGCGACCACGGGGACTTCGACCTCACGGCCGCCGACGCGTTCGCCGCTACGCACAAGGCACGCTCGTGACCTGAGACAGGGAGGCGTGAGGTACGCCCCGCGCCGGGCTGCCGCGTACGCCGCCCGCGCCCCGCCGGTGCCTGCCCTGCCATCCCGGCGCCGCCTACCTGCGGCGTGCGCTCAGGCGCTTCACCTCCCGCGCCGTGTCTCGCGCCCTGCGCTCGGCCTGGGCGAGTTCGTCGGCGGCCGCGCGGCTGCGCGCCTCGGCCTCCCGCTGCTCATGCTCGGCTCGCTGGAGCTCCTCCCGTGCCTGCCGCAGGTGCCGCTCCGCAGCGGACACCTCCTGCTGCGCCTGTTCATGCCGGTCACGGGCGCGTCCCAGTGCGCCATCGGCGTCGGCCTGTTCGGCGCGTCTGTCGCGCAACAACTGCGCGGCCTCGTCCGCCGCTGCGCGGGCGTGCTCCAGCTGCTCCTGCTTCTGGCGGCGCCGTTCGGCGACCTCGTCCTTCGCCCGGGTACAGGCCGATGGCGGCGGCGCCTTGGGCGAGGTCGGCTTGGACGAGGTGGCCCTGAGCGGAGCGCCACCCGCCGGCGCGACGGCGCCCGGAAAGTCCGACGGCGGGGTGAGGGCGCTCTCCAGCCGGCCCTCGGCCCACAGGTCGGCGGCCCGCGGATCGGCGAGCACGGCCCGCAGCGTGGATTCGACGTCCCGCTGGGCACTGTCCGACAGCCGGTGCCCGGCCTGCCGGGCCAACTGCCCGGCCTCCCGGGACAAGGCCGAGACGATGCTCCGCCGCCGCTTGGACAACTCGGTGATCTCGGCGGCGTCCAGGGTGCGGTAGGCCTCGCGCAGCGCCCGCCCCAGCTCCAGAAACCGCAGGCTCTCCTCCGGCTCGGCGCGCAGCAGCAGGTTCGCCGCCCAGGCGGCCAGGGTGGGTCGGCGGGCGGCACCGATCCGACGGGCGTCCGCCACGTGGCCGGCCGTCTTGGCGGCGGCCGCCAGTTCACCCCGACGGGCGACGAAGTCGGGCGGGGCAGTGCCGTACAGCTCGTCGAGCACCGCCTCCCCGTCGTACTCCGCGCCGCCCCATCCGCCCTTGCGCTGGTTCAGGGCGCCCACACCTCCGGCCCGCCTTCATGCCACTCGATCAGCCCGGACTCGGCGACGTCCAGCTCGTCCCAGTCGGCCAGCCCCGCGTTCTGCAGGAACACGGTGAGGTCGTGGAGGCTGTACGCGGTACCGAGCACCTCGTCGCCGACGCGCACCTTGCGGCCACCGCTCTCGGACGGCGGGTAGACGATCACTCGGCGCTCGGACATGACACCAGCGTCCCCCGAGGCAGACGGCCCCGCATCCCGGCTGTTGACCATGACCGTCGTCTACCGTACGGTCCCGACGCCCGCCCTGCCCATGCCGGTGCGGCCCGTGTCCGGGCCCGCGGTGATCGCCTCGTACGTGGGGTTCGCGCTGTTCGGGGTGTTCACCTCGGTGAGCCCCGTGCGGAGGGAGCTGAACCGGCGGCCGGCGCGCGGCGGCGACCTCGACTACCGGCGTCCTCGCTAGGTCTTGGCGGCCACCGTCTCGTCCGGCTCGCGCGTCGCCTGTCCGCCCGGTCCGCGTCCCGCGAAGCGCATGGCGACGCATGCCCCCAGGTACAGCGCGGCCACGACCAGCAGCAGCGCCTGATAGCCCGTCACCAGGGCCAGGTACTCCAGCGCGCCCCCGGTCAGCGCGCCCAGCAGGTTCGCGCCGAACGCGGACGTCGGGTCGGGGGCCAGCGCGAGGCGGTCCGAGAAGATGAGGTTGGCGCAGAAGATGGGTGCGAAGGCCAGGGCGATGGCGGCGGCGAGCCGTCCGGCGAACGGCAGCGAGAGCACGGCCTGCGTGGGAACGAGCCAGGCCACCGCGAGGGAGCCGAAGAGCATGAGTTGCAGGACCAGCAGGTTGACCCGCCGCAGCCTGCGCCGGACCTCGACCGCGGCCAGCACGGAGAGCAGGACACCGAAGAACACCAGGGCGTTGACCAGCCAGGTCGTGCCGAAGTAGAGGGCGAAGCCGATCACGTTCTTCGTTTCGAGCAGCATGAAGGCCGCGCCCAGCAGGAACATGTCGAAGTAGCGGACCGTTCCTCGGAGGCGCACCCCGGCCAGCCGCACCGACAGCAGCGTCACCAGCAGGATCGCGCCCAGCGCGCCCAGATACAGCGTGGGAATGGTGCGGTGCAGCAGATACGGGAAGGGGTGGTCGTCGGTCGCGGCCGCCGGGACCGGGCCGCTGGGCTGCCAGACCTGCTTGCAGGACTGGTCGGCGGGGGTCATCCCGGCCACCAGCACGGCCGCGTTCCGGTTGAACGTCGTCATGCACGGGGCGTGCCCGTAGAGGTCGTCGAGGTCGCCGGCGAAGCGGTCGACCAGCCAGGCCTTGCGGTAGTAGTTGTACATGGCGAACGCGCCGTTCGGCGTCAGGTGATCGCGGGCGGCCTCGAACGCCTGCCGGGTGAACAGATAGCTCTCCAGCCGCAGATTGCTCGCGCCCGACACCAGGGTCAGGGAGTCCGGGAGCGCCAGGACGATGAGGTCGTACTTGGCGTCCGTCCGCTCCAGGAACGCCCGTCCGTCGTCGATGTACACATGCACCCGGGGGTCGTCGTACGGCCGGGCGGGGTGCAGTGTCGCACCGATCTCCTGCAGCCGGGGATCGATCTCGACCGCGTCCACGCGCTCCGCCCCCTGCGCCAGCGCGACCGCGACGTCGTTGCCGTTGCCGGCGCCGATGACCAGCACGCGTCTGTGCGGGTTGCGGGGCGTCTGCTCGTACGCCTGCCGATAGGGCGAGTTCTCCCGCAGCAGCACCGGGAGCGGCGCGGTGCTCTGGTGCGGGACGCCGTTGGCGGAGATGTGGTACGTCCGGGTGGTGGTCGGCGAGTCCTTGAGCTCGATCTTGTAGTACGGCGACCAGGAGATCCCGGCCGTGGTCGTCTCCAGGAACAGCGCGGCGACCATCGCCGTGAGGGGGATGCCGTACACCAGGGTGTTGCGGCGCCCGCCGAGGACCAGCAGGGCCACGGCGGCGAGTACGCCCCACACGAGCGAGGGGGCCCGGAGCCAGGACAGTACGGCGAAGGAGACCGAGCCGGTGATGCTGCCCAGCAGGTCGTAGCGGTAGGCGTCCAGCGAGGGGAGCTGGCGGAACAGGTCGGCGGTGATCTTGCCGATGCCCGCCATGATCACCGCGGTCAGCAGGAAGATGGCCGGCAGCGTCACCCACTGCGGCAGGCCGGTGGTCTTCACGGCGGTGAAGTAGATGACCTCGGTGCTGCTCTGACGCACCTGCACCGGATAGGCGCGTACGAGGACGACGAGAAGCACCAGCGGGATCGGCGTCCAGCGCTTGAGCCACTGCCCGCGCGCTGCGGGGATCAGGAACCCGATCCCGATGCCGAGGAACGACCCCAGCAGGATGAAGTTCGAGAAGTAGCTGAGGTGGACGACGTTCGCTCCCGCCCATCTGATCAGCGCCAGCTCGACGAAGAGCATGGTGGTGCTGGCGAGCACGAGCCTCCAGCGCACCGAGCTTACCTTTTGCCCGGTTTCGGTCAGCTTCATGGGCGTTTACGGTGCCAGCTTCGGTGCGGTGAGTCGAGATGCCTTGCCGGTCGACCGGCACATCGGTTGGCGGCCGTGCCCGGTAGGTGCTGTGCGGCAATCAGATGCGCGACTCGGGGGGAAAGCCGGTCCAGCGCAGTTCGGCGGGCAGATGCCCCATGTCGTTGGCGAGGAGGACGGCAGCCGGCCGGCCGGGCGCGTACCGGATGACCGTGAGCGCGGCGTTGCCGTGGTTGAGGCCGAGCCAGCGCCACTTCGGTGCGTGCATGGCATCCCGGACGAGCCAGGCGACAAGGAAGTTGTGGGTGACGACCAGTTCGTGCCGGTCCTCCTCGCCCTCCACCGGCCCGGTGAACAGATCCAGCGCCCGGCGGGCCAGCGCGGGCCCGTGCTCCCGTTCCCAGTCGGTGGCGCCGGCGAGGAAGCGGAGGAAGAAGTCCGCCGATTCCGGAGGGAGTTCGTCCCTCGTCGGCATGTAGGGGACGTAGTCGCCGGCGACTTCGCAGACGTGCAGTGGGGTGTCCATCAACTGCTCGCCGATCAGACGTGCCGTCTGCTCCGCTCGGGGCAGCGGGCCGTGATGGACGGCTGCGAACGGGATGTCCCGGAGCCGTCGGCCGAGCAGCGTGGCCTGCCGACGGCCGCCCTCCGTCAGCCCGCTCTCGTCCGGCGACGCCTCGCCGTGCCGGACGAGATGGAAGTATCGGGTGGCTGTGCCGGTCATCTCGGAACTCCTCCGTGTCCACCGACGATCTTGTGCATCGATGGACGCGGCCGCCCGGAGTGCTGGTTCCCGCTGGTCTCGGGGGAGTCCGGGAGGCGTCGTTGTCGGAAGGTGTACGCCGCCGTCCCTGCCCTGCGCCCCCGCCCCTGCCGCACCCCTCGCCGGGGGTGCGGCAGGCGGCGCCGGAACGGCGCCCCGCCGTTCAGGTGCGCGGCGTCGTCACGTCGGTCACGGTCCAGCGCTGGTTCGCGCCCGACGTGGGCGTCCATGTCGTCACCCGGGAGCCGTCCGCCGTGGCGTGGCCGGCGACGTCGAGCAGCCGGCCGGTGGCGGCGTTGACGAAGGTCCAGGTGCCGTCACCCGTCGTCGACATGATCCACTGCGCTGCGCCGCCGGCCGGCCCGGAGGACTCGTCCTCCAGCACCGCGCCGCCGTCCCGCACCGCGAGGCGCTTGCCCGTCGCGGTGTTGACGACGGCGTAGCGCTCGCGGTTGTCGTTGCCGCGGGTCAGCTTGCGGACGGACCATCGCTGGGCGTCGGCCGCGGTGTCGTCCGTGCGGATGACGATCCCGGTGCCGTCGTCGTTCGGCGCCAGTGACTTGCCGCTCTGCACGCCCTGCAACCGGTAGACATGACCGGGCTTGACGAGCGCGGCGTCCCGCGCGACCCCGCCGACGCCGGAGACCCGGAAGGTCGTGACCGACTTGGCGGGGACGGTGAGCGTGGCGCCACGGTCGGTCACCCGCACCGGCTCGCCCTCGACGAGCGCTCCGTCGGCGCTGGTCACGACGGGCGTGACGGAGGCCCATGGGGCGACGTACCCGAAGCGGGACAGGTCCAGGGTCACCGATCGCTGGGTGGTGCCGTCGTTGACGTGCACGACCGTGGCGCCGGTCCCGGACTTCTTCAGGGCGGCGACGCTGGAGGAGTCGTCGGTCTTGACGAAGCGGTCGCCGGGGCGGATGTAGTGGGTGAAGTTCCGGATGGTGTGGAACTTGCTGTTGGCCTTGATCGGGCAGGTCTCGAGCGTGTCCTCGGCCGTGCAGGTGAACGGGACGTGGATGCTGCCCCAGTTCTTCCCGGCGGCCGCCTGGGGGATGGAGTCCTCGATGGGCTGCCAGAACACCCAGGCGGACGGTTCGAGTTCACGTATGTCGCCGACCATGCGACCGGCGATGCCGAGCCCGGGCTCCATGCCGGTGAAGTCGGTGCCGGTGCCCCAGGTGCCCTCGACCTCGCTCATCCAGAGCTTCTTGCCCGCGCCCTTGGCGCCGTCACGGGCGCTGGTGCGCATGCCCGTGCCGTAGGTGTGGACGTTGAGCTGGTCCACGGCGGCCCGCGCCGTCGCGTCGTAGGCGTTCCAGTTGTCCGTGAAGATCTTCGGGTTGGTCTCGTCCATCGCGGACACCGTGGCCCGCGTCCTGGCATCGCCGAGGGCGCGTCGCAGGGCCAGGATCACCTTCTGCTGGAGTGCGGGGCCGGCGTGCGCGCCCTCCTGGCGCCCGCCCGTGGGCTGTCCGTCGGCGCCCAACTGGGTGCCCCAGTACGGCGTGTTGGGTTCGTTGAGCGGGGCGATGGTGTCGAACTCGATGCGGTGCTTCTTCTCCAGATGGTCGGTCACCTTCACCAGGTAGGTCGCGAAGTCGTCGACGCGGTCGGCGCGGATCTGGTCCGTGCTCGCGTCGAAGCCCCCCGAGACGTATCCGCTGACCGTCTGGAACCAGGGCGGCGAGTTGCTGAACGCCTCCCAGCGGGTCACCTTCTTCTTGATCTGGTCGATCCACCAGCGCTGGCCGGCGTCGGCGGCCCAGTCCCAGTGGTCCGGGTTCTCGGGGTCCCACCAGTCCATGTCCTCACGGGTGGTTCCCGCGGGGGCCTTCCAGAAGCCCTCCATGGTGGCGCCGGTCTTCATGTAGTCCTTGCGGACGTCGGGGGCGTTGCCGCCGCCGATGTTGTAGCGCGCGATGTTCAGGCGCAGGCCGTCACGGCCGAACAGCATGTCGACGAGCTGCCTGCGGATGGGGTCCGGGTAGTGGCCCGTGATGTTCGCGAACCAGACCAGGCTCGTGCCCCACCCTTCGAACTCCTGCTGCTGGTAGGAGGGATCGACCCGCACGGTGACCGCGCTCGGCGGATCGGCCGCGGTCGCGGCGGGTACGGCGACGAGCCCCGCGCCGAGCGCCAGGGGAACGGTGAGCGCCAGGGCTCGGACTATTCGATGTCTGCTGGGCATGACAATCCGTTCGTGACTTGGGGGATGACACGAGGACATCTGCTCTGACCTCACCCGCCAACGAGAGCAAACAAAAGCAGGCAGAACCGATCGGGCTGAAGGGATGCTGGACGACAAGAGTGAACACGTCAAGACATTGCGCAGGGTCCGGTCTGATCGTGCGTCACGGCGGCGCTGTCGGCCGGAAGGAGCCAGGACGCCCCCGCCGATGAGTCGTTCACCGGCGGGGGCGTCCTGGTGATCTGGAGAAGGGGCCGCTTCAGCCGCCGATCAGGGGTGCCGAGAGGCGGCAGTGCACGGGTCTGGCATGGGCGGGGTCGAGGGCGTTGAGAACGAGCTGGAGGGCGTTGGAGTCATAGGCGATCGAAATGTGTTCGGAGAGGTCCAGGGGGCAGACCTCCTGGAGGGTGATGTTGCGTACGGTCGCGCCGGGTCCTGGTGTGAGGAACTGGTTGGTGTACGGCGTGACGACCTCGTCGTAACGGGTGGCGATCACGGTGTAGGCGACTCCTGGCTGTGTGTCGCCGCCCCGGTCGAGCGTGGTGTGCACCCTGGACCCGACCATCTGGTCCGCGTACGCCTGCCCCGCCACCAGGGACACCGTCGGGTTGAGGCCGAGTTCGGTGGTGAGGGTGCCCAGGCCGGAGACGGTGGCGCCGTGGTTGGACGGGGCCAGGCCGATGAGTCGACGCACCTTGTTGCGCGACGGCTTCGCGGGGTTCGTACCGCCCTCGAAGCGCAGGTACCACCGAGGCAGCACACCGCCGCCCTGCGAGTGCCCCACCAGGTCGACCTGCCGGGCGCCGGTGGCGGCGAGCACCCGGTCGACGAAGCGGGCGATCTCCCGGGCGGAGTCGGGGATGTGCCGCGTGGCCTTGAACGGAACTCCCGGTTCCCCGCCGTAGTTCGGGGCGAAGACGCAGTACCCGGCGCGCTTCAACCGGGGCGACAGCATGCTCCAGTTCATGTGGGCGTTCGTATAGGTCGCGTGCAGCAGTACGACGGGGCGGGGGTGCGCGGCGGTCGGCCGGCAGTTCCAGTCGTTCGCCCCGGCCGGCGGGACGTCCGGCTGGAGGGTGCCGCGGATGAAGGCCGTGGGGGCGGAGGTGACCGTCCCCACGGGCGGGTTCGGGGCGTCGGCCGCGACCGACTCACCCGGCAGGCCGAGCGTCAGGGCCGTCACCGCGCTGACGGTCGCCCACCAAGTGAGCAGACGGGAACGCGGTGCGGGTCGGACAGGGCGATGTGACATTCTTCCAACTCCTCGTCGGATGTGGTCACCAGCGGACGACCAAGATCCTCAAGGAGCGGCTGCCGGGACCACGGACAACCCGCACCGGGCACACCCGTTGGAGTAGCGCCTTTCAGCCGTGCGGCTCTGCCCCGTCGTGCCCGGATTTCATACCGTCCGCCCGGCGTGCCCCGTGTGGCGCAGGATCTCGGCGGCCAGGCGGTCGTCCAGGGCCGCGGGCAGGGTGTGGCCCATGCCCTCGATCAGGACCAGGCGGGCGCCGGGGACGGCGGCGGCGGTGGCCGCTGCGTGCGCGGGCGGGAACATCGGGTCCTCGCTGCCGTGCAGCACCAGCGTCGGCGCGGTGACCGAGGACAGGTCCGCCGCGTCGCCGTGGCCGGCCGCCCCGGCGAGCGTGTGGTTGAGCGCGGCCCGCACATCGCGCGCCCGCTCGTACACCCGCCGCTCCATCGCGCGGTACTCCTCCTCCTGGAACGGCAGCACCGGGCCGTGCAGCACACGCCACAGCGGCAGCCGGGCGGCGAGGTACTCCTCCACGCCCGCTTCCGGCTCGGGGAAGGCGGAGGCCAGCGCGGCCAGCAACTCGGGCCGGGGCGGGGGCAGTTCGCCGGGGAGCGGAGGCGCCCCCGCCAGGGCGCGCCGCACCGCCCCCGCCATGTCCGTGCCCAGGGGCTGGGACGACAGGCTCGTCAAGGTCAGCACCCGGTGCGGGTGCGTGACGGCCAGCCGCTGCGCGATGACGCCACCGAGGGACGCGCCGACCAGGTGGGCTCGTTCCGCCCCGAACGCGTCCAGGACGGCGAGCGCGTCGGAGGCCATGTCGGCGACGGTGTACGGGTGGGCGGCGAAGTCGACCCTGGACGAGCGTCCGGTGTCGCGGTGGTCGTAGCGGATGACCCGGTGACCGCCGTCGACCAGGCGGCGGACGATGCCGTCATTCCACTGGACGCCTTGCGCCTGAGCGCCCATCACGAGCAGCGCCGTCGGGTGACCGGGACTGCCGAAGTCCTCCGCCCACAGTTCGAGTCCGTCTGTCCGGACGATCCGCTCGCGGCCCGTGAGGTACTCGTTCTTCGCTTCATTTTCCTGCATGACCGTTCAAGATAATGATCGGCCGCAGGCCCCGCATCTGCTTTCCGGGCAGGGATGAGTTGGACGTCGCGGGTCCGTGCGGGCACCCTGATCGCCATGGCCGGAGTCAAGGGGCAGGTGCAGAAGCGGGGCGTGGAGCGCCGCCGCGCCATGGTCGACGCCGCGATCGAGCTGTTCGCGCGTCAGGGCGTGCGCGGCACCGGCGTGGCGGCGATCGCCGAGCGCGCCGGCGTCACCCCCTCCGCCCTCATCCACCACTTCGGCAGCAAGGACGGACTCGTACGAGCCGTCCTGGCCGAGGCCGACCGGCGTGCCCTCGAACGGCTGTCCATCACGCGGGACGCCGAACCCACCCTTGACCAGGCGTTCGACTGGTTCGTACGGGACGCCGAGCACACCGCCGCCACCGAACGCGAGCTGGCCGCCCTGCACACCACACTCGCCGCGGAGAACCTGGAGCCCGGTTCCGTGCTCCACACCTGGTTCCGGGACCGCGGCCGGGCGCTGCGGACCCATCTGGTAGCCCTGTTCACGCGCGCCATGGCCGACGGTTCGGCCCGAGCCGGCCTGGACGCGGCGACCCTGGCCGCGGAGACGGCCGCGTTCATCGAGGGCGCCCACCTGCTGTGGCTGCTGGACCCCGAGCAGGTCGACCTGACCGAGGTGCACCGCAGCTACTTCGAGGGACTGGCCGCCCGGCTCCGCCCGTGACCAGGCGTGGCCGGCGTTCGGCGGTCGACGACGCCGGCCTGAACGGACGCTCCTCCGGGCGCGTACAACCTCCGGCACGCTCACTGGTCTGACTCACCGGGGGTGTCCATGGGCTCGGAACATCAGTCGGAACATCAGATCGCCTTCTTCCTGCGCGAGTTGAAGGATGGCGACACCTGGCGCCGCGCGGCCGCGGCGAAGGGGCTGGGCAGGGTGGGGCGCGCCGAACACGCCCTGCTGCTGGCCGCGTCGGCGGACGACCGGGCGCCGGAGGTGCGGGAAGCCGTGGCCTTGGGGCTCGGCCGGCTCGGGGTCGTCGAGGTGGGCCGTACGGTGCTGCCCGCCCTGATGGGCGACGAGGACCCCTGGGTACGGCGCCGGGCCTCGCGCGCCGCGATCCGGCTCGGGCTCGACGGCCCGGAGGTCGTGGACGCCTTCTCCCGCCTGCTCCGCGACCCTGACCATCACCTGCGGATCAACGCCCTGGACGGCTTGGAAGCCCTGGGGATGCCGGGCGATGTGCGCGGGCTCGTGGCGCTTCTGGGCGACCCGGACCGAGCCGTGTGGGGACGCGCCCGCGGCTGGCTGTACCGCCTGCGGGACGACCCGGCCGTCAGCGCCGAAGTGGTCCGTACGGCCGAGCAGGGCGCGGGAGCCGCTCGGGTGGAGGCTCTCGGACTGCTTCCCCAGAAGTGGACCGAGAGCCTCCTCGCTTCGCTGGTCGCAGGGCTCCGCGACGAATCCGCCCAGGTGCGGATCGCGGTGGCGAGGCGGCTGTTCGACGTGGAGGACGCGCAGACGCGGGACGCCCTGGTCCGGGCTCTGGTGGCAGAAAGGGATGCGAAGGTCGCGGACTGGCTGCTGCACGGTCTCGGTCGCCGCGGCGAGGAACGCGTGATCGGGCCGGCGACGCGCTGGCTCGGCGACGCCGCCGCCGGTGAGTCGGCCGCGTACGCCCTGGGAGCGGTCGGGACGCGGACCGCCGCCGCGGTGCTGCGTACGGCCGTCACCGACCCCGCCCTGCCCGGCCGTACGCGTGCCGCCGTCGCGAAGGCCGTCGGGCAGGCGGGGCGTTGGGACGCCGTCTGGCTGCTGCTTCCCCTCCTGGACGACTCCGACGGCGCTGTGCGCGCGGGAGCCGTGAAGGGCCTGGAGACGCTGGTCGAAAACGGGCTCCGCCTTTGGGAACGCCGCCCTGTGGCCCGGGCGTTGGTGGCCCATCTCGCCGCCGACCCGAACACGACCTGGCAGACGCACAACGCGCTGATCGGCCTCGCGGAAGCACTGCCCCTCCTGCGGCGGACGGCGGACCGGACCCCCTCGGCCGAGGTCCGGGCCGCCGCGCTCTCACTCCTCGACACGGACAACGCCACCGACGAGGACACCGGACAGGACCTGCCTCGCTTCGTCCATGCCCTGGACGACCCGGACGAGACGGTCCGGCACCACGCCACGGAGAGCCTGGCCCACTGGCTTGCGGCCACCAAGAAGCGGCCGCAGGACGAGGAACGGCTACGCGCCCGGCTCACCGCCCTCGCCTCGGACGAGCCGGCGGCGGCGACCCGCGCGGCGGCCGACGACGCCCTTCGAGCGCTGGACGGGTGCGGCCCCGCCTCGTCGTGACGGCGGCTCCGCGATCCAGTCCTCGTACCGGGGCTTCTCCGGACTGCGAGCCCGGCAGACACCACGACCGACCCCGCTACGCCGTCTGGTGCTCGTCTCCTCGTACAGCGTGCTGCCCAGGGCGAGGCTCACCGGCGCGTCGCCGAGGGTGAGCGCGGGCTGCGAGGCGACCAGCGGACCGGCCTGCACGGGTTCTCCGGCAGGAACAGGGCGCATACGCCGGTCGCGGCGAACGCGTACGTCTGCAGGCCGAGAAGAAGCCCCCGAGTCCCTGCCCGTCGAGGAGATGCGTGGCGGCCTTCCGGGCGCCGCAGGGCGGCGGGAGCGAGGACGACATGGTGACTGGCCGCCCTTGTCAGCGAGTTGCCCTGTGCCGCCGAAGTCTGATGGGCAAAGCGACGTCGCCGGCCAGGAGGCTGGCGCGATCGCGCGGGCGTCCCTGAGTCAACGCGCGGTGGGGCCTGGCGAGGCCTCGGATGTCAGGTGGTCGGGCCCGAGGACGGCTCCTGTGCCTGTCGAAACGCGTGAAGGGCCTCGTCGTAGCGGCGTCGGTCCTCAGCCGTGTACGCACGCATCGGCTCCATCTCCTTCTTGAGGCTGATCGCGGTCCTCGCCATGACGCGAACCGCGCCTTCTGCCACCAGGATCACGACCGAGGCGGCACAGGCGTAGAACGCGAACTTGGCCAGTCCCGGGTGGTCTTCGGGACTGTGGGTGGCAGACCACTTCAGCACTTCGATCTCCACCACTACCAGGACCACGCAGATCGCCACCCACACGGTGAACGCCAACAGTGCGGCGACCTTCCTGCGCATCATGTGGTTCGGGCCCGAGACCCGGGCTTTGTCGATCTTCGCCAAGTCCTCGATGGAAGGTTCCTGGCCACTCCGTCCCGCCTGGACGACGTTGTCGATGGAAGTGGTGAGGTCCTCGAACGCCTCGACGATCCCGTCCCCCCACGTTCTGAAAAGGGTGTAGGCCTGGACCGATCCGATCAGCAGCACGGCCAGGATCACGGTCGTCACGAGAGCCGCGTAGTCATCACTCATGGCCCACTTCATGTGTCTCCCCCGATCACGCGGTGTGTGGGCTGGAACCTACATCGACCAGCGGCCCGTCGGCGAGGCACCTGGAGACTCAGCTACCGCTGCTACCCCGCCAACCGGTGGGCCCCACCAAAGATCGAGCCATTCAACCCCGTTGAATGATATTTCCGTCTGAACCCGGATCAGGGTGGTAGAAGTGGGCCTCGCTCATGACCTGCTTCGAGGAGGCCGATATGCCCGCCGGTGCGTGGACGGACGAGGTACTGGACCGGATGCGGAAGACCGGGGATGCCGCGGGCGACGCCGCGATCGCCGAGACCTACGAGCTGTGCAGGCAGGACGAGGTACGGCAGGCGCTGCTCGGGTTCGGCAAGAACAGCGACGCACCGCCCGCCGGCCTGCCACCCCAGCTCCAGCGGTACTTCGAACAGAGCTCCGTACTGCCCGAGTGGGCCGACCAGGAGCTGATCGAGCGCGGTCGCACCCTGCTGGGCCGCTACGAGGCGCTGATCGTCTCCACGCTGCTGTGCGCCTCCCTCCCGCTGTGCTACGGCTGCGCGGACGGCGCCCAGGTACTCGCCCGTTCACAGCGCCTGACCTCCGGGGTGTACCGCAGGCTGATGGAGACCTCGCAGTTCGTGGTCGACGTCCTCGACAACGGAGGTCTGGGCCCGCGGGGACGCGGGATCCGCTCGGCGCAGAAGATCCGCCTGCTGCACGCCACCATGCGGTACCACGTCGGCCGCCAAGTCGACTGGAACCCGGCATGGGGCCTGCCGGTCAACCAGGAGGACCTGGCCGGGACGCTGATGAGCTTCTCGGTGGTCATCCCGCGGGGGCTGGGGCGGCTGGGCGTCGACCTGCCCACCGAGGAGCGCGACGCCTTCTTCCACGTCTGGCGGGTCATCGGGCACATCCTGGGGGTCGACGACCGGCTCAACCCGCCTGCCTTCGAAGACGGCGCGGCACTCTTCGACACCATCCTCCGGCGTCGGCAGAAGTCCTCGCAGGCCGGCATCGTCCTGACCAAGGGCGTACTCGACTTCATCCGGGAGGTCCTGCCTGGACCGGCCTTCGCCGGGGTCGGACCGACCTTGGTCCGGTACCTGATCGGTGACCGGGCCGCCGACCTCGTCGAGGTTCCGTCGGCGGACTTCAGCAAGACGGCGCTCCAGGCCGGGTCCGTGGTGAACTGCGGCTATGGGAAGACCGGCGACACGGCGCCCCTTGCGGCGAAGGCGGCGAGCGAGCTGGGCCTGGTCGTCTTCAAGAATGGCCTGCGGCTGACCAACAAGGGCCGTCGCCACGAGTGGCAGGTTCCTACCGGGCTGACCGAGTCCCAGCCATCCTGACCTGGAGAGCGGGACCGGAACGAACGGCGCCGGGGCGCACTGCTGGAGCGCTCAGCCACAGGAGGCCGCAAGCCGCGACCGTGCTCGGCCCGGCGTTGTTTGCGGGCGGCCGGAGTTCGATTTGGCGTTCGATAATGTGAGGGGTGGGAGGTGAGCGCCATGCCCCCGGACGTTCCAGTGCGCGGGATGTCGACCGTGATGCACGTGCGCTGCCCGCACGAGCTGCCGGAGGAGACCTACCGGCAGGTCCTGGAGATGCTGGCGGAGCTCTCCCCGGTCGTGCAGGCCCTGCCTCCCACCGCCGCCCTGGTGGAACTGAAGGGCGCACTGCGCTACCACGGCACCGACGCCCGCCGCCTGGGAGAGAGTCTGCGGGTGCGCACCCTCTCCCGCCTGGGCGTCGACGTACGCATCGGCGTCGGACCCTCGATCACGGTTGCGGCCACCGCCTCCGCCCAGGTCCCCGAACCCGGGGGAGTCCTCGCCGTCGAACCCGACCAAGTCGCCGCCTGGCTGGGTCCGTTGCCGGTCGACGCCCTGCACGGCATCGGCCCCCGCCAGGCCGAGGCGCTGCGCGACTACGGCATCCACTGCGTCGGCCTCCTCGCCGCAGTGCCGCCCGCCGCCGTCCAGCGTCTGCTGGGCGGCCGAGCCGGCCGCACGGCCGCCGACCGCGCCCGCGGCATCGACCCGCGCCCCGTCGTCCCCCGCGCCCTGCCCGCCACCGCGACCGTCAGCCGTACCTTCTCCCGGCACGCCATCGACGGCGCCGAGGTCCGCGCCGCCCTGCTGGAGCTGGTGGTCGGGCTCGGACGGCTGCTGCGCCGCCGCGGCCAGGCGGCCCGGGCGCTGACGCTCACGCTGACCTTCGTCGGCGACGGCGGCTGGGAGAGGACCCGCCGCCTCACCGAGCCGTCCGCGCACGACGACGACCTGCGTCTGATCGCCTACCAGCTGATGGACGCCGCCGGCCTGCAACGCGGCCGCCTGACCGCGCTCGCGCTCAAGGGCGAGGACCTCGTCGGCGCCGACCAGGTCGTCGAGCAGCTCAGCCTCGATGACGCCCGCGAGGCGCGGCTCGCCGTCGAAGCGGCCGTCGACCGCGTCCGGGACAGGTTCGGCCCCGACGTCATCGGTCCCGCCGCCGTCTTCAGGCACGCCTCGTGACGCGGTCCGCTCGCGTTCACAGGTCGGCACGGCACTTCCGCCGACACGCTCCTGTACGGCGGCCTGCACGAGATCGCCCACCGATTCCTCGGCCGCCGGCACGGGCGAACGACTCGTCCACTGCGGGCACGGACACCGGGCACGCGTGACGGCCGCGCCCGGCGCCGTACCGGCGGTCTCCCGACCGTGTGGCATCGGCGGTCGCCTGACCCCTGTCGGCGAACCTGCCCGCGCGAGGCTTTCCGGACAGCGGACTCCTCCACGGCTGTCCCATGGTTTGTGGTGCGGCGGTTGCGGCACTCGGACACCCACACGCGCGACCCCCTTACGCGGAGGTCATCGCTGCGTGAGGTGCGTCGGCCAGACGCATCGGGATCCGGCCGGTGCCGGGCGGAACAAAGGGCGGTCGATGACGACGATCGGCGTGGAAGAGGAGTACCTGCTGCTGGACCCGGCCACGGGCCTGCCGGTGCCGCAGGCGGAAGAGGTGCGGGTCGCGGCGGGGCTGGGGAGCCTGGTGGCCGACAAGGAGGTGCAGCACGAGCTGCTCCAGGCGCAGGTCGAGGTGGCCACTCCGGTGTGCGACACACTGGAGGAGGCCGGCGGCCACCTGCTGCGTCTGCGGCACGCCGTCGCGGTCGCCGCCGAGGAACACGGCTGCCGGCTGGTGGCCTGCGGGACGTCGCCGTCGCGGCGCGCCCGTCCCGTGGCCGTCACCGACGAGGCCCGCTATCGGGCCATGGTCATGCAGGCGCCGCAACTGGTGGCGGAGCAGCTGGTCAACGGCATGCACGTGCACGTCGCCGTGCCCGGACGCGAGGCGGGCGTACAGGTTCTGAACCGGATCCGTGCCTGGCTGCCCACGCTGACCGCCATGTCGGCCAACTCCCCTCTGTGGGACGGTCATGACACCGGCTTCCGCAGCTGGCGCACGGTGGTCTTCAGCCGCTGGCCCGTCAGCGGCATGCCCCCGTCCTTCCAGGACGCCGCGGACTACGAACGGCGCGTGAAGCGACTCGCGGACGCCGGTTTGATCGCGGACACCGGTCAGCTGTACTGGCAGGCCCGCCTCTCGACTCGGTACCCCACCATCGAGGTGCGGTGCTCGGACGTCCAGCTGGGCGCGGACGAGGCGGTCATGCTCGCCGGGATCATCCGGGCCCTGGTGGAGACCGCCCTGGCGGAAGCGGACGCCGGGGTCCCCGCGCTCGACCACGACCCGGAACTGCTCCAGGCCACCATGTGGCACGCCGCGCGCCACGGACTCGACGACACCCTGGTCGACCCCGGCGGCACGCTGCATCCTGCCGGCGACGTGGTGGACCAGCTCCTGAGCCATGTCGGCCGCGCACTCGACGCGTCCGGCGACACCCGGCAGGTGACCGCCCTGGTGGACCGGCTCCTACGGAACGGCACCGGCGCCGACCGGCAGCGCGCGGCCCTCGCCGACGGCGGCATCCGCGCGGTCACCGACCTGATCAGCGTCCGGAGCACCGTGCCGTGACCTCCCCACCGGGGCGAGCACCGCCCATGGCGGTGACGATGCCGGGCGGTTCGGCCACCAGCCGGAACATCGGCTCCGCCCGGGCCGCGGAGGACGTTCACCAGGCCGATCACCACGGACGTACCAGGCCGATCATCACGGTCGTTCACCCAGCCGATCATCACGGTCGTTCACCCAGCCGATCATCACGGACGGTTCACCGAGGCCGTCGGCCAAGACCGCGCCCACGACCGCCTCGCGCACCTTCGTCGCCGAGCGGCGTACCAGCCCGGCCCCAGCACCACGGTCGGCGCCGCTGCCACCACATCGCCGCCGTAGTACATCCACCGGGCCCGCTGTGCGGGTCGGCAGCGGTCGGACCCGTGCCGGGCGGCGGCAGGGCGTACAGAGTCTTGGTCTTGGCCAGGACGCCGTGCGCGGCACCCGCGACCAGCAAGGTGGCGCCGCGCACGGCGACACTCCAGCGGCGGCGCACAGGATCGAGCTGACATACGGCGAAGGTGAACAGCAGCCCGGCCGCGAGCAGGTGCGCGTGCACGACGGCGTGCAGCGGCGGCCGGTTCCCCAAGGCGGCGAACAGCTTGGTGCGCTACAGCAGCCAGAGACCGCCGACGTCCGGCCATCGCCATCGCCGCCCGTCCCCGTGCAGCAGACGGGCGGCGCCACCCCGGCTGCCGCAGAGCCACACCCGCCGGTCGGGGCCGACCGCCACCGCGTTCAGCCGGACGTCCGGTTCCCCGATGCCCGGGGACGTGGCATGGCCAGCCCTCGCCCCTGAGAAGGCCCGGCGAGGCCCTCCTCACCCACGGCCCCGGCCAGTCGGGGCCCGGCGGCGGCGATGCGCCGTAACTGCGCCGTAACTGCGCGGCGGGAGTGCTGCCCGGTGCCGGCACGGCCTGCCAGCCCCGCGAACGGGGCGTCGGCACGTCGGCCCAGGACGGAACCGCGCCGAGCGCGATCCCCGAGACCGCGCCGATCGCACCTGCCGCAAATCGCCTTCGTCTCACTGCCGGCCCCCTCCAGTCGGATCGGGTGGAGAGGAGGGCCACCGTGGACCCGCGCACTTCGGAGGTCTGGATACGCGTGTGACGAAGCCGGAGGTCCCGCGCGGAACGGGCACTGAGGATCGATTGGTTGGGCCGACGCTGCGCGGGCACTCGGGGCGACCGACGGACAACCCGGCCCAGCCACCCTGGAGGTCTTCGTGGCCGTTCGCCATCGTCTGATCCGAGTCAGCCCGAGCGCCGTATGGGCCGTCCTCGCCGACGGCAGCCGGTACGCGGAATGGGTGGTCGGAACCTCACGGTCCCGCCCGGTTCACGGGCAGTGGCCGCAGCGGGACGCCGCCATCCGCTACGAGGTCCGGCTCGGCCCCGCCCAACTGGTCAACGAGACCGTCGTCCGCCACTGCGAGGAAGGCGTCCGCCTGGAGCTGGAGGCCCACGCCGGCGCACTGGGCACCGCCCGCATCGCGATCGAGCTGCGGCCGTGGGGCGAGTACTGCCTGGTGATCGTGGACGAACACCCCCTCCGAGGAGCGGGCGGCCGACTGCACAACGTCGGCTTCGAGGTGCTCATCCAGTTGCGCCACCGCGCCATGCTCGCCCGGCTCGCCCGGCTGTGCGAGAGCGAGGCGAGGGACAGCCGCGACGCCGCACAGCGGGAGCCGGTCATGTCCGCGGTGTCGCGCGGCGACGGAGCCGGAGCCTACAGTGCCTGACGCCGTGGTGATCGGCGCGGGCCCCAACGGCCTGGTGGCCGCCAACGTGCTGGCGGACGCCGGGTGGAGCGTGGAGGTGCTGGAGGAGCAGCCGGAGCCGGGCGGCGCGGTGCGCCACGACCGGGGCGTCGACCCCGGCTTCGTCAACGACCTGTTCAGCTCCTTCTACCCCCTCGCAGCCGCCTCGCCTGTCCTGGCCGCCCTGCGCCTGGAGGACCACGGGCTGCGGTGGAGCCACGCGCCCAGCGTCCTGGCGCATCCCCTCACCGACGGCCGCTGCGCCGTTCTGGACCGGGACGTCGAGATCACCGCCGCGTCCCTGGAGGCCTTCGCCCCGGGCGATGGGGCCGCCTGGCGGCGGCTGCACGAGGTGTGGCAGCGCCTGCACCCCGACCTCCTGGGCACCCTGTTCACCCCCTTCCCGCCCGTCCGCGCGGGGACGCGGCTGGCGTTGCGGCTGCGGGCCGCGGGCGGGCTGCGCATGGCCCGCTCCCTGGTCCTGCCGGTGCGCCGGCTGGGGGAGGAGGAGTTCCGCGGCCAGGGCGGGCGGCTGCTGCTGGCGGGCAACGCCCTGCACGCCGACCTCGCCCCGGAATCGGCGGGCAGCGGCGGCTTCGGCTGGCTGATGGCCATGCTCGGGCAGACGTACGGCTTCCCCGTCCCCGTCGGCGGCTCCGGTGCCCTGACCCAGGCCCTGGCCCGACGCCTCACGGCACGAGGCGGCCGGGTGCGCTGCCGGCAGCGCGTCGAGCGGATCGAGGTCCGTGACGGGCGGGCCGTGGGCGTGCGCACGGCCGTCGGCGACGCGGTGACGGCACGCCGGGCGGTGCTGGCGGACGTGTCCGTGCCCGCCCTGTACGGCGAACTCCTCGCCGCCGAGCACCTGCCCGCGCAGCTCTTGGACGACCTGCGCCGCTTCCAGTGGGACTTCGCCACCTTCAAGGTGGACTGGGCGCTCGACGGCCCGGTGCCCTGGCAGGCGGAGCAGGCGTCCCGGGCCGGCACCGTGCACCTCGCCGACGGCATGGACGAGCTCACCCGGTTCGCCGCGCAGATCGCCATGCGCCAGGTCCCGGACCGCCCCTTCCTGCTGTTCGGCCAGATGACCACCGCCGACGCCACCCGCTCACCGCTGGGCACGGAATCGGCCTGGGCGTACACCCACGTCCCCCACGAGATCGGCGCCGACGCCGCCGACGAGGGCATCACCGGAAGCTGGGAGACCAAGGACCAGGAACGCATGGCCGACCGGGTCGAACGCCAGGTGGAACGCTTCGCGCCCGGCTTCCGCTCCCTGATCCGCGCCCGCCGCATCCTGGCACCCCCCGCCCTGGAGGCGCTCGACCGCAATCTGAGCGGCGGCGCCCTCAACGGGGGCACGACCGCGCTCCACCAGCAGCTCCTCTTCCGCCCCGTCCCCGGCACCGGCCGCCCCGAGACCCCGGTCCCCGGCCTCTACCTCGCCTCCGCCGGGGCCCACCCGGGCGGCGGCGTGCACGGCGCCCCCGGAGCCAACGCCGCACGGGCCGCGCTGCACCGCCACCGGCCCCCCGGCCTCGCCGCCGCGCAACGCCTCCTGACCCGACGCGACCGCACCGGAACCAGACACTGACCCCACGCCGCCGTCCCGCTGGGGCAGGCGAGCGGGGCAACGGCCGACAGGACGTCCACCCCGGCCGGGAACAGGACTTCGCCCCGGCCGGGAACAGGACTTCACCCCAGCCGGGAACCGGACTTCACCCGGGCCGGGAACAGGACTTCACCCGGGCCAGGAACAGGACTTCCACCCCGGTCAGGAAGGAGACGCAGCCCGTGCGCAGCAGCCCGCTCGCCGACCGCATGGTCGTCGGCACCGGTGCGGCCCCTGGCGTGGGCGCCGCCCTGGCCCGCGGTGACCGCGTCCCTGCCGGGCCCGGCCCTGACCGTCGAGGTCGACGTCAGCGGGCAGCGCCGTGGGCGGCCCGTTCCTCGCCTCGGACCCGTCCGACGACCGTCGAGTACACCCGCCCCTCGCACCGACGGCCTGGCCGACCGCGCCGCCTTCCACCCCCTTCCCACCGCGTGCCCCGCGGCGCCGGATCCGGCGCATCGGCCGCCCACGAGCGGTCCGCCCCGCGCGAGAAGGGAGCCGGTGACCGATGCAGACGTTCCTGCCTGACCCCGACTTCCGGCAGACGGCCCTGCTCCTGGACCGGCGCCGGCTGGGCAAGCAGCGGGTCGAGACGTTGCAGATCCTGCGCGGTCTCACCGTCCCCGGCTACGGATGGCGCCGCCACCCGGCCGTACGGATGTGGACCGGGTACGAGGAGGCACTCGTGCGCTACGGCCTGGAGATCTGCCGGGTCTGGCGGGAGCGGGGACACCAGGACAGCTGCGCCGCCTCTTTGGTCGCCGGACTGGCCGCGTACCGGCCCGGCACCCCGGTGCGCGACCAGGCGGACCTGGCCGCGGCCGGCGAGCTGCCGCCCTGGCTCGGCGACGAGGCCCTCCACGAAAGCCACCGCTCGGCCCTGATCCGCAAGGACCGCGACGTGTACGGCGACCTGTTCCCCGGCGTCCCCGACGACCTGCCCTACGTGTGGCCGGCATCGGACCGCGAACCACGGCACGCGCCCACCGGCCCGTGAACCAGCCCCCCATGCCCGGAATCCGGCCGCAATCGCGGACACTGGCAGCAGGAGAGGGGAGGCCGACCATGCTGACCGTCGTCCGTGAACAGCTGGGCCAGGCCCTGTTCCGCCGTGTCGCCGGCCCCGACGGACCGGCGACTCGCGCCCGCATCCACCAGACCCCCGGCCCGCGCTGGTTCGGACCGGACCGCCCGATCCGCACGGTCCACGGTGACGCCTCGATGTTCATCGGCGGGCTGAGCGCCCTGCTCCTGCAGTCCCTGCACCCGCTCGCCATGGCGGCGGTGGCCGGGCACTCCGGCTACCGCGGCGACCCGTGGGGCCGACTGCAACGCACCAGCACCTTCCTGGCCGTGACGACCTACGGCACCGCCGAGGACGCCCAGCGGGCCGTCGACCACGTCCGCGCCATCCACGACCGCATCCGCGGGACCACGCCCGAGGGCGTGCCGTACCACGCGGCCGACCCGCACCTGCTCGGCTGGGTGCACGCCGCCGAGACCGACAGCTTCCTGCGCGCCCACGAACGCTACGGAGCGCATCCGCTGGACGCTGCCGCCTACGACGCCTACGTGGCCGACACCGCCCGCGTCGCCGAAGCGCTGGGGATGACCGACCCGCCCCGCGACCGCCGCGAGCTGTCCGCGCGCCTGGCCGCCTACCGCCCCGAACTCCGGGCCACCCCCGAGGCCCGTTCCGCCGCCCGCTTCCTGATCTTCCAACCGCCCCTGCCCCTGCCCGTGCGCCCCTTCTACGGCGGCCTCGCCGCCAACGCCGTCGCACTGCTCCCACCCTGGGCCCGAAGCATGCTCTGGCTGCCCCGGGTCCCGGTCGTCGAGGACCTCGCCGTACGCCCCGCCGGCCAGGCCCTGACCCGGACGATCCGCTGGGCGATGCGGCCACCGCGCCAGACCCGTCGGACGTGAACGCCCGCGCCCGGAGGAGGGCGCCGCTCGAAGCCCCTCGAAGCCCCTCGAAGCCCCTCGAAGCCCTTGAACGGCGCCGACGAAAACTCCGTGCCGGACACGCCCCCACAGGAGCAGAATCACCCCATGGCGGATATGGGGGCGTTCCGGGACGCGGTCACCGGCTGGGCGGCGGGCAACCCCGGTGGCCCGGCGTGTGAGCTGGCCGAACGACTGCGCGTGCGGACCGCCGTGCTGCTGGAAGGGCCGAGCGACCTGGCGGCCGTCGAGACGCTGGCCGCGCGTCATGGCCGGGACCTGCCCGCCGAGGGCGTGTGCGTCCTGCCCATGGGCGGAGCGATGAGCGTCGGCCGCTACGCCGCCCTCCTGGGGCCGCCTGGGCTGGGCCTGCGCCTCACCGGCCTGTGCGACGAGGGCGAGCGGCGCTTCTACGACCGCGGTCTCCAGCGGGCCCGCGCGCCGCGCCAAGGGGTCTTCGTGTGTGTGTCCGACCTGGAGGACGAGCTGATCCGGGCCCTGGGCGTCGCGCGGGTCGAGGAGATCGTCGAGGCCGAGGGCGAACTCCAGGCATGGCAGACCTTCCTGCGCCAACCGGCACAGCAGGGCCGGCCCTCGCAGCAGCAGATGCGGCGCTTCCTCGGCACGAAGAAAGGCCGCAAGATCCGCTACGGCCGCCTGCTGGTCGAGGCCCTCGACTCCCAGCGCGTGCCCGCTCCCCTCGACGACCTCCTCGCGAGCGTGTGACCGCGGCGGCGCCGATCAGAGGCCGGAAGCGGCGAAGCGGGCCCGCCACAGATCCCGGAGCAACGCGATCTCGGCCATGTGGTGGATGAACTCGTAGTTGGCGCCCCACAGCACGCTGATGTACGGCTCGTCGGCGTCGGAGGCGTACGGGTATTGCGAGAAGCCGACCCTGTCGAGCTGTTCGTCGGTGAGCGCGGCGACGCTGTCGCGCCAGCGGTCCATCAGCGCCCAGTACCGCTCGAGCGCCAGGTCGGCGGAGGGCGTGAAGTCGACCAGCAGCTTCGGCTCCTGGCGCCGCTCACCGAAGGTCCACTCCCATCCGCCCGCGAAGTGGAAGTGCAGATGCCCCAACCGCCAGGCGATGGTGGTGACCGGCGCCGCGTCGGGTTCCGGCTCACCGGTGTGGGCGAGGACCTCGTCGACCCGCTCGACGCTCACGCCCCAGTCCTCGGCGATCTTGTCGACGGACATGCCGCCGGCGGCCTGCCGGGCGACCTCCGCGTACTCGCTCGCCGGGATGTCCGCGGCGCCCTGATCGAGAACCCATGCGCCCGGCCCGAACGCTCGTGGCGTCACGGCCTCGTCCCGACGCCGGATCGACCAGCAACCGGGCACCGGCTCCCACAGGTACTCCTCGTCACTGAGCCCCGTGAGCCGCACCTGGGCCGTCTCTCTGGCCTTGTCGAACTGGTCGATCAACACGCCCAAACGGTCCGTCCGCACACCCTCCGGCTCCATGCCGGCCCCCTTCGCGGTCGCGTCTCGCCCACGCTGCGCTCCGGAGCGAGGCTAGCGGCCCGCCTCACGGGGGCGCGACGCAATTCCTCGTCGACGAAGAGGAGTTGGACCGGCTGCCCTCCAAGTCACCGAGTCGACGAGTCGGTTAGACTGCTGCCCATGACGTACTTCTTCCACCTCCGTTAGGCGCCGTCGGCGAAGCGAGGATTTCCCGTCGCCGACGAGGCGGGGCAGCGGAGCGCTGCCCCGGGTGCCGACGTGGAAGAAGAACAACATCATGCACACGCCCCTCGTGGCGCGCTGTCTGCGCGGCCTGGAGGCCGTGGTCGCCGCCGAGGTCGTGGCGTCCGGTCTGGGTGCCGTCACCGATCTGGGTCACCGCGAAGTCCGCTTCGCCGCACGCCGTGTGGCGCCGTCGCTGCGTACGGCTGACGACGTGTTCCTGCTCGCCGCCCAACGCCCCGACATCGGAGCGGCTCGTGACGCGGTGGCCGACCTCGCCGAACTCGTCGACCTCATGGACACCGAGCACCTGCTGTCCCTACGGCGCGGCGTGACGGCTCCGGCCGGCGAGATCACCGGCATCGAGGTCTCGGCCTCGTTCCTCGGTCGGCGTTCCTTCACCCGGTACGACGTCGAGGATGCCGTCGGCCGGGCGCTGGCGGCGCGGCTGGGTGTCCCGTACCACTCGCGGCGCACGGGGACCGCGCCGCCGCCCGGCTGCTGCGGGTGGCGGCTGACTCTCGACGGCAGCCGGGCCGTGCTCATGCTCCGGCTCGAGGACCGGCCGCTGCACCGGCGCGCGTACAAGCAGCGCACCGTCCCGGGCACACTGCACCCACCGCTCGCGGCCGCCATGGCGGCACTCGCCGACATCCGCCCCGGTCATGTCGTCCTCGACCCGTGCTGCGGCGCGGGCACAGTGCTGATAGAGGCGGCACTCGCCCAACCCCGAGCCCGTCTCCACGGCTTCGACCTCAGCGCCGACGCGGTCGCCGCGGCGCGTGCCAACGCCGGTGAGCTGCCTGTCGTGATCCGCCGTGTCGACGCCGGCCGGCTGCCCTTCCCCGACGGCGCCGTCGACCGTGTTCTGTGCAATCCGCCGTGGGGTGGTCAAGTCCCCGCCCGGGGCCTGCTCGCCACCGCTCCTACCCGCTGGTGGACGGAGCTGCGCCGCGTGCTGGCACCTGACGGAAGGGCCGTACTGCTGCTGCCCGACGGCGACGACCTGGCCACTGCCCTCGCGCACGACTTCACTCCCGTGCACGTGCAGCGGCTGCGCCTGTTCGGCGCACAGCCCTTCCTGGTGCAGCTGATGCCAGGGGACACGGGCCGCCGGTGACGGCATTCTCCGAGCCGTGTCGGGTGGGCCGCGCCTGTGTCGGCGCGGCCCCGTGGTGCCCGGGGGAGGCGGGGCGCGACGTACACCGGGATGTGGCTGTACGTCCTGGACGAGGCGGGTTCCCCCGTCGTCCACCTACCGCTACGACCCGCTCGGCCAGCCCACCGCCACCAAGACCGGCGCCGGGGCAACTCTTCTACTACCACCACGACACCCAAGGCTCCCCGGTCGACGTCGCCGGCAGCACCGGGACCCTCTACCAGCGCTGGGCCTACGACTCGTTCGGCACCCGCGTCCTGAACACCACCACCAGCGGCGCGCCCGCGAGCACCCCGTCGTACACCGGCGCCCGGTACGAGACCGGCACCGGCAATCTCGACCTGCACGCCCGCCAGTACGCGTTCACCGGTGAGAACGGCGGCGCGGGCGCGTTCGTGGACAAGTACCTCCCCGTCCGCCCCGCCTACCGGCTCTACCGCGCCGAGTACATGCTCCGGCAGCAGGGCTGCGACGCGCTCGCCGATCTGTACGCGGAGACCGCCGACGAACTCGCCCAGCAGCTGGTCCTCACCGGGGTCGGCGGGCTGACCGGGTGGCGGCGGACCGCGGTGGCCACGGAGGGGGAGCTGCAGTCCGGCGGTTCGTCCTTCCGGCGGCCGCGCAGCGAGATGGACTTCGAGCTGGAATGGGCGGACCACGCCTATGACGCGATCCGTGCCGACGCCCAGCTCGACCGGGTGGCGCAGACCGCGGCGTCGCACGGCTATTCCGCGGCCGACATCAATCAGATCTACAACCACCTGTTCATCGAAGCGCATCAACTCGACGCGGGAATGCTGCGATTCGACGCCAATCCGCGTATCGCCAGGGCCTGGGAACGCCTTCAGAACGGAAATCCACACCCCAGTGATTTCGATCTGCTCGCACATGAACTGTGCGAGTCGAACTGGATGCGTCAGCACGGCGACCAGAACTATCGCCGCGCCCATCAGGCGACCCTGGCCGCCGGCCACACCTGGGACGAACATGCGCCCGCGGCGGACGGTATAGGGTTCAGGTGATCAAATCCCTGGCGCGAGCGAACTGGTGGGAATCCCCGTGACAGCATCACTGACGTGTAGGAAGATCCACTCTCTGGAAGCGGGATCCGTCTACGCCTGGGAAACCGCGGAAGGTGTCACCGGAAACATTCTGATCGACCCGGAGGGATCAGTCGCCCGCCCGTGCACGCTGGAGGGGATAACCCTCGGTGACATGCGCCTCGACAAAGACATCGGGAATGTGGAAAATCCCGAGCCGGACCCGAAACTCCGCCGTGCTTTCCTGATCGCGGCATCGGCGATCTTCCAGGAAGGGGAGCGGCAGGGGCGACTGCCTGACAAGATCACGCGTACCTACTGGTAGGCGCCACGTCACCACCCGAGAGGCTCGCAACAGAGCCGTGACCTGTAAATGTCACGATGCACAGGACTCAGTGGACGTCCCACCTGCAGAGTTACTCCAGCCAAGGGCCCGACGCAGGCAGGGCGGCGATGCGGCGCTGTCCCTGGACGGACGTCTTCTTCTTCAGCTCGAGGTTTTCGTAGTAGAGGGTCGCCGTCACCGTGGCGAGCGCGTCGAGCTTGCCCTGCAGCTGAGTCGCCCTGGTGGTGGCCTCGCGGAGCCTTTTGCGCGAGTCAGCGATGGTTTCGTCGCGCTGGACTTCTCCCGGCGTACGGAGCACGGGACGCGCGACCTTGGCGTCCCACTCGGCCAGGACCTCCTCGGCCCGGTGCACGGTGGCGTGGCTGACCTTCGCCTCACGCGCCAGGTTCTCCTTGGTCAGCGCGCCGTCGGTGTGCAGCGGCTCACCGGCCAGCAGACGGGCCATGGCCTCGCGGAGCTTCTTCTCGGTGGCGGCGGACACCGGCATCAGGCGTTTTCCTTCATCTTGTCGAATTGCGCGGTTGCCGAGCGGACCTCGGCGAGTCGGGCCATGGCTTGCTCGCGCCGCGGCATGGACAGCTTCTTCTTCAGAAGCGTCAAGAGATCGGCCTCCTCCATCCGCCAGATCGGCTCATGGGCGAGTGTCAGTACCGAGTTGCGGCACCGGGACGGCTGACATGCCCCCAGCAGTGGTGCCTGGCCGCGCTGGTCGCGCGGGAGTTGGTTCTGGCACTCGGCCGTAGGGGCGTTCCACAGGCAGTGGTTGACCGTGCCGAGGTGGAGGTCGGCGAACTCGTCCCGCAGCAGGGTGATCTCCAGACGTTCGTCGGCGACCTGGGCGCGAAGCGTCCCGGCCTGATCCATGGCGTCGTTGACCTTGTCGAGTCCGGCGTGGAATCGCGCGGCGCCGGGGCCGACGGCGATGGTCTGGCCGACTCGCCGGGCCTGGAGCAGGGAGACCAGCCTCTTGGCGGCGGCGACTTGCAATTGGTTGTCGAACTCCTTGACCCACTTCGCGTCCGGCTTGCCGCAGGCGAGCGTGGTGCGGTTCGCCATCGCCCGCCGGGCGGCGTGCTTGAGCTGCAGCCCGAGCGCGATCTCGCCGTCGGGTTCCTGGGCCGCGATGATCGACATGGTGTGACGGAACATGTGGGGCCGTACCAGCCCTTCAGGGATCTCTTCGAGGCCGGTGTGCTCGCGGTTGGCGTTGACGGTGGCGATGAAGTCGTCGATGTCCCTCGCGGCGTCGAAGCCACCCTCGCCCTCCTCGGCCCGCGCGATGACCGCGGTGAAGACCCTCGTGTCGTGCCGGGTGAGCTGTTCAGCGACCGCGATGGCCCGCGCGACGGGCTCGATGATCCACCAGTAGCCACGGGGCCGCGAGTCATCCCCCTTCACCTTCCGGGAGGCGAGCGCGGGGCGCCGTAGTACTGGGTGAGCGCCCCGCGCTCGATCTCGTGGATCTCGCTGTCACGCATGGCGGTCAGCGCCGCGACGAAGACGTAGCACGCTGGTCGCCACACTGATGACGGTGGGCTGTTCGAGTTCTGCGGACGACACACCACAGGCAGCATCGACCCCGGTTTCGCCCAGCACCTCGACCACAAGGCCGGCCGCAACAGCGCCCACCTCGGCCTTCTGCCTCGATCTGGAGACCTTCCAGGTCGGCGTACTCGTCTTCCGTTCCGACGTGGGCGAGGCGCTGCAAGGCCAGCCGCTGGACTTGGAAGACCTGCGGCAGAGGGCCGCCTTGATCACCCACACCGGCCGGAGCATGCAGGCGAGCGCGCCGCCGGACATCGCCAAGCAGTTCCGTGCCGTGCTCAACGCGATCGACACCTCGGCGAGCAGGCTGAAACCGGGCGCGAAGACCCGCGACGTCGTGGACCCGCTGTACGGCGAGGACATCGTTCCGGCCTTCCGGGCAGTGGACGAATACGACTGCGGCGCTGCGGGCGAGTGACCGACTTGCACGGGTGGAGCCGATCCCACGCCTGGGTCTCGGCCTTGCCGTAGGTCGTGGTGGCCCGGGCGGGTGGTGACGGCAGGCTCGGGTCAGGTCTCCGGCCGGTCTCCGGGACCCGGACACGACGACGAACCGAGGGGTCCCGGCGTGTTGTCCACGCTGCCGGTACCTGGTGAACTGAGTGGATGAAGCTCCCGTCGCCTCGTGTCCTGAGGGCTCTCGAACGGTTCAATGACACCTACCCCTGGGACCACAACGCCCACTACCATCGCTGGATCCTGCGGCAGTTGCCCAAACGCTTCAACCGTGCCCTGGACATCGGCTCCGGCAGCGGTGACCTTGCAAGGCTCCTGGCCGGCCGGGCCGCCGCGGTGACGGCGGTCGATTCCGATCCGGCGATCACCGCCCGGGCCCAGAAGCTCACTCCGGCCGAGCTTGCCGTGACCTTCACCGTGGCGGATGCGATGGCCGAGTTCCCCGCCGACTCCTACGACGTCATCACGTGCGTCGCCACCATCCACCACCTGCCGTTCGCCGAGGCGCTCAACTGCTTCCGCCGACATCTGGCGCCGGGAGGGGCCTTGGTCATCGTCGGCCTGGCCCGCGCGCGGACCCCTGTGGACCACTTGCTCGGTGTCGTCGCCGTTCCGGCCAACGCCGCCATGGGCTGGCTGAAGAACAAAGGCCGCCGCTCGCCCCTGCCGGTCTCGATGACGGCCCGCACTCGCTCAGTGGACATGACGTTCGACGACATCGTCCGTGAAACCAGAGACGTCCTTCCCGGTGCGCGGCTGCGACGACGGCTGTTCTGGCGCTACACGCTCGTATGGCATCAGCCCTGAGCGGCGCAACGCCAGCCCTCCTCCCCCCTGGCACCCCACCTCGTCGTCCGCGAACAGCCGCAGCGACTCCGTCACCGTGAACAGGTCGTCCGTACCGGCACTGTCCACAACCCACCCGTTACGGACGCAAGTCCAGGGCGATGTGCGAGGACAGCGCGCGCAGGAAGTCGGGCGCGTCGAAGATCTCGCCGGCGGAGGCGACACCGACCGTCCTGGTCCGTCCCGTGACGATGCGCTCAACCGCCTCCACGACGAGCGGCGCGGTGACGGCGTAGATGTCCTGGCCGCTTGCCACAGCCCGCCGTTCGGTGCCGCCGGAGCGCACGACGACGTCGACGAGGAACGTCTGAGCGGACCGCCCATGCCCATCGACCGCGGCCGGCGCGGGTGTGTCGCGGGCCGACAGTTCCTCGGCGGCTTCGATCGCCATGTAGGTGCACACGTCGGGGATGGACAGGTGACTGGGAATGGTGACGACGTCAGCCATCGTGAACTCCCCGACGACCGCCCGGGTGCCCATCGGGTCGGGGAAGGGCCACTTCAGGATGGGCGGGTTGTCGGTGCGGTACTCCAACTGCCCGTTCGCGTAGCGGACCCGTCGCCCGTTCCGGCGTTCCCGGGAGACGACACCCGAAGCGCGCGTCCCGTCCGTGGGGTGCCAACCGCTCAGCCCGTACGCGATGTGCGCCTCGTCGGCCGCCGTCCAGTCGCCCATCGCCGCGGTGGCCAGCAGGTCGCCGAGGCCGCCGAAGAACGCCATCGCCGGGACGATCACCGCACCTGTAGCGCGGGCGCGGTCCGTGAAGTGCGCGAACGTGTCGACATTGGCCTCGATCTCGGCCGCCACATCGACATACGGGATACCGCCGCGCAGAGCCGCCTCGATCACGGGGGCGGCCGTCACGGCGAACGGCCCGGCACAGTTGATCACCGCCGCCGCCCCGGCGAGCGCGCGATCGAGCGAGGCCGGATCGTCGACCGACGCCGGCCGCGCCTCGAGCCCGGACTCGGACGCCGACGCGCGCAACCTGTCGGCGTCGCGGCCGGAGAGAACCGGGACGAACCCGCGCTCGCGCAGCTCCGCCACCACGAACCGCCCGGTGTGACCGTACGCGCCGAACACCGCCACCAACTGCCCCGACTCCATGAACTCTCCCTTGTGCTCGAACGACCCAACCCACACATCCTCACGAGAGCGAGCCCCCACCACGAGTGTCCGGAACGACACGGCCCATACAATTCCGGACATGAAAGCTGTCGCGCTGGCCGTCACCGACGGGATGCTGCACTTCGAACTGTCCCTGGCGTACGAGGTGTTCGCCGCCGCACCGGCCGGCGTAGCGGTCCCCTGGTACGACCTCACCGTCTGCGGACCGGCCCCCGTACGGGTCGGCCGATTCCAACTGGAGCCCGACCTCGGGCTCGACCGGCTCCCACACGCGGACACCGTGATCGTCCCGGGCTGGGCCGACGTCGACGAGGACCCGCCCGCGGACCTGGTCGACGCGGTGCGCGCGGCTCACGAGGCGGGCGCGCGCGTGGTCTCCCTCTGCACCGGCGTGTTCGTGCTGGCCGCGGCCGGCCTGCTGGACGGAAAGCGCGCAACCACGCACTGGGCGCACACCGAGGCCCTCGCCGCCCGCCATCCCCGGGTGGAGGTCGACCCGGACGTGCTCTACGTCGACAACGGCAGCGTCCTCAGCTCCGCCGGCAAGGCCGCCGCCATGGACCTGTGCCTGCACCTCGTCCGCCTCGACCACGGCTCGTCGGTTGCCAACGCCGTCGCCCGCCGCCTGGTCGTACCACCCCACCGGGCCGGCGGCCAGGCCCAGTTCGTCACCACCCCGGTGCCCGCCCAGGACGACCACCCGCTCGCCGCCCTGTTCCCCTGGATCATGGAACGGCTCGACCAGCCGCTGACCGTCGAGGACTTGGCCCGCCAGGCCCGGATGAGCTCGCGCCACCTGGGCCGCCACTTCAGAGCGGCGACCGGTACCACCCCCCTGCAATGGCTGCTGACCCAGCGCATCCGCCACGCCCAGGAACTGCTGGAGAGAACCGACGACAGCGTCGACACCATCGCGGCGGCCACCGGCATGGGCACCGCCACCACACTGCGCCGCCACTTCAACCGCACGGTCGGCGTCCCCCCGGACACCTACCGCCGCACCTTCCGCCGCGCCAGGCCCCGCTGAAGATCGTCGGCCGGGATCGGCGGGACCGCGGCGATGCCCACCGCCGGGCCGAGCGAGCCGCCACTGGCCCGGCGGCACGAACGGGGAACAGTGTCGAACGCCTCCTCCACAAGTCCGGCGTGCACGCCTCCATTCGTACGGTCACCCGGAGCGTCCAGGCGATGTGAGGCTTCAGGGCCGGGTGGAGTCACCGCAAATCAGGCCAGGCGCAGCTCCGCGGCGTGCGGGTCCTGCTTCACCACGTGGTTCACGAGCCAGTCGGGCACCTTGGGTGTGCGCGCCCCGCGCGACACGACGTCCCACTCGCCCCGCTCGAACGCCTTCGGGCGGCAGAGTTCAGGATGGGTGAGCGAGGTGACGTTCGTCCGGTCCGGCGCCGTGGGACGGGCGGGGCCGTGACCCGGGCGAGGCGCTCGGACTGCCTGGCGGCGAAATCCCTGAACGGGCAGGCGGTCAGGGATTTCGCCGGTTCGCTGCTTGCGCCGTTTTTGAATGAGGGTCTGTGATGCCGTCAGGCTCGGTTGAGCCGGGCTGCGATTCCGTGACCGATCAGTAGATAGATGACGGCTGGAAGGCCATAATTGAGGACGACGCGCAGGGATTCTGTGTCCATGGTGAAAATGTCCTGTGCCCATCCGGAAAGCCAGTCCGCCATAGCGTGGACGAACTCGACGAAGGGATTGGCCTGGTTCGCGTCGAGCAGGTAGAGGACGATCCACAGACCCAGCAGGCCCGCGGCGATGTCGGCGATCGTGCAGATCGTGAGGGCTGCTCTGCGTGCCGTGGCCTGGTTGGATGAGGAGCGGTCGGGCCCCGGTGGCTGGTCGTATGTCGGGTATCCGGAAGCCGGTCCGGTGTCGTTCACGGGGAATCCAATCTGACGCGTTGCTTTTAGGCAGGGTCGTCCCGGGCGGCAAGGTTCAACCTGGACTGTGACCCCTCTCTGCCTCCTTCAGCGTCTTGTAATCGCCGCTGTGTTACACCGCGTTCCGTACCACCTCAAATATGGCGTCCTAATCGGTCACGTACTCAAATGTTCGCCCCCGAGGGCACATATCGGGTGTCGAAGTCCGAGGAACGACGGCATGGCAGGCCACGCGACGCTGATGTACAGCACGCATGCCGGTGGGCAGCCCGAGCGGCCCCAGGATCAGCCGCTGCATCTCCTCGGCGAGCGAGTGGCCGGTGACCTTCGGCTTGGACACCAGTCGCAGCGCCACGGTCGCGGTGAAGGTCTCACCATCTCCTCGATAGCCTCATTGGATGTCGCCGTGTCCGGTGCGCAGCGTGATGGTGCCGCGCGCGGCCTCGGTGATACGCAGGTCGCCCTCTTGGGTGCTGATCTGCAGGGCCGCCCAGGCGGACGATCGAGACGTCGCCGAGCCGTCCGACGCCCCGGAACTCGGCGAGGGCTGCCGTCTGCATGGTGCTCTGCTTCTTCTGCAGCGCGCGCCCTTTCAGCGCGTTGTTTCTTATACGGGAAACGCTACGTTGCATTCATGGATGAGGTGAAAATGTCGTTGCAGCGCTTGTAGCGCGTGCGCAGGTAGCCGCATCAATTGCATTGCAATGAACTAAAAGCAATGCAACAACGTCCACTCTGCTTCATTGCAATAGGGTGGGAGTGAACGCTATGGTGGAGACACCGCAGACCGCGAAGGAGACCGCGATGCCGGGAGGCAGACTCACCCAGCAGGAACGCCAGCAGATCGCGCTGGGGCTGGCCGACGGACTCGCCTACGCGGAGATCGCCAGACGTCTGGGCCGTCCGACCTCGACCATCACACGCGAGGTCATGCGCAACGGCGGCCCCACCGCCTACCGCGCCGACCTCGCCCACCGTGCTACCGAACGCCGCGCCCACCGCCGCAGAAGGGCCGCGCCCCGGGACGTCAACACACCCCCGCTGGCCCACGGACGCGATGCCGAGGCCGTACGCGAGTACGAGGAGACGTTCACCACCGTCTTCATGCAATCGGGCCTGCCCAAGATGACAGCCCGGGTGCTGGCCGGCCTCTACACCACCGACACCGGCAGCCTCAGCGCCTCCGAACTCGCCGGGCGGCTCCAGGTCAGCCCGGCGTCCGTCTCCAAAGCCGTCACGTTCCTCGAAAGCCAGGGCCTCATCCGCCGGGAACGCGACGAACGCCGCCGCGAACGCTACGTCGTCGACGACGACGTCCTGTACCAATCCACGATGGCCGGCGCCCGATCCACCGCCCACCTCGGCGAGGTCGCCCGGCAGGGCGTGAGCATCCTCGGCCCCGGTACCCCGGCCGCCGCCCGCCTGGAGAACATCGCCCGCTTCGTCGACTTCGTCTCCGAAAGCCTCGCCCGCGCCGCGGACCAAGCCCGCGAGATCCTCCACACGAAACCCGAAGCGACCTCGGACAGCGCCACCTGAGCTACGTTCAGATCGCGGGCGGCCTGCAACTCATCGTTGAGCAGGAACAGCGGGACCTGCCCAACCAGGTTGAGGGTTGCGCGGGTGGGGGAGTGGTTGCCGCTGACGTCGAAACGTCTCCGAGAGGGCCATCGTGAGCGCGGCCCCGAGCGCGACCGCGACCGCGCCCCCGCCTCACCGTCGAGCATCGCCTGCTCGACGGCCGTCAGCCTTATGGCTGGTTGTTCCGCACGACGAACAGCGGAGCGCCCAGTGTGCCGGGGTCGACCTGGATCCCGAGGCCAGGGGCGGTGGGGGCCGATCCGCGGCCATTGCGCGACCGAGGCTCGTAATCGGCGATGTGCTCGTTCGTCCAGTCGTTGAAGAAGGACGCCGACAGCAAGGAAGCGGGGTTCGTGCCGGCGGCGAGGTGGCTGACCGCGGCGCTGGTCAGGTCTCCGCCCCAGGTGTCTTCGAGGGTGACCTTCATGCCGAGGCCGATCGCGGTGTCGCGCATGATCCGCGCCGCCGTGAGTCCGCCCACCCGTCCGAGCTTGATGTTCACCGCGTGCGCGCCCGCGGTCAGATGGCCTTCCGCGACATCGCCGACCGTGACGATCGATTCGTCCAGCACCAGGGGGCGGCGGCTGCCCTGCTGGACGAGCGCACAGGAACGGGTTTCCACACAGGGCTGTTCGATGATGACGTCGGAGGACTGCACGGCGGCGATGACCGTTCGGGCGTCGAGGACATCCCAGCCGCCGTTGGCGTCGGCGATGACGGTCCCCTCCTCACCCACGGCCGAGAGAACGGCCTGGATACGGCGGATGTCGTCGTGGGGCTGGTTGCCGACCTTGAGCTGGAACGTCCCGGTGCCCTCGAGCATCCGCTCCTTGACGAAGGCGACCATGTCCTGGTCGCTGCCGAGAGGCACGGCGACGTACAGGGGAAAGTCCTCCGCCACGCGGCCGCCCAGAAGGTCGGTCACCGGCAGCCCGGAGGACCGGCCGAGGACATCCCAGCAGGCGATGTCGATGGCGCTCTTGGCTCCGTACTGGCCCCTGAGGTGCCGGTTCATCACCAGGTTGACGAGTCCGGTGTTTCTTGGGTCCAGGCCCACCAGAAGGGGGGCGAGACAACTCAGGCTCGCACGGATGCCTTCCGTGTGGCTCGGCAGGTAGCTACCGGCCAGGGGCGCGCATTCGCCCCACCCTTCAATCCCCTCGTCGGTCACGAGCCGCACCACGGTCGAGGACTGCTTCTCGCTGCTCCGCCCACCGGACATGACGTATGCGCCATGACGGTAGGAGAGGTCATAGCCGTAGACCTCGATGCTGTCGATTCTCATGCAGCTCTCCTGAAATGCCTTGTGCCAGTTGCTTTCTGTGTCTCATGCGGCGGCGGATGCGGATGGGCAGCTATGAGGCTCGGTGTGCCGCAGCCGGGCCGCGCCGTGAGGCGAAGCGTTGTGGGGCGAAGGGGCGAGCTGTGTGAGCCGTCGTGGGAGTGTGAGGACCCGCCTTGACGAGGGCGGAGACGATGTCCGCCGTCACGGGTGCCAGGGTCAGTCCGAGCATGCTGTGTCCGCTCGCGACGAGCAGGTTGTCCTTGCCCGGGAGGGGGCCGATGACCGGCAGCCCGTCGGGTGTCATCGGGCGCAGTCCGGTCCAGCCCTGCGGCTGTGCGGCGGGCGAGAAGCCCGGCAGGTAGGTGTGGGCGGAGTGGGCGATTCCGCGCAGGCGATGCGGGTCGAGGGTGGTGTCGGAGCTTCCGAACTCCATGGTTCCGGCGAATCGCAGCCGGTTGGACAGCGGTGTGACGGCCACCTTCGCCTCACCCAGGTAGACCGAGTGCCGCAGTGTCACCGAGCCGCTGGTGTCGTCGAATCCGTATCCCTTGCCGGGCTGGATGGGCAGCGGGAAGCCGGCCAGCCGCGTCAGTGGTCCGGTGTGCGCCCCTGCCGCGAGGACGAACAGGTCACCGCTGATCTCCTCGCCCCCGGCGAGGACCGACGTCACCACGTGCCCCTTGGACCGGATGTCGGTGACCGGCGTGTCGTACAGGAAGCGGACACCGAGTTCCCGGCAGCGGTTCTCCAGGCCCTCGACCAGACTCGTGGGGTCCACGTGCCGTTCCTGCGGACAGTGCAGACCGACACGCACCTCCTTGCCGAGCGCTGGTTCGAGATCCCTGAGCTCGTCACCGGAGAGCGGCACGGCGGTATGGCCGATCCGCTCCACGGGCGCCGTGGTCGCCCGGTAGCCGTCCATGGTCTGCCGGGTGGTGAACACCAGGAGCTGGCCCGTGCGGTGGTACTCGAAGCGCACACCGTCCTTCTCGTACTCGTCGAACGACGCGAGTGTCCGCTCGTTGAGGGAGACGAGAGCCTCGACGCCGTACTCGAAGTCCCTGGGGTTGCAGTGGCGCAGCATGCTCAGCATGAAGCGCACGTGGTCGGGGCGCGGGGAGGGCCGGACGTAGAGCGGGCTGTCCTTCCGGGCCATCCAGCGCAGGGCGTGTCCCAGCATTCCGGGGGCCGGAACCGGAGCCGACATGATCGGGACGATCCACCCGGCGTTGTTGACCGAGGCCCGGGCCGCCCCGGCGTGCGCCGCGTCCACGACGGTGACGGACAGGCCGTCCCGTGCGAGCCGGTAGGCGGTGGCCAGGCCGATCACCCCGGCACCGACGATCACTGCACTGTCTGTCATCGTGGTCCGCTTCTCTTCCGTCGGGTCGTGTCGTGTCGTGTCGAGTCGATGTCGTGTCGGGTCGTGTCGAGTCGGGGCGGGTCGTGTCGGGTCGGGTCCGGCGGTCGGCTCAAGGGAGGAACTTGTCGGCCAGCAGGCGGGCGACGGCCCAGTCCTGCATGGCGACGCCGACGGTCTTGAACACGGTCCGCTTGCCGTAGTCCGCGGCAGGGGCGGTCAGGGCGGTGCCGAGTTCCGTGAGGGCGTCCTTGGTGATGGCGCCGGCTTCGAGGGCGTGGATGATCTCGCCGGACTCCTCCAGGATCGCATCGAGTTCGTCGATGACGACGGTGCTGCCCGCGAGCAGTTCGTCGGGCAGCTCGCGCATGGTGGGGCGGTAGGCGCCGATGGCGTTGACGTGCACCTGCGC
>NZ_JBEXQG010000021.1:0-116337 GCF_040612485.1 Streptomyces sp. NPDC006385
GTGTCGTCGGGTTCGTCCTGCACGAGCAGCACGCTGACGCCCAGCCATGTGCTGAAGGCGATGGGAGTGCTGAGCGAGGGGAATCCGGACGGGGCCTGCGGCCGACGCGGTGGGGGGGGTGGGGCTCAGATCAGGCCGAGGGAGCGGACCGCCTCGCGCTCCTCCTCCAGCTCCTTGACGGAGGCGTCGATACGGGTGCGGGAGAACTCGTTGACGTCCAGGCCCTGGACGATCTCGTACGCGCCGTCCTTGCAGGTGACCGGGAAGGAGGAGATGAGGCCCTCCGGAACGCCGTACGAACCGTCGGACGGGATGCCCATGGAGACCCAGTCGCCGTCGGCGGTGCCGTTGACCCAGGTGTGGACGTGGTCGATGGCGGCGTTGGCGGCGGAGGCGGCCGAGGAGGCGCCCCGGGCCTCGATGATCGCCGCGCCGCGCTTGGCGACGGTCGGGATGAAGTCCTCGGCGAGCCACTTCTCGTCATTGACGACCTCGGCGGCGTTCTTGCCGGCGATGGTGGCGTGGAAGATGTCCGGGTACTGGGTGGCGGAGTGGTTGCCCCAGATGGTGAGCCGCCTGATGTCGGAGACGGTCGAGCCGGTCTTCTTCGCGAGCTGGGTCAGCGCGCGGTTGTGGTCGAGGCGGGTCATCGCGGTGAAGCGCTCGGCCGGTACGTCGGGCGCGGCGGCCTGCGCGATGAGCGCGTTGGTGTTGGCCGGGTTGCCGACGACCAGGACCTTGATGTCGTCCGCGGCGTGGGCGTTGATGGCCTGGCCCTGCGGCTTGAAGATGCCGCCGTTGGCCTCCAGGAGGTCACCGCGCTCCATGCCCTTGGTACGGGGGCGGGCACCCACGAGCAGCGCGACGTTGGCGCCGTCGAAGGCGACGTTCGGGTCGTCCGAGATGTCGATGCCCTGAAGGAGCGGGAACGCGCAGTCGTCGAGCTCCATGGCGGTGCCCTCGGCGGCCTTGAGCGCCGGGGTGATCTCGAGAAGCCGCAGCTTGACCGGCACGTCCGCGCCGAGCAGCTGGCCGGAGGCGATGCGGAAGAGCAGGGCGTAACCGATCTGGCCGGCCGCGCCGGTGACGGTGACGTTCACGGGAGTGCGGGTCATGGCGTTCTCCGTATGACAGCTGGCGGTGGGCGTCCCTGTCCCGAGGGGTGGGACGTACAGATGATCGATCTCTTGGCGTCAAGATAGATCAGCCGTCAGGCTATCGCGCATCCGGGATCCCGGACGTCCGGGTCGGTGTGGCCCACCCCACAGAAGGGCCGCCACTACGGCAAAAGGGGGGCGGCCGCCCGGTCCGGGAGAGGGAGGACCGGAGCGGCCGCCGGGTGGGGGTACCGATTGCCGGACTCCCGTGGGGGTACGGTGCGCGTGCCCACTTTGCCGACGGCCATTCCTGCCCGCTCCGAAATCTTTTCGGCCTCGCCGCTCCCCCGCGTCCTACCGCGTGCACCCCTTCTGGCCCGCTGCCAACGTCGCGCAGGCCGTCGCCTCGCCGGCGTCCTTCACGGCCACCATCGGCGTGTACGCGATCGTGTCGCCCGCGACGGTGATCGTGCCGGTCTGCTTCGCCTTGCCGACCGTCACCACCACCTCGTCCCCCTGCGCGGCCTGCGTGATCCGGCCCCACGCCGCGCCGCACGTCTCGCTGTAGCGCACCTCGACCACGGCCGAGCCGACCGTTGCGGTCCTGGCGGTCGTCACCAGGTCACCGCTGCATCCCATGCTCTCCGCGTCCTTGCCGGTGCAGGAGGCGCCGCTGCACTTCACCCCGGCCGGCAGATCGGGGTCGGTCGTCACGGACGGCGAGGGCGACGCGCCGGCCTCCTCGTTCTTCGTCCCGCGGCCGCCGTCGGTGAGGTAGAACACCGCGGCGATCACGACCAGCACACCGACGACTCCCGCGAGGAACATCGTCAGCCGCCGCTTGCCACCGCCGCCGGACGCCCCAGGCCCCGGACGAGGGCCCCGCGGAGGCTCGCCGTACGGACTCGGCGCCCCCGGCACCGCTCCGGACGGCGCCGCTCCGGACGGCACCGCTCCGGACGCCGCCGTCCCCGCCGTACGACCACCCGTCGGCGACGGACCCCGATACCCCGCGACACCCCACGAGTTGCCGCCGGAGGATCCGCCCTCCCGGACGTCATCCCCAACGGAGTCCCGGACCGGGGAGTCCCGCACCGAGGAGTCCCGCACCTCCGGCGCGGTCGGCTGGGCCGGCACCGAGGGCGGCACGGTCGGCGCCACACCCGCCGGGCCCGCCACGCCGGGCGTCACCGTCGCGCTCCCGCCCTTGCGGACGGCCTTGGCCGCCTTCGCGCCCCCCTTGGCGTTGGCCGGCGGCGCCCCGAACTCGCCCAGCGCGGCGCGCGCCTGGGAGATCCGGATCGCCTCCATGGTCATGTCGTGGCGCATCTCCGAACGGCTCCACGCCCGTTCGGCGAGCTCCCACATCGTCGTCAGATGGATGGGATTGGTGCCCGTGACCTCGGCGAGCGCCACGATCGCGCCCTTGGGCGCGAGCAGCCGCCCGTTCAGATACCGCTCCCAGGACGTCTTGCTGTAACCCGTGCGGTCGGCCAGCGCCGCGATACTCAGACCGCTGCGGTCCACGAGCCGTCGTAGCTGGCTCGCGAACTCCCTTACCTGCGGGTCCAGTTCATCCGGCAAGTCCTTCCAACGAGGCATTGCTTCCCCCCTCTTCCCCCGGTTCGTGCTGGTGTTTCTCGCGTTCCCCCGCGCGTGGTGCCCTCCGCCGAGTCCCCGTTCTGGCTACCCACGGGGATGCGCCCGGCAAGGATCTCAGTTCCCGGGATGGGGGCGCGCGGGAGCATGGGGACCGAGGGCACGCGCCGTCGCACGCCCATCGGGCTGCGTCCAGTGTTCCACCGGCCTCCCCCTCCAGCCGAGACAACCCTGGCAGTAAGCCCTTGCAGACACTCGGGGACGCCCCGGACCGTCCCGATCGACCACGCTAGCCCGCTTGTCGGACGACTTCCTTGCAAATCCGCGAACTTGTCCACACATCGACACACAGAAATCACATAAACGATCACTCACGCCACATGCGCTGTATTCGGGCAAGTCCGACGCGACAGCCTCAACAGGCTCAGCCCAGCGCCACGGCCCCGATCACCGCCGTCAGCACCAGAGCCCCGACGAGCACGACGGCGACCATCAGCAGCCGGCTCGACGGCGGCCGCGGCTCCTGCGGCGGCGCGTCCCACCAGGGAAGGGTGGGATCGTCCTCGTACTCCTCGTGCTCCCCGTACTCCCCGTACTCCTCAGGCCGTTCCTGCTGTTCGCGCTGTTCGCGCTGTTCGTGCTGTGCGCCCTGTTCCCGTCCCGGCTTCGGTGGCACCGTCGCCGGCTTCGGCCACGCCCGCACCGCCAGTTCCCACCGCACGCCGAAGCGTTCCGCCTCGTCCTTCTCGACCCCCGCCACCCGGCACAGCGCGGCGACCGCCTGCCGGGGCGGGGGCTGGGTGGCGTTCAGGTAGCGCTGCCAGGAGGACTTGCTGTACGCGGTGCGCGCGCCCAGCGCGACCAGGCTCAGGCCCGTACGGTCCTTGAGCTGCCGCACCTGCTCCACGAAGTGCCGCACCTCCGGCGGCAGATCCTCCGGCAGCGGCTGCCAGGCACCCATCCCTCACCTCCGAACCAGACCCGATCGAGTGACGACTCCAAGCAGCGGCTTGGTTCCCGGCGGGCCCGGCTCGCGAGGGTGGACGTGCTTCAGTTCTCCACGGTGAAGTGCAGCGCGTCCTTCAGGAACGGGATCTTCAGCAGCGGGTCCGGCTGTGCCATCAACGCCAGCAGCACGATCACGAGGCCCAGCACGGCGTAGGTCACCATGTCCGTGAAGCGCGAGCGCACGGCGAGCATCCCGACGCTCGGCAGCAGCCAGCGCAGCACCGCGCCGGTCAGCAGGGCGCTGCCGATCAGCAGCGTGCCGACGCGGAAGACGTCGAGCGCGGTGATCAGCAGGCCGATCCCGACGAGGCCGAGGACGAGAAGGACGGGCCACTGCCGGGCGGGCGCCGGCGCGTCACCGGGCGCGGCCCGGCCGCCGCCCTCGGGGCGTGCCGTGTCCCTGGTGAACAGCGGGAACCGGCGGGTGGTCCGCCGGGGCACACCGCCGGCGTCCGGCGCGCTCACCGGGTCCCGGACCTCGATCTCCTCCGCGCTGTCGGCGCGACGCTCAGCCGACACCGCGCTCCGCCGCCTCGACCACGTTGACCAGCAGCTGCGCCCGGGTCATCGGGCCCACGCCACCGGGGTTCGGGGAGATCCAGCCGGCCACCTCGGCGACACCGGGGTGGACGTCACCCACGATCTTGCCCTCGGCGCTGCGCGAGACACCGACGTCGAGGACGGCCGCACCCGGCTTCACGTCCTCGGGGCGGATCAGGTGGGCGGAGCCCGCGGCGGCGACGATGATGTCCGCGCGCCGCAGATGCGCCGCCAGGTCCCGCGTGCCGGTGTGGCACTGGGTCACCGTCGCGTTCTCACTGCGCCGGGTCAGCAGCAGCGGCATCGGGCGGCCGATGGTCACACCGCGGCCGACGACCACGACCTCGGCGCCCTTGATCTCGACGCCGTAGCGGCGGAGCAGGGTCAGGACGCCGTTCGGGGTGCAGGGCAGCGGGGCCGGCTCGTTCAGGACCAGGCGGCCGAGGTTCATCGGGTGCAGGCCGTCGGCGTCCTTGTCCGGGTCCATCAGCTCCAGGATCCGGTTCTCGTCGATGCCCTTGGGCAGCGGCAGCTGGACGATGTAGCCGGTGCAGGCCGGGTCCTCGTTCAGCTCGCGGACGACCGCCTCGATCTCCTCCTGGGTGGCGGTCGCCGGCAGCTCGCGCTGGATGGAGGCGATGCCGACCTGGGCGCAGTCGCGGTGCTTGCCGGCGACGTACTTCTGGCTGCCGGGGTCGTCCCCGACGAGGATCGTGCCGAGGCCGGGCGTGACGCCCTTCTCCTTCAGGGCCGCCACGCGGGCGGTCAGATCGGACTTGATCGCGGCTGCGGTGGCCTTGCCATCGAGAATCTGGGCGGTCATGGCCCCCATCCTCCCGGATGACGCCCTCCCGGTTCCACTCGGTCCGGCCTCACCTGGCTCGCGCCCGGCCCGCGAAGATCCAGAAGATTGCATCTGCACAACAGCTCCCGCCACAGACTGGACAAAATCGCACCGTACCTAGAACGATGAACGGCGCAGTTTCGCGGATCGTGTTCGGGGGGCAAACCGCTCAAATCGTGAAGTTCCTCCGCGCAGTGCCGCATCGTCCCCGCATTCGCAACGGAGGAAACCGGCCATGAGCTTCGGCCAGCCCAACCAACCTTACGGTCAGCCCCAGGACCCACAACAGGGCTACGGGTACCCGCAGCAGGGACAGCCGCCGGGTTACCCGCAGCAGGGGCAGCAGCCGGGTTACCCGCAGGGACAGCAGCCGGGTTACCCGCAACAGGGGCAGCCGCCCGGTTATCCGCAGGGACAGCAGCCCGGTTACGGCTACCCGCAGGCACCGCAGGGCGTCCCGCCGCAGGGTGGCTACGGCTACCCGCAGCAGCCGGGTTACCCGGGCGGCCCGGGCGTTCCTCCCCGCGTCGCCTCCATGGGCCGCCGCTTCGGTGCCCGGCTGATCGACGGCGTGGCGTTCACGGTCATCTACTTCATCCTCGCCGCCATCGGTGTCGCCGGTTCCTTCAGCGCGGCCCAGGACTGCGACCCGTCCGCCGCCGACTACAACACCTGCATCAACGACGCCAGCTCGAGCATGGTGGCCTCGATCGGTGCCGTGGTCGGTGTCTTCGCGCTCATCGGCCTGCTGTACGAGTGGCTGATGGTCGGCCTGGTGGGCGCCACGCTGGGCAAGATGGCCGTCGGCCTCCGGGTCGTGAAGGCCGACACCGGCCAGAAGCCCGGCCTGGGCTCCTCGTTCATCCGCTGGATCATCCCGATCGTGGGCAGCCTCGCCTGCGGTATCGGCCAGCTCCTCGTGTACCTGTCCCCGTTCTGGGACAAGTCGGGCCGCCAGCAGGGGTGGCACGACAAGGCCGCGAGCACCATGGTCGTGCAGAACTGACCGGCGCCCGCCCAGCCGCTGATCGATTTCCGCCGGAGCCGACTGCCCCCTCAGGACGGGCAGTCGGCTCCGGCGCGGTCTGCCGGCCTTCCGCTCGCACACACCGCCACACACCGCGGACGAAATGCCGCTGGACAACCACGGGGCCCTCAAGAACGATGAGTGCCGCAGTGTCGCGGGGAGCGCCGGGGGGACGAAACCGCAGATGCAACGCCTTCCTCCGAACCGTGTCACGCATCGTCCCTGCGCACGAAGACAGACGGAGGAAGACCACCATGAGTTTCGGCGACCCGAACAACCCCTACGGGAACCCACCGCAGCAACCGGCCGCACCCGGCTACGGCTACCCGCAGCAGCCCCCTCCCGGAGCCCCGCCTCAGCAGCCGTACGGCGCATACCCTGCCGCTCCTCCGGTGCAGCAGCCCTACGGCGGCTACCCGCCTGCCGGTCCCGCCACCATGCCCGGCATCACCAAGGCCGCACGGACCATGCTGGGTCTGGTCGCCCTCGCCCACGTGATCATCGCCGGTGCTTACGTCTGGGTCCTCTCCCGGTGGGACCAGGAGATGTCCGAAGCGGGCATCAGCGGCGACAGCGAAGCGGAGCGCATCGCCGACGTGGGCAAGGGCTTCGTCGTCTTCCTGGTCGGTCTCGCCACGGTGTTCGCGATCCTCGGTCTCGTGCTGCTGCTGCAGTACGCCAAGGGCGGCAACGGCGTCCGCGTGTGCTCCATCGTCTACGGCTCGTTCGCCATCGTCACCGGCATCTTCATGCTCGCCGCCTACGGCCTCGGGCTGCTCATCATGATCGCCGCCGTCCTGCTGATCGTCTTCGCCGCGAAGCGCCCCAGTGCGGAATGGTTCCGGCGCCCGCGTTACTGAGGCGTCACAGGACCCGCACCGAAACCCCCCTGGCCAGGGCTCAGTTCCCGCCAATCCCACCCGAGGGCCGTGTCTCACCCGTTCGAGGGGGACACGGCCCCGCCGCGTCGCCCTACCCTGACGGGACAGCCGTCAGGCACGGGGAGACGCACCTTGTACAGCATCATCGTGGTACCTCCGCCGACCACGGAGGACGACAACCACCGCACCCAGATCCGGCTGGCGCCCGGCGAGCGGCTCGGCTTCGGGCGTTCGGCCGCCGACAACGACCTCACGATCGCGCACGACGGGGTCTCCCGCAGAGCCGGGGAGATCACCGCGCAGGGCGCCTTCTGGATACTGAGCAACCTCAGCCGGGAGCAGACGTACGTCGTCGAGAACCCGGAAGGGGCCGGCGAGCACATCAAGGTCGGGCCGGGGCGCCTCGACGCACCGGTCCCCTTCGAGTTCTCGCGGATCGTGCTGCCGGCGGCCGGTGACCTGCTGCCGATCGAGGTGTGGGCGCCGCGCCACGACTACCTCAGCTCCGAGGGCGGCCTGGACGGCGCGACCACCGCCCCCGCCTTCTCGGTCGACCGCACCAAGCGCTACTTCGCGGTCCTGGCCGCCCTGTGCGAACCCCGCCTGCGCGGCGAACCGCACGCCCCGCTGCCCACGGTCGACCAGGTCGTGGACCGGCTCCGCCCCAACTGGCCCGCCGCGTCCCGCGCCACCGTCCAGTGGAACATCGACTACCTCGCCGTGAAGCTGCGTCTCAAGCCCGGCCCGGAGACGGCGGACACCGGACCGCGGCTCAACGGCAAGAAGGAGTCACTGGTCTCGCTGGCGCTGCGCTTCGATCTCGTGCGGGAGGACGACCTGATCGTGCTGCGCGAGCCCGCGTCCTCGACGGCCCCGGCGCCCGGCCGGGCGGCCCGGTGACCGAGCCGTACGCCGTGCCGGTGCCGAAGGGGTACCGGGTGGGCGGGTGGGAGGTGCGGGAGCCGATCGCCACGGGGGCGTTCGGGAGCGTGTACGCGGGCAGGCGCGTCGGAGCCGGACCGGACCGGCCGGCCGAGGTGGCCCTGAAGTTCCTGCCCACCGGCACCGGAACCCCGCGCCAACTCGCCCACCTGCGCGAACTCATCGAGCGTGAGGTCGAGTTGCACCGCAGGCTGAAGCAGCCGCGGCTGATCCGGATGTACGAGACCCTCGTCGTCGACGACGCGGACCACCCGGCCCTCGACGGCGCCACGGTCCTCGTACTGGAGAAGGCGCAAGGGTCGCTGTCCGCGTTGCTGGCGCACACGCCGAGGCCGCAGGGCGGGCCGGCGCTGCTCGCGCAGATCTGCGAAGGTCTGGCGCAACTGCACCACGCGGGCTGGGTGCACGGGGACCTCAAACCGGCCAACGTGCTGCTGATGAAGGACGGTTCGGTACGGCTCGCCGACTTCAACATGGCGGCGGAGCTGGAGGGCACGCACGCGTACACGCCCGCCTTCTCGACCCCCGACTACACGCCGCCGGAACTGCTCTGGTCGGAGATCGGCGAACGCGGCCGCCGTATCCGCCCGTCGGCCGACGTCTGGGCGTTCGGTGTCCTGGCCCATCTGGTCCTCACCGGCTCCTTCCCGCTCCCCGGCGCCACGGCGACGACCCGCCGTGACGCGGCCGCCGCCTACGCCCGCGGCACCGACGAGCTGCGTCTGTCGCCCGAACTCCCGGACGTCTGGCGGGAGATCGCCCGGGACTGCCTGACCCGTACGCACGCCGACCGGATCGGCACGCAGGACCTGCTGCGCCAGGTGGAGGCCGCGGCGGGCACCGGCCGCTCGCCGCGCCTGCCGCGCTCCCTCCTCCCCCGCCGCCGCTCCCGCCGTACGACGATGCTGGCCGCCTCGACCGCCGTGGTGGCGGTGTCCGCCCTCGGCTACGGCATCAACACCTGGGCCGGGGCCGAGGGGGCCGGTGGGTCGGGCGGCGAGACCACGAAGGTCACGGCCGCCACCTACGGCGCCGCCGAACTCCGTACGGACAAGGGCGTCCCGGTGGCCTACCGCCGCCTCATCGTCGACGCCGCCCACGACTGCGTCCAGCCCGAGGTCACCCCCGCGCTGATCGCCGCCCTGCTGAAGGCGGAGAGCAACTTCGACCCGAACCTCTCCGACCCGTCGGTGGGCAAGGAGGGCGAGTACGGCATCGCCCGCTGGACGCCGAGCCTGCTGCGCTGGTACATCCGCGCCGACGGCGTCCCCGCGAAGGAGACCCCCAAGCCTCCCCTCACGCCGGCCGAGTCGATCCCGGCCGTGGGCCGCTACCTCTGCTTCATGGAACCGCGCCTGAATCAGACCGGCTTGTCCGGCGACCGCCAGGTGCTGCTGGCGGCCGCGTACCGGACCTCCACCAAGGTCGTGAACAACGCGGGCGGAGTTCCCCCGCAGTACCGCGACTACGCCGCCCGCGTCGCCCACTACCTCAAGGAGTACACACCGCCCGGCAAGAAGTGACCCTGAGAGTTCCGAGGTACCGCCCGTGGCCGCCCGGCGCCATCGTGGTCGTGTCCACCAACGGGGGTGGCAAGACCGGAAGGACACCGACCATGAAGCGCATGCTCGCCTCGCTGGGTGCGGCGGCCGTACTCGCCACGGGCGCCGTCGCCCTGACGCCGACGGGCGCCGCCGCGGCACCGAACGGCTGCTGGGGCAGCGGGCCGAACAACTCCCGCTACTGCCACAACTACCAGGGCGGCAACGTCATGTTCAACGGCGCCGTCGCCGGCTACCTCAACGCGGGCGACAACTGGTTCGTCTGCCAGAAGAAGTTCCCGGGCCAGGAGAACCCGCCGGTCGGCGACGCCCGCAACGACTGGTGGCTGTGGACCCAGGCCGACACCAACGTCAGCAACGGCGGCTGGGGCTGGTTCCCGGCCAACAAGGTGTCCGGGGGCGTGAACTACGGGGCGGTCCCGGGGCTGCGCACCTGCTGAGCGCCCCACGACCAGCGGCCTCCGGCTCCCTCGGGGGAGGGCCGGAGGCCGCGACGCGCCATGCCGTGCCAAAGCCTCGCTGCCGCGGTTAGGTCTCCCTTACCCTTCCCTGGGTTGAACGTTGAACTGGGGATCTTGAGGGGGACGGGTCCATGTACAGCGTCATCGTCGTGCCGCCGGCCTGCGGCAGTGTGGACGACCAGGTGCGGATCGCCACCGGTGAGCGGCTCCCGTTCGGCAGGGCCACGCCGGACGGCGGCCTGACCATCGCGCACGAAGGGGTGCCCCGGGTCGCCGGGGAGATCACGGCACACCGGTCCTTCTGGCTGCTGAGCAACCTCAGCGAAGACCAGACCTATGTGGTGGAGAACCCGGAGGGCGCCGGAGAGCACCTCAAGGTGGCGCCGGGCCGACTGGAAGCCCCCGTGCCGTTCGAGTTCGCGCGGGTGGTCCTGCCCGCCGCGGGCGACCTGCTCACCTTCGACGTCTGGGCACCGCGCCATGCCTTCCGCAGCGCCGACCGCCGGGGCCTCCCCGGCGCGGCCACGGCACCGGCGTTCGCCCTGGACCGCACCAGCCGGTACTTCGCGGTGCTGGCCGCCCTGTGCGAACCCCGGCTGCGCGGGGAGCCGCACGCGCCGCTGCCGGCGGTGGAGCAGTTGGTGGAGCGACTGCGCCCGGCCTGGCCGACGGTCAGCCGCTCGGCCGTCTACTGGAACATCGACTACCTGACCCTCAAACTCCGGTTGCGCCCCGGCCCCGACACCGCCGAACCCGGCCGGCGCGTCAACGGCAAGAAGGAGTCACTGGTCTCGCTCGCGCTCCGCTTCGACCTGGTCCGCGAGGACGACCTGGCCGTGCTGGCCGCCGACGTCGGCCAGGTGGCCCGATGACCGGCCCGTCGTCGTACGCCGTCCCCGTCCCCAAGGGCTACCGAGTCGGCCCCTGGGAGGTGCGCGAGCCCCTCGCGTCCGGCGCGTTCTCCACCGTCTACGCGGCCCGGCTCACCGGGGAACAAGGCACTGGGCAGAACGCGGAACTGCCGGGCCGGGCCGCCCTGAAGTTCCTGCCCACCGGCACCCGCACCCCGCGGCAGCTACGGCATCTACGCGAACTGGCCGAGCGCGAGGTGGAGTTGCTGGGCCGCCTTCGCGCGCCCCGGCTGATCCGCATGTACGACACCCTGACGGTCGACGACCCCGGGCACCCGGAACTGGACGGCGCCACCGTCCTCGTACTGGAGCAGGCCGAGGGCTCTTTGGACGCCGTACTGGAACGCGACCCGAAGCCGGAGTCGGGCCCGGCCCTGCTGGCCCAGATCTGCGAGGGGCTGCACCAGCTGCACCACGCCGGCTGGGTGCACGGCGACCTGAAACCGGCCAACGTGCTGCTGCTGGAGGGCGGTTCGGTACGGCTGGCCGACTTCAACATGGCGGCGGAGCTGGAGGGCACGCACGCCTACGCGCCCGCCTTCGCCACGCCCGACTACACCGCACCGGAGCTGCTGTGGCCGGAGGTCGACGAGCGGGGCACCCGGATCCGTCCGTCCGCGGACGTATGGGCCTTCGGCGTCCTCGCGCATGTCACCCTCACGGGCCTCTTCCCGTTGCCGGGCGGCAGCACGCAGGCACGCACGGACGCGGCGACGCGCTACGCACGCGGCACCGAGGAACTGCGGCTCTCCCCCGAACTCCCCGAAGCGTGGCGGGAGATCGTCCGGGACTGTCTGGCCCCCACGCACGCGGAACGCGTCGCCCGGATCCCTGACACCGGTGCGCTCCTGCGCCGCGTGGAGGAGGCCGCGGGAGCCTCCCGCTCGGCCCGTCTGCCGCGGTTGCGGCCCCGGCGGTGGCGGCGTCAGGTGCTGGTCGCGGCGGTCGTGGCGACGGCGGTGCTGGGCGGGACGGCGGTGACGTACGTGCTCCGCGACGATCCCCCCGCCGCCGCGGCGCCTCCGAGCTGCGAGAAGCCGGCGGTGTACGAGGACGAGACCCACGGCCGCGGTTACACCGCGGGCTGGAACAACACCTGGGACTTCACCATCAAACGGGGCGACGGCGGCAGCCAGGTCCGCGAGGCACAGTGCCTGCTCAGGTACCTGCACGGCATCACCGAGGTCGGCGAGGTGGACGGCGACTTCGGGCCGTTGACGCACGGCGCGGTCGTCGCGTTCCAGAAGCGGGCGGGACTGGACGCGGACGGGATCGTGGGACCGAAGACCTGGCAGGCGCTGCGCAAGGGGCGTGCCCCCGGTCCCGTCAACCAGGGGCACGCCACTCCGCGGTCGGCTAGCGCAGCCCGGTCGGCTTGATGTTGGGGGCCGCGGCGGCGAACTTCTTGAACGCGGCCTTGGTGCCCGGTCCGGCGATACCGTCGATCGCGCCGCCGTAGCCGTAGCCCCTCTTCAGCAGGCGCTGCAGCGCCTTCACCGTGTTGGTGCCGGGCTGTCCGTCGATCGCGCCGGTGTAGCCGTGGTACCTCTTGAGGCACTTCTGGAACGCCTTCCAGCTGCCGCTGCCGAGCTGCCCGTCGATCGCGCCGGTGTAGCCCCAGTGCTTCTTCAGGAACAGCTGGACCCTCTTCGCCTGCGCCTGGGTCAGGCCGAGGTTGTTCGTCGCGAGCGTGCTGATCTCCCCGGAACTCGCGGCCGGCTTCGTGACCGGCTCGGACGCCGCGAAGCCGGTACCCGCGGTTGCCAGGCTCCCGGCGGCGATCCCGACGACGGTGACGGCGCTGACGAGCGTCCTTGTCAGGATGCTTGATCGCATGTGCTTCCCCGTTCAACTCAGTGGTCGTTTGACACAGATGAGTTTCCGGGGGCACGCACGGGAGCGGTACCTGAATAGTTAGAGGGAGCGGATGAAGGCGGCCCAGGCGCGGGTGGGGAAGATCAGGGCGGGGCCGTCCGGGTTCTTGGAGTCGCGGACGGGGGTGATGCCGGGGAGGTTGGCGGCGACCTCGACGCACTCACCGCCGGTTCCGCTGCTGTAGCTGCTCTTGCGCCACTGCACGGAGCTCAGGTCGATGTTGCTGTTGGGATTCATTCCGGCTTTCCTCTGCTGCTGCCTCGATCATGGCCAGGGAGGCCTCCGGTGGCAGTGCGGCGGCCCTGAGCAGATCGTACGACTCGCGGTAGTCCATCACGAGGGCTGGAAAGTCGACGACTTGGCCGCTGTGCAAGCCTTCCGTGTATACCAGCGGTGGCGCGTCGTAGAAGGTCATGATCCGCGTCAGCCCTGTCATGAATGGGTGCACCGATGTTTCCGGGACGATCTGCACAATGGACCGCGTGGTCCTGGCCACCTCGACGATGTGATCCAGCAGTTCAGCCATTCCCGCAGGGGGCAGCACCCGTCGCCGGATGACCGACTCATCGAGGATCGCCCAGAACTTCGGCGGCGACTCCCTCGCGAAGAGCCTCGCCCGCTCCAGACGGGCCTTCACGACCTCCTCGACTTCGGCCTCCGAGGCCCGCGGCATCGCCGACGAAGCAACCGCCGCTGCGTACGCCCTCGTCTGGAGCAGCCCGGGCACCAGGGTGGGAGCCCAGTCCTCGATGGTCCGTGCCAGCTTCTCCAGGTCGGCGACGTCCGCGAAGTGCGGGGCGATGCCCACGCGCCGCGCCTTAGCCGCGTCTTCACACCGCCGCTGGAAAAACCCGTCCGTGCCGAGGCGCTGATCCACATGGCGGGCCAGATCCACCGGCATTCCCCGCTCCCCGCGCTCGATCTGGCTCAGGAACGGGATCCCCCGGAAACTCCCCTCCGCCAACTGCTCCAGCGTCAGCCCCGCTTGTTCTCGCTTGTAACGCAACTCAGCGCCATAGAAGCAGGGAACACTCACCGACGCGTCAGGGTCCTTCTTCGCAGGCACAACCACCACCACCATTTCCCAAGCTGCCGTGCGAACCCGAAACCTCTTTCACGGTACGCAACTCGACGCCACTCTGTGAGCGATCCACCACAGAACGCACACGGAGGCGTACCCCCATGCATCCCCACCCCCACCACGAAACCGACACCTGCGTCGAAGACCTCCGCACCGCCCTGGAGGCGAACGGCATCACGCTCCCCTCGCTCGGCGTCGACCTGCCGACCTTCGCCGGCGCGCTCCCCACGCGGCCTCTCATCGCGCTCGGAAACTGCAACCAGGCCACCGCCCGCGCGCTCGTCGCCGCCCTGCGCAAGGCGGCCGGCCAGTGACCGGACCCCTCTTCCTCGAACTGCTCGCGCTCCCCAAGGCCGTACCGGAGGTACGCCACGCCGTACGCGAGCACCTCGGCGCGTCCTGCCCCGAAGCCCAGCTCTGCGTCAGCGAGTTGCTCACCAACGTCATCCAGCATGTCGGCGAGGGCACCCAGGTGACCATCCGCCTGTTCCGCACCCCGCACGGCCGTACCCGTCTGGAGGTCACGGACCCCGACGCGCACGCCTGGCTGGTCACACGGCACGCGGGGCCGACCGACGAAGCGGGCCGAGGGCTGCCGCTGATCGACGCGCTGGCCCTCCGCTGGGGCGTCTGGCTGACCCCGGCCGGCAAGACGGTGTGGTGCGAAATGCCTTGATAGGACACGTACCTACAGAATTTCAGGTTCCCTCATGTGTACGTCTCCCCGGAAGCTGTGGCCACATCGGACCACGGGGGAGAAACGTGTCGAGGCGATGGGGACAGCACCACAGGAGACGTCGTGCGTACGCCGCGGCGTGTGCGCTCGCGGCCGTCGTCGCGGTCGTGGTGACCGGATGCACCCAGGACGGGACCACAGCCGCGCCCCGGGCGACGGGGCTCCGGGACCTCACGTACGTCGAGGAGACACGGCTGTCGGACGCCGAGCAGCGCCTGGTCCAGCTGTGCATGGAGAGCCACGGTTTCCCCTTCCGGCAGCGCGAGCGGCTCACGGTGGAAGAGGAGCGGCCCGTCGGCTACGTCCAGGACGACGTGGCCTGGGCGCGCGAGCACGGCTACGGCAGCCGGATCCGGGAGAAGACGGACCGCGCCCGGCGGGAGGACCCCAACCACCGCTACCGCGCGCGACTCCCCGCGACCCGGCGCACCGCCTTCGACACCGCGCTCGACGGCGGCCGCGACGCGAAGCAGCTCTCGGTCGACGTCCCGGGCGGCGGGACGATCCGCAAGCGGGTGGGCGGCTGTCTGGCCGAGGCAGAGACGAAGCTGTACGGCGAGCTGCGGACGTGGTCCCGCGCCGACGCGGTCGCCGGCAACCTGCGGCCGCTGTACGTGTCCGATCTGCTGAAGGACAAGCGGTTCACCGCGGCCGTGGCGGCCTGGGCGCGCTGCATGCGACAGTCCGGCCACGCCTACGCCGACCCCGCCGAAGCCCGGGAGGACGTGGGGAGGCGGGCCGCGTCCCGGTCGCGCGCCGAGGCGTTCCGGTTCGAGAAGCGGGTCGCCGTCGCGGACGCCGAGTGCGCCCGCGAGACCTCGCTCAGGGCCACCGGCAAGGCACGCGAGGCGTACTACGTCGACCGGCTGCGCGACCGTTACGGCGCGGACCTCGACACGTACCAGCGGCTGCGACTGCGTGCACTCGACCGCGCCGAGAAGATCGTCGGCCCTCGGGCCTGACGCGATTTCCAGTCTTCCGCCGCGCACGCGGCGGAGTGGCATGCCTCACCGGAGGCAGGCAGACACCTACAACGGAGGACCCCATGCGCAGAACAGTTGCGGCATTCACCACGCTCGGGCTGGCGGTGCTCGGTCTCACCGCCACCGCCACCTCGGCCCACGCCGGTGCGGTCTGCGACAGCAAGTGGCCGGGCCGGGACGGCATGGTCCGGGCCTGGCAGCTGGCCGACTGCAGCGGCACCTACCTCGGCGGGACCGAGAGCTACGACTCGGACTGGGGCAACAGCAGCGGCCCGTTCCAGGGCACGGACGAGAACCGCGCGACCTCGGTCATGAACAGCGGCACCTACGGCGGTAACGACGTCGTCGCCTTCTACCGGCTGACCGGCTACCAGCACAAGGAGGGCTACGGCTGTCTGAAGCCGGGCGAGCTCTACGTGGACGACCTGTCCCGCAACAAGTTCACGGCCGCTTCCAACGGGACTCGCTACAACATGGACAACAGGATCTCGTCCCACCAGTGGGTGACCGCGAGCGCCTGCCGCGCCGGGAGCTTCATCAGCTGAGCCGACTGACAGGTCCGCACACATGGTCCGCCGGGTTGCTCACCCGGCGGACCACGCCGCGTGTCCGCCGGACGAGGATGCCCTCCCTTGTCCTGTACCTCGGGGCCCCACACTCACTTTCGCGCGATAGCCTCACAGCAACTCATGTGCCGAAAGAGCACGTTGGGGAAGGAAACCAGTCGGGGGATCCATGACAGACCATCGGCGGCCCGGGCCGCCCGGCGCTCCGGCGTTCGATGACGGCACCCTGGAGCAGGCGGGCACAACCCCGCTACAGCCCACCGATCCCGGGCGTATCGGCCCCTATATCCCGCTCGGGCGGCTCGGCAGCGGCGGCATGGGGAGGGTGTACCTCGCCCGCCTCGCCGACGACACCCCCGGACTCGCCGCCGTCAAGGTGATCCGCCCCGAGTACGCCGAAGACCCCCGCTTCCGCCGGCGTTTCGAGCGGGAGGCCGCCGTACACGGCCGGGTCCACAGCCCTCGTGCGCCACAACTGCTCGGCACCGGGTTCGACGACACGCTGCTGTGGATGGCCACGCAGTACGTGCCCGGCCTCAACCTCGCCGACGCCGTCCGCGACTGCGGCACGCTGGGGCCGGCCGGCGTGTGGCGGCTCGTCGCGGACCTCGGGCAGGCCCTGTCGGCGCTGGCCGCCGCCGGTGTCGTACACCGGGATCTCAAACCGTCCAACGTGATCCTGTCCCTGCAGGGCGCGCACGTCATCGACTTCGGTATCGCGCAGGCCGCCGACAGCAGCGCGATCACCTCGACCGGGAACAGGGTCGGCACGCCCGCCTTCATGTCACCCGAGTATCTGCGCGAGGGGCGGTGCGACACCGCCTCCGACGTGTTCTCGCTCGCGGGGAGCCTGAGTTACGCCGCCACCGGGCACGCCCCCTTCGGGGACGGAACGGGCGTCGACGTGATGCATCGCGTCGCGTTCGAGGAACCGAAGCCCGGGGTCATGGCCGAACTCGCCGCCGTGGACCCCGCCTTGGCCGCCCTGCTGTCCGCCTGCCTCGCCAAGGATCCCGTGGGCCGCCCCACCCCGCAGCAGCTCACCGACGCCGCCACGGCCGCCGGTCACGGCCGCGCGGCCGTCTGGGACGAGCCGCTGAGCGCCCGGCTGCTCGCCCGCCGACGGGCCTGCGACGTCCTGGAACGTGTCGCCGTCCAGGAAGCCGTTCCACAGACCGTCCAGTTGCGTACGCCCTCGGCGGGCGCGGCCTTACCCGCCCCCGGCCCCGCGTCCGGGCCGCCCGCGCCGCCCGCACCGCCCGCACCGCCCGGGAAGTCGACCACCTCCGCGCAGGCCCCGACCCCCGAGGACGGCGGCGGGCGGAGGAAGCGGACGGTGTACCTCGCCGTCGCCGCCGTGCTCGCCGTATGTGCCGTCACTGCAGGAGCGTTACTCCTCACCCGTCCGCCCCTCGGCGACACGGCCTCGGCCGCGCCGACGGCAGTCGGTACCACCGCCCCCGACGACGCTCAGGGCGCTCCGCTGCCCTCCTCCTCCGCATCGCCCTCCGGCGACAAGGACGAAGATCAGGAGGAAGGCGGGACGAAGGAGAAGGAGGACCAAGCCGCCACGGGGGAGGCGTCGCCCGACCCGAACGCGCCCGGCGGCGACGCCGGCGGAGCACAGGCGCCCCCCACCGATGAATCCTCCGACTCCTCCGGCTCCTCCGGCTCCTCCGACGGCGACGAGAACGGCGGCAGCGGCGGCGGGAACCCGCCGACCCCCGCACCCACCAAGACCGCGACCACACCCGCCACCCCGCCCTGGATCTCCCAGTGCACGTACTACTCCGGCACGGAGCTCACCGTCCACGGAGACAAGGGGCAACGCGTGGTCCAGGTGCAGTGCATGCTCACCAAGCGCGGCTACAGCGTCGGCGAGGCGGGCGTGGACGGCCAGTTCGGCGGCGCCACGCTGGCCGCCGTGAGGAAGTTCCAGAAGGCCAAGGGCCTCGCCGTGGACGGCGACGTCGGACCCGACACCTGGGCGGCGCTGCGCAGTTCGACGTAGCCTCCGCGCTTCTCGTGCACAACACACGGCAATGCACGCAACTCCCCCTTATCCTTCCGCTAGTTCATCCACGGGGGAGGAATGACACATGCACAGCATCATCGTTGTGCCCGGAGGCAGCTCACGCCCCGGCGAACAGTTCCGTCTCGCGCCCGGCGAGACCCTGTCCTTCGGGCGCGGTGACCGTACCGGACTCACCATCCCGCACGAGGGTGTCTCCCGCGACGCCGGAGAGATCAGGGCCGTCGACGCGCACTGGACGCTCAGCAACCTCAGCGGCGGGCAGACGTACGTCGTGGAGAACCCGGAAGGCGCCGGCGAGCACGTCAAGGTCGCGCCGGGGAGGCTCGACGCGCCGATCCCGTTCGAGTTCTCCCGGATCGTCCTGCCCGCCGGCAGCGAGCTGCTGAGCTTCGACGTCTGGGCCCCGCGCCACGACTACCTCGACCGCCCCGGCCCGAGGGCCGGCGTGCCCACCGCGTCCGCGTTCCCGCTCGACCGAGGCAAACGCTACTTCCAGGTACTCGTCGCCCTGTGCGCCGCCCGCCTGCGCGGCGACCCGCACGCCCCCCTGCCCACCGCCGAGGAACTGACCGACCTGCTGCGGCCCAACTGGCCTTCGGTGTCGCGCACTTCGGTGCACTGGAACATCGAGTACCTGTCCATCAAGCTGCGGCTGAAGCCGGGGCCGGACGCCACGGCCGAGGGCGGTCCCCGCCTCAACGGCAGGAAGGAGCGGCTCGTCTCGCTCGCCCTTCGCTTCGACCTCGTACGGGAGGACGACCTGGCCCTGCTGGACGAAGGGGCCGCGTGATGACCATGGACACCTCGCTAACAGTCCCCGTGCCGAAGGGGTATCGGATCGGCGCCTGGGAGGTGCGCGAGCCCATCGCCTGCGGGTCCTTCGCCAGCGTGTATGACGCGCGCCGGGTGGACCCCGCCGACGGTCTCCCCTCGGAGGCCGCCCTGAAGGTCCTGCCCACCGGCACCCGCACGCCACGCCAACTGCGCCACCTCCAGGAACTCGCCGAGCGCGAAACGGAGTTGCTGCGCCGCCTCCAGCGCCCCCGCCTGATCCGCATGTACGACGCCCTGACCGTCGACGACCCGGACCTGCCCCACCTCGACGGCGCCACCGTGCTCGTACTGGAGCGCGCGGAAGGCTCCCTGGACCAGCTGCTCGCCCGGCGGAGCGAGCGGCGGACGTCGGGCGGTCGTGCCGTCGCCGTGCCCGCGGGCCCCTCGCTGCTCGCCCAGATCTGCGAGGGCCTCGCCCATCTCCACCACGCCGGGTGGGTCCACGGTGACCTCAAGCCGGCCAACGTCCTGCTCATGGCCGACGGTTCGATCCGGCTGGCGGACTTCAACATGGCCGCCGAACTGGAGGGCACCCACGCCTACGCGCCCGCGTTCGCGAGCACCGACTACTCCCCGCCGGAGCTGCTGTGGGCCGAGGTCGGTGAGCAGGGGCACCGTATCCGGCCGACCGCCGACATCTGGGCCTTCGGCGTGCTGGCCCACGTCGTCCTGACCGGCGGCCCTCCGCTGCCCGGCGCGACACCGGGCGCCCGCAGGGACGCGGCGCTGCGCTACGCCGACGGCCGCGCGGAGCTGCGTCTGTCGCCGGAGCTCCCCGGCGCATGGCGGCAGATCGTCGCCGACTGCCTCGCCCCCACGCACGCCGCCCGCGCCCCGCACACCGCCCAGTCCCTGCTCCGCCGCGTCGAGTCCGCGGCGGGCGCCGTCCGCTCCCCACGGCTGCCCCGGCTGCGGCCACGGCGCGGCCCGCACTCCGCCGTCCTCGGCTCACTGGCCGCCGTCGCGGTAGGGGCGCTGGCCACCGCCGGCGTCCTCGCCCTGCGCGAGCCCGCGCCCCAGGGGTACGCCCGCTGCGACCGCGGTGACGTCTGCTTCTTCACGGAGGCGGACGGGCAGGGCGAGATGTGCGCCTGGTACGACTACGACGACGACTGGACCGGCGGGATCATCACCTGCGACTGGGCCGGCACGACGAAGCCCAGGTCCGCCTTCAACAACGGCTACGAAGGCGATCCGCTCGACGACGTCCGGCTGTTCGGCAAGACCCGCCGGGAGGAGGCGATCGGGTGCGTCCAGTCCAACGCCAAGGTCAACTTCCAGGACGGCGGTCTGCTCGTCCGCTCCCACGAATGGGTGCCGGACTGCTGATGCCCTACAACTCTGCAGGTTCCCCGGCGGCGCTGTTTTCCGGACGATCGGTGCGTCCGGTCATGGCAAGGCCATGACAGTCAAGGAAAACGGGGGAACCACCATGGAGACACGTGGGTTCGGCCGCCGCAGGACCACCAAGACCCTCGCGTCCGCCGCGCTGACACTGGCGGTGGGCGTGGGGCTCGGCACCGGGACGTCGTACGCCGGCGCACCGGCACCGGCACCGGCACCGGTCTCGGCAGCGGACGGCATGGCCGCGGCGGCCAAGCCGAAGTTCCAGATGCCGTTCAAGTGCGACACCCGCTGGCGGATCGACACCTGGGGGCACAACCCCGCCGTGGACATCGTGGTGAAGGGCAACACCGGGTCCAGTGGCAAGCCGGTCCACCCCGGCTACAAGGGCACGGTCGTCCAGACCTTCTGGGACCGGGGCGCCGGCAACGTGATCATCATCAGCCACGGCAGCGGCTGGTACACGGCGTACTACCACCTGAAGGAGAAGCACGACAAGTACGTCCAGAAGGGCGACGGCGTCGGCGCGAAGACGCTGATCGGCCACATCGGCGCCACCGGCGGCAACAGCGGTGACTGGGCGCACCTGCACTACGAGCAGCGGTACCGGACGGACGGCATTCCGACCGAGGCCCACCGCAAGCCCGTGCACTTCAACGGCGTCAAGTACACGGGCGCCGCCGAGACCTGGAAGGACGTCAAGAGCAGGAACTGCTGAGACGGCGCGGAGGGCGCGCGCCGTGCGTACGGCGCGCGCCCCTCACCCGGGACGGCTCAGTGGAAGAAGTGCCGCGTCCCGGTGAAGTACATCGTGATGCCCGCCTTCTTCGCGGCCTCGACCACCAGCTCGTCGCGGACCGAACCGCCGGGCTGGACGATGGCCTTGACCCCGGCCTCGCTCAGCACGTCGATGTTGTCCGGGAACGGAAAGAAGGCGTCCGAGGCGACGTACGAGCCGCGGGCGCGCTCGGCGCCGGCCCGCTCGACGGCCAGCTTGCAGGAGTCGACGCGGTTGACCTGCCCCATGCCGACGCCCACCGACGCACCGTCCTTCGCGAGGAGGATGGCGTTGGACTTGACGGCCCGGCACGCCTTCCAGGCGAACGCGAGATCCGCCAGCTCCTCGGCGCCGAGCGCCTCGCCCGTGGCGAGGGTCCAGTTGGCCGGGTCGTCGCCGTCGGCCTGGAGGCGGTCGGTGACCTGGAGGAGGACGCCGCCGTCGACGGGCTTGACCTCGACGGGGTTGCCGGGGCCCTCGGGGCAGCGCAGGACCCGGATGTTCTTCTTCTTGGCCAGGGCCTCCAGCGCGCCGTCCTCGTAGTCGGGCGCGACGATGACCTCGGTGAAGATCTCGGCGACCTGCTCGGCCATCTCCTTGGACACCGGGCGGTTGACCGCGATGACGCCGCCGAAGGCGGACAGCGGGTCGCAGGCGTGCGCCTTGCGGTGGGCCTCGGCGACGTCGGCGCCGATCGCGATGCCGCAGGGGTTGGCGTGCTTGATGATCGCGACGCAGGGCTCGGCGTGGTCGTACGCGGCACGGCGGGCGGCGTCCGTGTCCGTGTAGTTGTTGTACGACATCTCCTTGCCGTGCAGCTGCTCGGCCTTGGCCAGGCCGCCGCCACTGCCGTCGACGTAGAGGGCGGCCGACTGGTGCGGGTTCTCGCCGTAGCGGAGGGTGTTCTCGCGCTGCCAGGTCGCGCCGAGGAAGTCGGGGAACTCGGAGTCGTCGACGGGAGCGTAGGAGGAGGCGAACCAGCTCGCGACGGCCACGTCGTACGCCGCCGTGTGCTGGAACGCCTCGGCCGCGAGCCGCTTGCGGGTGGTGAGGTCGAAGCCGCCGTCGCGGACGGCCGCGAGGACGTCGGCGTAGCGCGCCGGGCTGGTCACGACCGCCACGGACGGGTGGTTCTTGGCGGCGGCGCGCACCATGGAGGGGCCGCCGATGTCGATCTGCTCGACGCACTCGTCGGGGGTGGCCCCGGACGCGACGGTCTCGCGGAACGGGTAGAGGTTGACGACGACGAGGTCGAACGGCTCGACGCCCAGCTCGGCCAGTTGCCGCCGGTGGTCCTCCAGGCGCAGGTCGGCGAGGATGCCGGCGTGCACGCGCGGGTGCAGCGTCTTGACGCGGCCGTCCAGGCACTCGGGGAAGCCGGTGAGCTCCTCGACCTTGGTGACGGGGACGCCGGCGGCGGCGATACGGCCGGCGGTGGACCCGGTGGAGACGAGCTCCACGCCCGCCTCGTGCAGCCCGCGCGCGAGGTCTTCGAGACCGGTCTTGTCGTAGACGCTGACGAGCGCGCGACGGATGGCCCGCTTGGTGCTCTCGGCCGTGACAGTGCTGTCGGCGGTCACTGGATAACTACCTTTCGTCCCTCAATGCGATAGCCGTTGCGGGCGAGCCGCCCCACGACATCGACGAGCAGCCTTCGCTCGACTTCCTTGATGCGCTCGTGCAGAGCGCTCTCGTCGTCCTCGTCCCGGACCTCGACCACGCCCTGAGCGATGATCGGCCCGGTGTCGACGCCGTCGTCGACGAAGTGGACGGTGCAGCCCGTGACCTTGGCGCCGTACGCGAGGGCGTCGCGGACGCCGTGGGCGCCGGGAAAACTGGGGAGCAGGGCCGGATGGGTGTTCACGAACCGGCCGCCGAAGCGCGCGAGGAACTCCTTGCCCACGATCTTCATGAACCCGGCGGAGACGACGAGGTCGGGCTGGTGGGCGGAGACGGCCTCCGCGAGGGCCATGTCCCACTCCTCGCGGCTGCCGTAGTCCTTGACCTTCCGCACGAAGGTCGGCAGTCCGGCGCGCTCGGCGCGCGCGAGTCCCTCGATGCCCTCGCGGTCGGCGCCCACGGCCACGATCTCGGCGCCGTACGCCTCGGGGCCGACGGCGGCGATCTCGTCGAGCAGCGCCTGAAGGTTGGTGCCGGATCCGGAGACCAGCACGACGAGGCGCTTGGCCACGGGCTTGGCGGCCACGGCGGGGCCCTTTCTCGGGGGTGCGTTCTTCGTGCGGCCGGCGGCATGGACGTGCACGGGTCACCGTTTGTACGTTCATACGAATGCATCGCGCCCCGGGATACGGGGAAGTCTACGAAGCAGCCGACCGTCAGCAACGATACCGGCACACCGGGCGGCCCCCATGGGACGGGGGCGTGGCCGGAAGGTAGCGTCTGCGGGGAGCGGGCTCGGGAACGCGGTCGGTGTGCGGTGCGTTCACGAAGTGACAGCTCAACGCGAGACAGCCGGGCCGACTGCCGTAGGCAGCCGTGCCCACAGGCCGAACGCAGTCGTATCCAGCCGTTCCACAAGGGGAAGACGCTCACTTGATGCCGGACCGCAGCCTGCGACTCCTCACGCTCCCCCCGCAGTCGGTGCAGGGAGGGGAGCACAGCGGCGTGCTGCTGCGGGAGCGCCCCGCCTCGCCGCCCGACGCGCCCTCGGGCGGGCAGAACGGCGATGCGCGCGGCCGCGGCGGCCCGGCGCAGCAGGACAACCCCTTCGCCCCGCCGCCCGAGGGCACGCCGGATCGCCCGTGGCAGCCGCGTCGCCCGACGGGCGAGGACGGCTCGCAGGGCTCGGGTGACGGTGACGGCCGCTCGCCCTGGGGCAGCCAGTGGAGCGACCGCCAGCCGGGCCGCTCCCCCGACGGCTTCGGCGAGCGCCCGCGCGGCGGTCAGGACGGTCCCGGAGGAGGCGGCCCTGGCGCGGGCATGCGCTGGGACCCCACCGACCCCGCGCAGCGCCGTGCGCGGTACGCCCTGCTCTCCGGTATGTGGGCCTTCTTCTTCGCCCTGTTCAGCTGGCCGTACGTGGCCCTGCTGCTGGGCGCGCTGGCGCTGTACTGGGGCGTCACCAGCCTCCGCGCCAAGCCCCGCACCCCCGACCCGGACGCCCCGGCGCCCCGTACCACGGGGCGCCCCCAGACCACCGCCGCGGTCAGCGGCCTGGTCACGGCGTCCCTCGCGATCGCGGTGGTCGCCGCCGGGTTCACGGCGCAGATGGTCTACCGCGACTACTACACGTGCACGAACGACGCGCTGACCAATGAGGCCAAGCAGGCGTGCAACGAGCTTTTGCCGCAGGAGCTGCGGGGGGTCTTGGGGACGACCGACTGAGGCGTGCGGGTTCGGCCTGTGGGCCGGGCTGCTACTTGGGGGACGTGTCCGCTTTCGCGTCCGGGGCGTCTGAGTCCTTCGGGGCGTTCGGTTCGATCTGGTCGTCCCGATCCTCTGTAACCTTCGAGGCTGTGGGGGCCTCCGGGGCATCTGCGGTCACCGGGCCCTCTGAGGCCGGTGGTGCCTGCGCCGCCGAAGGTTCCGGTGTCTCTGAAGCTCGCTGCGCCCCCGTAGCTCCCGGCGCCTCTGAAGCCCCCGGCGCCTCTGAAGCTCCCGGCGCCTTTGAAGCTCCCGGCGCCTTTGAGGTGTCCGTCACCTCCGAGGCCGGCGGCGGCTCCGGTGGGGAACCGGTGGATGAGAAGTCGTGCGGCTCGAAGGTGGTGTCGTGGTCGTACTCCAGATACGGGATCTCCTGCTCGGACGCCTCGCCCGCGGCATCCTGGGCGTGCGCCTGGAGCCGGGCGCCCTTGTCGTGCGCCGTGGAGCGAACCTCCTCGGCGTTGCCCTGCCCCGGCCTCGCCCGCTCCCGCGCCGACGCCCTGATCGGTGCCTCCTGGTCGTAGACCGAGCGCCCCGTCCTCGACTCCGTCGACGCCTCCATGCCCTCCCCTGACGCCGCCCGCGCCAGCCACCCGCCGATCAACGGCAGCCGCTCCCGAAGCCGGCGCCCGCCCTCGCCCGGGCCGCTCTCCTCCGGCGCCTCCGCACGGGGCCTGCCGATCCGAGCCCCCTGCGCCTCGGTTCCCTGCGCCTCGGTCACCTGGCCCGCCCCCAGCCCCCGCACCGCTCGGGACCGCCACCACCGCGCCACCACAGCCACCGGAACCGCGACCACCGCGACCCAGCCCAGCGTCGCCGCCCCGGCCTGCCACCACACCGGTCCGAACCGCGCCAGCACCCCGACCCCCAGCGGCCCACCCGACAGCGCGGCCAGCACGGCGACCAGGACCGCGCAGGACACGGAAGCCTGCGCGGCGACCACCGCCGTACGTCCACTCGCCCAGACGACAAGGGGCGTTTGCGCGGGCTGAGAGCGGGGCTTCGCCGCTTCTTGACCGCCCCTGGTCCGAGGCCCGCCGGAGGCCCGGCCACCTTTGGTCCGAGGCCCGTCAGGTGCCCGCCCGCCCGTCGTCCGAGACCCGTCTGACGCCGACCCGCCCGCCTGCCGAGAGCCCCCGCCCACCGCCACCCCGGCGACGAACCACCCCACCACCACCCCGGCCACCACCGGCACCGCCCCGACGCCCCACTGCACCGGCGCTCCGACCCCCGCTCCCGGTACCGCCTCCAGCAACGGAAACGGCGGCAGCAACGGCGCTGGGGCCGAGGACGCCGGCCCCACCACATGTCCCACCCCGAGCACGAAGCCCGGCCCGAGGGCGTACGACGCCGCCCACACCGCCGCGTTCGGCACCAGCGACACACACAGCAGCAGCACCGCGAACCGCCCCGACCACCCCTCCGTCAGGTGCAGGAACGACGCCCGCGCCGCCCCGCCGTGCCACACCAGCGACCCGCCCACCAGCAGCGCCCCACCTCCGACGAGCGCCGCCGCGCCGGCCCCCGCGGCCCGCGCCGCGACACCGAGCCGGGCACGCGCCCGCACGCCGGGCACCAGTCGCCGCACCCGCCGCGGCAACGCGACCAGCACGCCCTCCACCACCTCGGGCGGCCGCCCGCACGCCGTCCACACGCCCGCCCCGGCCGCCCCCATCACGAGCAGCGGCACGAACGACCCGGTCCACAACCACGCCGGCCGCAGATCACCCCCCGTGGCGTACACCGCGGCCCCGACCCCGACCCCGAGGTACCCGAGCACGACGCCGGCCCACGCCGTGCGCCCCGACACCAGCGGCTCCCCGTCACCGCCGTCCGCAGCCTGGTCCCGCGCCGCCCGGTGCACGAGCCACACCGGCAGCATGAGCAGCAGCAACGGTGTGACGCCGACCGGCGCGGGGACACCGGAGAGCGTGTCGGTGCGGACCAGTTCGGCGCCGTGCGCCAGCAGCCACAGCACGGCGGCGATCCGCAGCGCGCCTCCCGGTCCGCTGTCCGGGTACGGCGAACTGACCCACAGCACCATCACCAGTACGGCGAACACACCCAGCCCCAGACCCGCCGCCACGGCGCCGCTCAGGAGACTGGCGCCCAGTCCGGGCGAGCGGTGGCGCATGCGCGTGAGCAGGGGCGTACGGCGAGCGGTCATCTCGATCACGACCGCCATGCTCCCAACGACACGCGCTTTTCCGTCGTAACGGGCAAAGCTCCGATGTGTCGCTCAATATATGTTTATGTACTTTTTCGTACGGAAGGGTGGCGCCCGGTGACGCAGAGCCCTGCAATCCCGCTCCCCCCGCCCGAGGAACGCCGATGCCTGCGGGAGGCCGCCTCATTGACGCAGGCTCAGCTCGCGGCACGGGTGGGCGTGAGCCGCGAGACGGTACGCGCGTGGGAGGCCGGCCGTACGTCACCGCGCGGCCGGAGGAGGCAGGCGTACGCCCAACTGCTCACCTCACTGGCGGAGAAGACGGCCGCTCAGGAGCCCGCGCCGGAGGTAGCGGCGGAGGGGAAGGGGGCGGTGGAGGTAGAGGTAGAGGTAGAGGTGGAGGGCGAGGTGACAGCATGTCAGCAGGACCTTCTCACCCCCGCCCAGGCCTTCGACGCGCTGTACGCCTTCTGCGCCCCCACCCTCGTACGGCAGACCTACCTGCTCACCGGGCGCCGCGAACTCGCACGCGAATCGGTCGAGCATGCCTTCCAACTGGCCTGGCAGCGTTGGCCGGAGGTGGCCCGCGACCGGGACCCGGCGGGCTGGGTGCGGGCGACCGCGTACGACTGCGCCCTGTCCCCCTGGCACCGGTTCCGCCCCCGCTACCGGCACCCCGAGCCGCCGCCCGCCGACGCGTCCGACCGGGCCCTGCTGGACGTACTCCTCACCCTCCCGCCGCCACAGCGCCGCACCCTTCTGCTCTACGACGGGGTGGGCCTCGACCTGCCCGAGACGGCGGCCGAGACGGAGGCGAGCACGCCCGCGACCGCGAAGCGCCTCCTGCACGCCCGCGCCACGGTCGCCGAACGTCTCCCTGCCCTGTCCGACCCCGGCGAACTCCACCGCCGACTGGCCGAACTGGGCGCCACGGAGCGCTTGCGCGCGGCCAAGCCGGTGACGGTACGCGACGGCAGCGAACGCCGGGCACGCTTCTGGACCCGGGCGGCGATCGCGTTCACGGTGGCGCTCATCGGCACGACGACGTTGACGCTGCGGACGGCCCCGACCCACTACGAGCCACCGGTGCCCCCGGGAGAGGCGGTGCTCGGCGTGCCTCCGAGGGTGGCGCCGGGGCCGTTGTCGGAGACGCAGCAGAAGCTGCGGGACAAGCTTCACGCGCAGATGCAGCACGGCCCGGAGAAGCTCGCACCACAGGCCGGCTGAGCCACCGTGCCGGGGCTGCGGGCGCGCGAAACACCGGTGGGCCCGCCCCCACGCAGGGAACGGGCCCACCGGTGTTCGGTCAGGTGCCTGGAAGTCTGGCGCCCTGGGAAGGTCCGGAGCCTCGAAGGTCAGCCGCCGAGGATCTCGCGCGCCAGCTTGGCCGTCTCGGTGGGCGTCTTGCCCACCTTGACGCCCGCGGCCTCCAGGGCCTCCTTCTTCGCCTGGGCGGTGCCGGACGAACCGGAGACGATGGCGCCGGCGTGGCCCATGGTCTTGCCCTCGGGCGCGGTGAAGCCCGCGACGTAGCCGACGACCGGCTTGGTCACGTTCTTCGCGATGAAGTCCGCGGCCCGCTCCTCGGCGTCGCCACCGATCTCGCCGATCATGACGATCAGGTCGGTCTCGGGGTCGGCCTCGAACGCGGCGAGCGCGTCGATGTGCGTGGTGCCGATGATCGGGTCGCCACCGATGCCGACGGCGGTCGAGAAGCCGATGTCACGCAGCTCGTACATCATCTGGTACGTCAGCGTGCCGGACTTCGAGACCAGGCCGATACGGCCCGGCTTGGTGATGTCGCCCGGGATGATGCCGACGTTCGACTGGCCGGGCGTGATGATGCCGGGGCAGTTCGGGCCGATGATCCGGGTCTTGTTGCCCTTCTTGCCGGCGTACGCCCAGAACGACGCCGAGTCGTGCACGGCGATGCCCTCGGTGATCACGACGGCCAGCGGGATCTCGGCGTCGATGGCCTCGACGACCGCGTCCTTGGTGAACTTCTCCGGCACGAAGATGACGGAGACGTTGGCGCCGGTCTTCTCGATGGCCTCCTTGACGGTGCCGAAGACGGGTACCTCGGTGCCGTCGAAGTCCACGGTCTGACCCGCCTTGCGCGGGTTCACGCCGCCCACGACGTTCGTGCCGTCACCGAGCATGAGCTTGGTGTGCTTCATGCCGGTGGCACCGGTCATGCCCTGGACGATGACCTTGCTGTCCTTGTTGAGCCAGATAGCCATGGTGTGTTGGTGTCCTCGTCCTGAGTGCTTACTTGGCGGCGTGGGCCAGCTCGGCGGCCTTGTCGGCCGCGCCGTCCATGGTGTCGACGCGCTGGACCAGCGGGTGGCTCGCGTCGGTGAGGATCTGCCGGCCGAGCTCGGCGTTGTTGCCGTCGAGACGGACGACGAGCGGCTTGGTGACCTCCTCGCCGCGGTCCTCAAGCAGCTTCAGGGCCTGGACGATGCCGTTGGCGACCTCGTCACAGGCGGTGATGCCACCGAAGACGTTGACGAACACGGACTTGACGTCCGGGTCGCCGAGGATGATCTCCAGACCGTTGGCCATGACCTGGGCGGAGGCGCCACCGCCGATGTCCAGGAAGTTGGCCGGCTTGACGTTGCCGTGCTTCTCACCGGCGTACGCGACGACGTCCAGGGTCGACATGACCAGGCCGGCGCCGTTGCCGATGATGCCGACCTCGCCGTCGAGCTTGACGTAGTTGAGGTTCTTCTCCTTGGCGGCGGCCTCGAGCGGGTTGGCCGCGGCCTTGTCGTGCAGCTCGTCCCAGTCGTGACGGAACTCGGCGTTGTCGTCGAGCGACACCTTGCCGTCCAGGGCGATGACGTCACCGGAGGCGACCTTCGCGAGCGGGTTGACCTCGACGAGGAGGGCGTCCGACTTGATGAAGGTGTCCCACAGGGTGATGAGGACGTTCACGACCTTGTCCGCGACCTCGGCCGGGAACTTGGCGGCCTCGACGATCTCGCGGGCCTTGGCCTCGTCCACGCCGTCGATGGCGTCGATCGCGATCTTGGCGACGGCCTCCGGACGGGTGGCCGCCACCTCCTCGATCTCCATGCCGCCCTCGACGGAGGCGATGGAGAGGAAGGTGCGGTTGGCACGGTCGAGGAGGAAGGAGACGTAGTACTCCTCCAGGATCTCCGGGGCCGTCTCGGCGATCATGACCTTGTGGACCGTGTGGCCCTTGATGTCCATGCCGAGGATGTCCGTCGCGCGGGCGACGGCCTCGTCCGGGGTGGCGGCGAGCTTGACGCCACCGGCCTTGCCACGGCCGCCGACCTTCACCTGTGCCTTGACGACGGACTTGCCACCGAGGCGCTCAGTGGCTGCGCGGGCCGCCTCAGGCGTGTCGATGACTTCACCGGCCAGCACCGGTACATCGTGCTTGGCGAAGAGGTCCCTCGCCTGGTACTCGAACAGGTCCACGCGCTTCCGTCCCTATCAGTGATCTCGCGGTTCGTTGGATGCGTGGGCGTGCCGCGAAGGGCAACGTGACGGTCCGCATGTGTCACAAGGGAGGCGCACACGGTGTCCGAGCGCGCGGCATGTCCGTCTCGCAGGTTATCGCCGCTGGGCGGGCCTCTCTAAATCGCATCTCACACGTGAGCGGTGATACCTGTCACATGATGCCGCGATCAGCAGAGATCACTGGCACGGCGTGCCGAATGTGAGGGCATGAAGAAGGACCTCACCGGGTTGGGGTTGACCCGGTGAGGTCCCTTGAACAGCCCGAAGGGGGCGCATGGGCCACCCCTGAGGGCTCTGGGCGGGTGATCCCCACCCCAATGGGGATCACCCGGCCGTTCCGCGGGGTTCCGGCCGGACGGGCCGACGGCGTTCGGCCGTCCGGGGCCGGCTGCCCCGCGGAGTCGGTCGGCCGCCGGGTCACCTGGGTGACCCGGCGATACGAGGGTCAGATGCCGTACGTGCGGTCAGATGCCGTACGTGCCGCCGTAGTGCAGTTCCTGGGCGGCACGGGCGGTCTGGGCGACCTGGGCGTCCTGTACGTAGCCCGGGGCGACCGAGTGGGCCACGCCCTGCGTGCCCGCGGCAGCGTTCCCGGCCAGCGGGCCGGCCGAGCCCTGGACCGTCCCGGTCAGGTCCCCGGCGAAAGGCGCGACCTCGCCCGCGACACCGTGGGCGAAGGGGTCGACCTCACCGACGACACCGCCCGCGAAGGGCCGCACGTCGCCCGTGACGCCGTACGCCAGCGTCGTGGCGCTGCCGCCGACGCCCCGCACGACCGGCTGGACGGTGTCCACCACCATGTCGACGACGGGCTGCACGGCGCCGGTGACGCCGTACGCGAACGACTGCGCGTGAGCGGCGACGCCCTCGGCGAAGGGGACGGCCTGCCCCGCCACCCCGTGCGCGAACGGGTCGACCTGCCCGACGAGGCCGCCCGCGAACGGCTGCACGTCACCGGTCACGCCGTACGCCGCCGCACCCGCGTCCGCGACGGCCTGCTCGGCGACCGGCACCACGCCGTGCACGGCGGTGCCGGCGACGGGCGGCAGGACCGCACCGCCGCCGTCTCCGACGACCTGGCCGGCCAGTCCGGCGGCGTACGGGGGTACGTCCGCGGCCACGCCCCCCACGACCTGGTGCGCGTCGGCGACGGCGCCGGAGGCGACGGGCTGCACGTCGGAGACGGCGCCCTGGGCGAGGTGGTGCACGTCGCCGACCGCGCCGTGGGCCACCGGCCGCACGCCCTGGACGGCACCACCGGCAACCGAGTGGACGCCGTGCACGGCATCGGCGGCGACCGGCTGGACGCCCGCGACGGCCTGGCCGGCCACGGCCTGTACGTCGGCGGCGAAGCCGTGCGCCAGCGCCGTGGCGGCGTCGACCGTGTGCCCGGCGGTCGCGGCGACGCCGGCGACGGCACTCTGAGCGACCGGAACTACGCCGTCCACCGTCTGGCCGACGACCGGCCGCACTCCGGCCACGGTGTGGGTGGCCACCGGCTGGATGCCGTCCACCGCGTGCCCGGCGACCGGCGTCACCCCGGCCACGGTGTGGGTGGCGGCGGGGGCGACGCCGGCTACGGCGTGCTGGGCGGCCGGGGCGACACCCTCGACGGCGTGTCCGGCGACGGGCAGGACGCCGTTCACGGCCTGGCCGGCGATCGGCGGGACGACCGCGTCGGCGGTCTGCTCGACGACCGGCGTGACCGTGCCGGGAACGGTGCTGACCGTCCCGACGACCCGCTGCTGGACGCCGCCGACCGTGCCGGTGAGGTGGCTGGGGACGGCGGAGACGGATGCCTCGGCGGCCCCCGTGACGGCGGTGGCCCGGCCGGTGGCGGTGGACTGCGCGGTCGCCGCCGTGGCGGTGGCGCGGCCCTTGGCGGTGGCCACGGCCGCCTGGGCGACGTCCTGTGCGGCCGCTCCGGTGCGGCCCGCGCCGGCGACGGCGTACTGCGCCTTCGTCCGTACCGCGGCCTCGACGCCCTGCGCCTGCGAACGCGCCACCGCCTGGGTGCCCTGCAGCTTCGTCTGGGCGGCGGCGAGCGCCTCCTCCAGCTCGGGGGCGAAGGCGGCGAGGGGGCCGAAGAGGTAGTCGATGGTGCTGGGGACTTCCCGGGTGCCCTGGGGTGCGTTCCTGAGGTCGGTGACGGCATCGGCGGCGACCGCGGAGAGGTCGGCCTCGGCCCGCAGGGCGGCCTGCGCCGCCTTGTCCGCGCGGGCGGCCTTGGCGCCCTGGATGAGATGGGCCGCGGCCTTCGTCTTGCTGGCCTGGGTGGCCTGGGTGGCCTGAGTGGCCTGAGTGGCCTGGGTGGCGGACGGGACCGTGACCTTGGCGTCCACGTAACGGCGGGCCTGGTCGGCCGTGCTCGCGGGCGCCGTCCTGGCCGTGTCGACGACCGTGCCGGCGGCGCCGTGGCTGATGCCGGAGACGGTGTCCGTCACGCCGGAGACGACGCCGTTGACGGTGCCGGTGACCGCGCCGAGCAGGCCGGGGGCGTCGGCGGTGTCGGCCGTTGTGGCGGTCGCGTCGATGGTCGCGTCGGTGGTCGCGTCCGGTACGGAGAGGGTGGAGGCGGGCAGCTCGTCCGCGCTGGCGGCGGTCGAACCGAGCGCCCAGGCACCGGTGACACCGGCGGCTATGACGATCGAACGGCGGATGTTCTTGTTCATGCGTACGTCGGATCCCTAGATCTTGGGGCTCCGAAGGTCCCGGGGGAACGCGGATGCGCAAAGCTCCGGGGCTTCGGACGGTTGGGGACATTCCGGCGCCGATTCCGGTCGCGGTCCGGGGAGTCGAGGACCAGCGGGACCGGGTACGGCTCCGGCGGCTTCCGTCCGGGAGATGTCCGGGGGGACATCCGGAACTGGGGGGTCCGGACGGGCGGGCAGACCTGTTTCCGCCCCCGCGCGGCAGGTCTACGGCGGGGAGGGCCGGCCTACTGGCCTAGGCGGGGGAAACCGGAACGTCCCCGTCCCTGTCCTGGATCTCGTGCACGTCGACGCGGGCAGCGGCGCCGGGAACCAGCCGCAACGGAGCCCGCGGGCTCACCGAGACGGCGTGCGCGTCCCCGTGCCGGGGCGTGCCGCTGTCGCCCGCCGAACGGTTGCCCACCGCGCCCGGATGATCGGCCGGCACCCAGTGGACCGGGGTGTCGGCGGAGGGCGCGGTGCGGTGCGCGTCGGTGGTTGCCGAGGCGCCGGGCGCGGCGGCATCGGCGACGTACCGCGGACCGTGGGTGACGGTCATGGAGGTACGGGAACGGCCCTCGTCGTCACGGCCGCCGCCTTCGGCGGGCACCGACGATTCCGGCTGCGGCGTCATGGTGACGGGCGCGGGCAGGGGGTGGCCGGGGACACCGGGGTTGGCCGGCAGACCGGGGAGGCTTGGAGTGCCGGGGAGGCCCGGGGTCCCGGGGAGGCCGGGGGTCCCGGGGAGGCCCGGGGTGCCAGGGAGACTTGGGGTGCCGGGGAGGCTCGGGATATCGGGAAGACCAGGGTGGTCGGGAAGACCCGAGGGGCGAGGAAGGCCGGGGATGCCGGGGAGACCGGGGGTGCTCGGCGCGTCGGTCAGCCCGTTGCTCACCGACTCGACCAACCCGCCGAACGGCTCGACGACGCGGTCACCCACACCCTGGACGACACGCTCGGTGACGGAGCGGAGCCCCTGGTCGGCGGACTCGGGCGTTCCGGCGGCCGGGGGCCGCGGAGTTGCAGGGACGGCCGGAGCAGCCGACGCGTCGTCGTGCACGCCGGGCTCGGCCGACGCGTGAAGACCGGGCTCGGCCGCTGTGTGCGCGCCCGTTCCGACCTGGGCGTTCGCCACCCTCTCGACCGCGTACGCCCGCTCCCCGCACAGGAACCCGAGGGCGAACAAGCCACCCACCAGCAGCGCCACTTGCAGCGCACGACGCCCGGCCGCCATGCGCAGGACGCGCAGAGCGGCGACGGGCACAGCGGCTGGCCAGGTCAAGGCGAGGTGGGTCCTCCCGTGCGGCGGAACGAAGTACACGTGACGAGCAACGAGTCGGCGCGACGCGGTACGGACGAGCGGCGCGCGGGCGCACCGCTGAAGAGGCAATGATCCTTGCACGCCCCTCCCGCGGTCGCGCAAGCCCCCCGCTACCGATGGGCACTCATGTCCGTTTTGCTGGCCCAAGTCGGTCGTCACCAGGTCGACAAATCACCAGAACATCCTCGCCCTTCGCGTCCCCCTTCCCTTCACCCTTGCCCTTCCTCAGCCCGCGTCGGGCACCGGAATCGGCCGCTTCTCGATGGCCGCCGCCATCACCTCGGGGAACAGGTCGGGCGTGCAGGCGAAGGCCGGGGCGCCCAGCGCCGCGAGCGCGGCCGCGTGCTCCCGGTCGTACGCGGGCGCCCCCTCGTCCGACAGCGCCAGCAACGCCACGAACTGCACCCCTGACGCCTTCATCGCGGCGACCCGCTTGAGCATCTCGTTCCGTATGCCTCCCTCGTACAGGTCGCTGATCAGCACGACCACCGTCTCAGCGGGCCGGGTGATCCGCGACTGGCAGTACGCGAGCGCCCGGTTGATGTCCGTGCCGCCGCCGAGCTGCGTGCCGAAGAGGACGTCGACGGGGTCGTCGAGCTGGTCGGTGAGGTCGACGACGGATGTGTCGAAGACGACGAGCCGCGTGCTGATGGACCGCATGGACGCCAGCACGGCTCCGAACACGGACGCGTACACCACCGACGCCGCCATCGACCCCGACTGGTCGATGCAGAGAACGACCTCCTTCTTCACGGACTGCGACGCCCGCCCGTACCCGATGAGCCGCTCCGGCACGATCGTCCGGTACTCGGGGAGGTAGTGCTTGAGGTTGGCCGCGATCGTGCGGTTCCAGTCGATGTCGTGGTGGCGTGGCCTGGTGACGCGGGCGCTGCGGTCGAGGGCACCGGTGAGGGTGGCCCGCGTGCGGGTGGCGAGCCGCTTCTCCAGGTCCTCGACGACCTTGCGCACGACGGCCCGTGCCGTCTCCTTCGTGGTCTCCGGCATCGCCCTGTTGAGCGACAGCAACGTGCCGACGAGGTGCACGTCCGCCTCGACCGCCTCCAGCATCTCCGGCTCCAGCAGCAGCGTGGACAGCCCGAGCCGGTCGATGGCGTCCCGCTGCATGACCTGTACGACGGAGGACGGGAAGTACGTCCGGATGTCCCCGAGCCACCGCGCCACGGACGGCGCCGACGCCCCGAGCCCTGCCGAACGGTTCTTCCCCGACTGTCCCTTGTCCCCCTTGCCGTAGAGAGCGGACAGCGCCCCGTCCATCGCCGCGTCCCGCCCGGAGAGCGCGCACCCGGTGCCGTCGGCGTTGTCCCCGCCCAGCACCATCCGCCACCGCCGCAGCCGTTCCTGAGCGGGGTCCATGGCCTCGGTCGTCATCGGCACGCTCCCTCACGAGGCCGCTCCCACAACGGCATCACCGGCACGGTCGTTGTCGTTGCCCTGCTCTGCGTCGGCAACCCGTGCGGTTGACCGACAACGCCCACCGCTCCGGCCCGCCGCGCCCTCGGCTCGCTCACTCCGTCAGTCGTCATCCCGTCGCCCCCACAAGGTTGTTCTGGCCCAGGCCGCCTTCGGCGTCCTCTTCCGCTCCCACCCCGTCCAGCCCGAGCAGCAACCGCACCACCGGCAACACGGCATCCGCCCGCTCCGCGTCGAGCTCGGCGGCGAAGCCGGGTATGCCGGAGCCGCCGACCCCCGTACTCCGCTGCCCCGGACCGCGTCGGACCAGCTCGCCCAGGGTCCGCCGCACCCCCGGCTCATACGCCGAGAAGGTGCGCCTCAACAGCGGCAAGACGTCCGTGAACGCCTCCGCCGGTACCCCCGTCAGCCACGCGTCGACCAATCCGAGCAGTCGCTCGTCATGCACGAGCAGCATCCCGCCACCGGAACCGCCTCCCACGAACCCCTCGATCCACACCGCCGCCTCCGCCGGCGGCGTCCCCGGTGACAACGCGAGCCCCATGAGCCGCGCCGCCTCGTCCTGCGCCAACTCGCCGTCGTCCAACAACAACCGCACCGCACGCCCCCGGATGACACCCGGCACGGTCTCCCGCAAGGACAGCACCCGAAGCACCGCATGCCAGCGCTCGCGCAGGCCACCGTGGCCGAGGGCGGGCGAACTACCGGAAGTGCCGCGTCCTGCCGCGCCCTCCTCGCCCCGAGCACCGCGCCCGGCGACGGCGGCTTCCCCCTGGCCGCCAGGCCCGGCAACGGCGGCCTCGCCCTGGACACCCGGCCCGGAAGCAGCGGCCTCCGCCCCACTCCCCGTGGCCGACGCCTCGTCCCACGCACGCTCCCCCGCAGCGACCGCGTCGCCCAGCAAGCCCACCGCTGCGTGCACCGCGTCCACATGGCGCCGCATCTCCTCGGCCGCGTCCGCGTCCAGCGCGGCACAGGCCGGGGGCAGACCGACGAAGACGCGCTCGGCGAGGCCCGCGGCGACCTCCGCGAGCGCCCCGGTGTCCGTGCCGCGCACATCGCCGTAGCGGAGGGAGCGGACCAGCGCCGGCAGCGCCTGGGCCAAGTGGCCGACGTCGGCGTCGAGGGCGGCGCGGTCGGCGAGGATCCGCATGACCCCGGGCAGCGCGTCCGGCAGGTCGGCCAGCAGGCAGTGCTCGGCGAGGGCGGTGACGTCGGGGAGGCCCTGTGCGGCGACGGCGTCCGCCTCCGCCTTGGCGGTCGCCGCGGCGAACACGGTGGTCCCCCACACCCCGGCTTCGGCGACCCGCACGGACAGCTCGGGTTCCCACCGCAGCCGCCACGTCTCCCGGAACGTCCCCGTGCTCCCCCGCGACGCGACCGGCTCACCCCACTCCACGCCGAGCAGCCGCAGCCGGTGCAGCAGCCTGCTGCGCTCGGCGTCGTTCTCCTTGCGCAGGTCGAGCTCCAACTCCCGCTCCAGCGCCTCCGGTTTGAGCCGCAGCCGGCGCTGGATCCGGTCGAGGTCCCGCTGCAACGGCACCGCCGGCGCCGACCGCGGCACCTCCCCCAACACGTCCCCCACCACCAGCCGGTCCCGCACCAGCGCCAACGGCACGTCCGAGCCCTCGCACATCACCGCCCGCACCGCGTCCGTCGTCTCGCTCAGCCCCGGCAACGGCCGCCCGCGCATCGCCGCGAGCGTCTCCGCCAGCCGCACCGCCTCGATCACGTGCGCCGAGGACACGAGCCGGTCCTCGTCCCGCAGCAGCCCGGCCACCTTGGTCATCCACCGCTCGACCGGTCGGTCCGGCACGCCGAAGAGGTGGCCGTACCACCCCGGCGAGTCGATGCCCGCCCCGTATCCACTGGCCCGGGCCAACCGGCGATACGTCCACGGCACCCAGGTCATGTCCGCCTTGACCTTGGGCAGCCCCTTCAGCAGCGCCCTGTCGGCGGCCACGGTGCTCCGCTGCCGCAGCGCGGGCACGTGCCACGCCCCGCACACCACGGCCACCTCGTCCCCGAACTCACGCTGGGCCGAGCGCACTTGGAGCCGCATGTACGCCTCCCGCACGAGATCCCGCTCGTGCCCCCCGCACCCGTACGCCTCCCGCAACGCGCCCATGGCCTCTTCCAGTCCGGCGAACGGCGCGAACGCGTCCGCGTCGCCCACCCCGCGGTGCTCGACGACGTCCTCCCACCACCGCTCGGGGTCGTCGTACCCGGCGGTCTCGGCGAGCACGGCGAGGGGGTCGAGCCGGACGTCGGCACGGGGGCCGCCCTCCTCGTCGGGTGTGCCGTCACCGGCCGAGCGGGGTGCGGGCTCCGGCTGAGCGTCGGCGTCCGGATCACGTCCCTCACCCGACTCCGTATCCAGCGCGGCCGCGTCCTGTTTCCGCCACGCCAGCGTGTGCGTGGCGGGCAGGTCGATGAAACGGGCCGGGACCTGGTGTTCCAGGGCCCAGCGGAGCGCGACCCACTCCGGGGAGAACTCGGCCAGCGGCCAGAAGGCCGAGCGGCCCGGCTCGTCCACGGCGTGGGCGAGAAGGGCGACCGGCGGTCGCATGGCCTCGTCGGCGACGAGCGGGATCAGGGCGTCCGCCTCCGGCGGTCCCTCGATCAGCACGACCCGCGGCCGGGCCGCGTCCAGCGCCGCCCGCACGGCCCGCGCCGACCCGGGCCCGTGGTGCCGCACGCCGAGCAGCAGCGGTCCCGACGGCTTCGACGCGGGGGCGGGCGTGGCCGAGGTGTCCGACTCGGCCCGCACCTCACCCACCTGGTAGGCACTCGCCTCCACGCCTCCGTTGCCGGCCCCGCCGACGCCCCCGCGCACAGCCCTGTCAACGCCTGTCACACCGAACCCCCTCTCCTTCTCAGGACGGCTGCTGACCCCCCTCACGGGCCGCCCACCCGCCTTGGATCCACCCGGCACGAGGACACCGCCTCCATGGGCCGCTCGGCCACAGACCCACCCGGCTTGGATCCACCCGTCTTGGACCCGCCGCCCGGACGGCCCCACCCCAGGTCGTCGTTCACGCGCTCACCTCCCGGCACGCCCGGTAGAAGTCCGTCCACCCGTCCCGCTCACGCACGACGGCCTCCAGGTACTCCTTCCAGATGACCCGGTCGGCCGCCGGGTCGCGGACGACGGCGCCGAGGATGCCCGCGGCGACGTCGCCGGACCGCAGCACGCCGTCACCGAAGTGGGCGGCCAGCGCGAGGCCGTTGGTGACGACGGAGATCGCCTCCGCCGTCGAGAGCGTGCCGCTCGGCGACTTCACCTTCGTGCGGCCGTCCGAGGTGACCCCGTCGCGCAGCTCGCGGAACACGGTCACGACGCGGCGGATCTCGTCGACGCCGTCGGGCGCGGCCGGCAGGTCGAGGGAACGGCCGATCTGGTCGACGCGGCGCGAGACGATGTCCACCTCGGCCTCGACGCTCTCCGGCAGCGGCAGCACGACCGTGTTGAAGCGGCGGCGCAGAGCGCTGGAGAGGTCGTTGACGCCACGGTCGCGGTCGTTGGCCGTGGCGATGAGGTTGAACCCGCGGACCGCCTGCACCTCCTGCCCCAGCTCGGGTATGGGCAGCGTCTTCTCCGACAGGATCGTGATCAGCGTGTCCTGCACGTCGGCCGGGATACGGGTCAGCTCCTCGACGCGCGCCGTCATCCCCTCCGCCATGGCCCGCATGACGGGGCTCGGCACCAGGGCGTCACGGCTGGGCCCGTGCGCGAGAAGCTGCGCGTAGTTCCAGCCGTACCGGATCGCCTCCTCCGGTGTGCCCGCCGTGCCCTGCACCAGCAGCGTCGAGTCGCCGCTGACGGCCGCCGCCAGATGCTCGGAGACCCATGTCTTCGCGGTGCCGGGCACGCCCAGCAGGAGCAGGGCGCGGTCGGTGGCGAGCGTGGTGACGGCGACCTCGACGATGCGGCGCGGGCCCACGTACTTCGGTGTGATCACCGTGCCGTCCGGCAGCATGCCGCCGAGCAGATACGTGGCCACGGCCCACGGCGACAGCTTCCAGCGGGCCGGGCGCGGACGGTCGTCCTGTGCCGCCAACGCGGCGAGTTCATCGGCGAAGGCATTCTCGGCGTGCGGTCGCAACGCCTCGGCCGCCTCCGTCCTCCCCGCGTCGACGGGCGTCGGCTCAACGGACACAGACATGGCGAAGTCCCCCTCCAGCTCGGCCGGTTCGAATCTGGTATCCACCGTGCACCACGCCACTGACAATGCGTTCCGACCTGCGCAAACGCGTTCGCGATCCCGCTGACGAGTCCTCGGCCCGGGCCGATTGTCAGTGGGGGGATCTACCTTCGATGGCATGACTCAGCAGGGGGTGCGCTGGACCGCGGACCAGGTGCTGGCACTGGCGCCTGACTCCGCGTCACGCAAAGCGGGAAGCAAACTCGGTGCGGCGGGACCGTGGTCCGAGGCGGGTAGCTCCGACGAGGGGACGGTGTGGGGGCTGTGCAAGGGCAGTGGCAGCAAGCCGTATCAGACGGTCATCGACATCGCGGACGCGTCCGGGCCCGCGTACAAGTGCAGTTGCCCGAGCCGGAAGTTCCCGTGCAAACACGCGCTCGGGCTGCTGCTGCTCTGGGCGGGCGGGGAAGGCGCGGTGCCGCCCGGGTCGCCTCCGGACTGGGCGGCGCAGTGGATAGAGGGGAGAAGGCAGCGGGCGGAGGAGAAGCGGACGACGGGCGCGTCCGGTTCCTCGTCCGCCTCCGGTGACCCGGAGGCGGCACGGCGCAGGGCGGAGCGCCGGGCCGTACGGGTCACCGCGGGCGCGACGGAGCTGGAGCAGCGCTTGGCGGACCTGCTGCGCGGCGGCCTGGCCGGCGCGGAACAGGCGGGGTACGGACTGTGGGAGGAGACGGCGGCCCGCATGGTCGACGCGCAGGCTCCCGGTCTGGCGGCTCGGGTGCGGGAGTTGGGGGCCGTCCCGGCGTCCGGCCCCGGCTGGCCGGTGCGGCTGCTGGAGGAGTGCGCCCTCCTCCACCTCCTCGACCAGGGCTGGCTGCGTCGCGAGCGCCTGCCCGACGACCTGGCGGACACGGTCCGCTCCCGCATGGGGCTGCCCTCATCGGCGGACGGCCCGCCGCTGCGGGACCGCTGGCTGGTCCTCGCCCAGTACGACACGGCGGACACGAAACTGACCACGCGCCGGATATGGCTGTACGGCGCCGACTCGGGCCGCACCGCGCTGCTCCTCTCCTACGGTGCCGCCGGCCGAGCCCCGGAGCTGGCGCTGCCGGTGGGGCTGGCCCTGGAGGCCGAGGTGTCGGCGTACCCGGGCGCCGGACAGGTGCGGGCGGCTCTGGGCGAGCAGTTCGCGCCGCCCGCGCCCGCGGCGATACGGCCACCGGGTGTGACGACGGCCGAGGCGACCGCCCGGTACGGCGAGGCACTTCGCGCCGACCCTTGGCTGGACTCCGTCCCGGTGACGTTGGACCGGGTCGTACCGACCCCGGACGGCGACTCCTGGCAGTTGGCGGACGCCGACACGGACACGGCTCTGCCGCTCACCCCGGCCGCCCGTGCCCGTCCGGGCCTGTGGCGCCTGGTCGCGCTGTCGGGCGGCACGCCGATCAAGGTGTTCGGCGAGTGCGGCCACCGTGGCTTCACCCCGTTGACAGCCTGGCCGGACGGGGCGGGAGAGGCGGTGCAGCTGTGCTGAACGGCACGTGTCGCGGCACCCGCCGCCCTGGTGGGCGCCCTCCATCCCACGCCGGGCACCGGACCCGCCCTGGCGGACACCCACCCTGGACCTCCCTCGACCGCTCCACGGCGCCCCACTCGAAGGCAGACCCCACCCGAAGGCAGGCCCCGCCCGAAGGCAGAGAGGAATGACCCCATGAACAGTCCCTCCGTTCCCGTGGCTTCGCCGGCCCTCGGCGCCTGGGAGGAACTCGTCACGGCGGCGCTGCTAGGGACGGATCGCCGTACGCCCCCGGGCTGCGTGCCGGGCCGGGAGACGCCGGTGGCGTTGCTGGACGCGGCGGCCGCGGAGACCCTACGGCGGCGGGCCGGGCTGCGCCCGGCGCGAGCGGCGCAGCGGCCGCAGCCGGCGCCCGAGGACCCGCGACCGACGCTGCCCCCGGCGGCGGCCCGCAGGCTGGCGATGCTGCTGGCCGACCGTCCCGGCGCGGCCGGCGGCGGACGCAGAGGCACGGCGCCCGACCTCATGGAGCTGCTGCCCCAGTGGCTCGCGACGGCGAACGACCGCGGTTTCGCGCCGCCCCCGCAGGCGCTGCCCGCGCTGCTGGACGCGGCACGGGGGCGTACGGATCTGCGGCCGGCGGCACTGAGGTTCGCGGGCCCCCGGGCGGTGTGGCTGGCCCGGCTGAACCCGGACTGGCGCTTCGCCCTGCGTGCGACCCCGGGCGGAGGCGCGGCGCTGCCGCACCTCGCTGACTCGGCCGAGGTGCAACAGCTCTGGCGGGAAGGGCTGTTCGCCGAACGGGTCGCCCTGCTCTCCGCGATACGCGCACATGAGCCCGCAGCCGCGCGCGAACTGCTGGCCACGACCTGGGCGACGGAGCGGGCCGAGGACCGGCTGATGTTCCTGGACTCGCTGCGGACCGGGCTCGGCCCGCAGGACGAGCCGTTCCTGGAGCAGGCGCTGGCCGACCGGAGCCGTAATGTGCGGGCGACGGCGGCGGAGCTGCTCTCCGCGCTGCCGGGCTCTGCGCTCGCCGCACGGATGGCGGTGCGCGCCGGGGCGTGCGTGGCGCTGGACCACACGCGCAACACGCCGACGATCAGTGTCGAGGCACCGCACGAGTGCGACGCGGGCATGGAGCGCGACGGAGTCGTGCCCAAGGCTCCGGCGGGGCGGGGTGAACGGTCGTGGTGGTTCGGCCAGTTGGTGGAGGCGGCGCCGCTCGGGGCGTGGCCGGGGCGGCTCGGCGGGCGTACACCTCAGGAGATCGTGGCGCTGTCGGTGGCGGACGACTGGCAGGGCGAGCTGCACGCGGCGTGGTGCCGGGCGGCGGTACGGCAGCGGGACGCCGACTGGGCGAGGGCGCTCCTCGGGTCACCGGCCGCCCCGGAGGCCGGGGGTCCGGGTGCGGTGTCCCTGGCCGAGCGCGCGAAGCTCCTCGGCACGTTGGGCTCCGCCGAGCGTGCCGAGTGGGTCGCCGGGTTCATCGCGACGCACGGTCTGTCGGAGGCGTTTCAACTGCTCGGCGTGTGTGCGGTTCCGTGGGCGCCGCCGCTCGGGCGGGCGGTCGTGGACGCGCTCAACATCGCGAGGGACGCGGGGAGTTATCCATGGAGTTTCAGCGGCGTGATGGGTTTGGCCGAGCGCTGCCTCGACCCGGCCGAGGCAAGCCGCCTCGACGGCCTGCTGGCCGTACCGGACGAGCCGGAGGACGCGTCGCCGGGAGCCGGTGGGTACTGGGCGGAGGCGTTCCAGCGGCTGGTCACGACGCTGCGGTTGCGGGCGGCCATGCTCGCGGAGCTGGACTCGCCGAGCCGGTCCGGTGTGTGAGGACAAGGCCGGTTCAGGGTCGATGCGGGGGTATGGAGGCGGCACCTCAAAGGGCGGCCACCCCCACTCACCCGCGGAGAAAGACCCGCTCACCCGCAGCGAAGCCGGCTCAGCCGCCCGACGCAGCCGGCTGACGCACGTTCGCCCGCACCCAGTCCACGATCGCCTGCGTCGTCGCCCCGGGCGTGAAGATCTCCGCGACGCCCTTCTCCTTCAGCGGCGGAATATCCGCTTCGGGAATGATTCCGCCACCGAAGACCAGGATGTCCTCCGCGTCGCGCTCCTTGAGGAGGTCGATCACGGCGGCGAAGAGGGTGTTGTGGGCGCCGGAGAGGATGGAGAGGCCGATGGCGTCGGCGTCCTCCTGGATGGCGGTGTCGACGATCTGCTCGGGCGTCTGGTGAAGCCCGGTGTAGATGACCTCCATGCCGGCATCGCGCAGCGCCCGCGCGATGACCTTGGCTCCCCGATCGTGGCCGTCGAGCCCCGGCTTGGCCACCACCACGCGGATCGGACCGGCTGCCACACCCATCACTGCCTCCATGAAGCGACTACATCCATCCGTACCGACAAGTACCGCTCATATACGAGTTATGCCGCACTCGGCGCGCATGCCACACATGATGCGCGTGTCGCACTTTTCCGCCGCTCACGCGCCGGACGCGCCCTCCCCGGCACGGACTCCCCGGGCCACGCCGCCGGGGAAGTGAACGAACGTTATCTCCAGCATCCCGCAACCGGCAGTTTCGCGGTGCAGACCGAGGGGGAAATCACACGGTGGGACACGTTCGCCGCGCACCGTTCCACATCTTTGCGGCACATGGGCCGCAGCAGTCTGCGGCACACGCGTCGCAGCGGAACCACGCGCAACGGGAGCCGCAACGAGGTCGCCGCACCACGCGCCGCACATCGCGCGACGTGGCGGTGGGGCGCATCGACGGTGGTACGCAGGGCACGTAGGGCAGGTAAGGCACGACAGCGGGGAGCCTCGTCGCCGACACCGGCAGGGAGCCTCGTCAGGCGATCGATCGGCGCACCACGGCCCCCAGGGCCGGCCCGCGTCACGCGCCTCGCTTGCCCCAGGCGCCCTCCGCACGCCTCGCCGACCACCTCCGCAGCGACTGCCACGAGGGCACACGGGGGCCGGAGTCGTCCTCCTGCGTGCCGCAAGGAGGTCGGCCATGAAGGTCACCGGGGCAGCACTCTCCTTTCTTCCGCTCTGTCGGCGCCTGCTCCCGAGCAGACTGGCCGGCCTCTCCGTGGCCCTGCTGAAGGCGACCGCCCTGGAGATCGCGATCCTCGCCGGACATCTGCTCCTGTATCCCTCCGGCATCGCGCAGGAACGCCGGTCCACCCCGGCACTCCCCCCACCGGACACCGCCCACCTGCCGACGGAGAGCAAGCCCCCCGTCGTCCTGCTGCACGGCTTCATAGACAACCGCTCGGTCTTCGTCCTGCTGCGCCGCAACCTCGCCCAGCACGGCAGGCACCAGGTCGAGTCGCTCAACTACTCACCGCTGACCTGCGACATCCGCGCCGCCGCCGAGTTGCTCGGCCGCCACATAGAGGAGATCTGCGAGCGCACCGGCAGCCGCCAGGTGGACATGGTCGGGCACAGCCTCGGCGGGCTGATAGCGCGCTATTACGTGCAGTGCCTCGGCGGCGACCTCCGGGTCCGTACGCTCGTCACACTCGGCACACCGCACTCCGGCACCCGGGTCGTCCCGCTGGCCAACGCGCACCCGATCGTGCGTCAGATGCGCCCCGGCTCACCGATCCTCACGGAACTGGCAGGTCCGGCTCCCGGTTGCCGTACGCACTTCGTCGGCTTCTGGAGCGACCTCGACCACCTGATGGACCCGCTGGAGACGGCCTGTATCGACCACCCGGACCTGCTGGCGCGGAACGTCCGCGTGAGCGGCGTCGGCCACCTCGCCCTGCCGGTGCACCCCGCCGTGGCGACCGGGATACGGCAGGCTCTCGACACCGCGGAGACGGGAGCCGAAGCAGCCGCGCAGGCCGACGGCCTGACAGTGGCGTGACAAGCCCGTGCCGCCGGCCGCCGACGGCACGTCTCCACAGCTGACACACACTCGCCGCACAGCCGGGACAGCCCAGAGACGTCGAACAATCTTCGAACACAAGGCCAAACTCGCGCCCACAGTCCGCCAAAACACGGCCGAATGCCCGTTTCCTGCGCGCGCGAAACCTGCCGAAGATTGTCGTGCCCGCATACCGCCGGGTACAGTCGCCGCACTGCTCTGGCAGCCCCTGTTGTCGAGGCGAGAGAGAAGTTGGTGAACGATCGTCACCCGTCGGGGACCATGACCTCCCCGGCTCCGGCTTCCGATGCCGCCTCGGCGCACTACGCGTCGTACGGCGCCCAGGAGGCCCACTACGGTGACGCCACCACGTACGCCGCCTACGACGCCACCGCATTCGACGCCGCCGGCCACACCACCACGACGTTCGACGCCGACCCCCTGTTCGGCAGCCTCCCGGGCGAGAACACGGGCGCGTACGACGCCACGCAGTGGTCCACGGGCAGCCAGCAGACCCTGAACTACGACGCCTACGCGGCCCAGCACCACGCCGCCTACGACACCGGCGCGTACGACACCACGGCGTGGACGACCGGCCAGCAGCAGTTGTCGTTCGTCCCGCAGCAGGCCACCGGTCACGACGCCTCCGGCCAGTGGGACGCGAGTGCCTGGGTCCAGCCCGACCAGTCCGGCACCCCGGCCGACCAGACCCAGCACTGGGAATGGGGCACGCAGACCTTCGAGACCGGGGCCTACGACGCCACGCAGTGGAACTCCGACGGCGGCACCGACAGCACCGCGCAGCCGACCGACGAGTACGAGCAGTCAGCAGAATCCTTCGACCAGCAGGCGACCGCTCACTTCGAGCAGATCGAGCAGGCCGTCCCCACCGGCTACGACGACCCCGCGCGGGACGACGCCGAGCTGACCGCCACCGGCCAACTCCCGGACGTGGCCCCGCTCCTCGACGACCAGGAGGAGTCCACCCCGGCCCCCTCCGGTCGCGCCGCCTCCCGCAGTGGGGCGCGCTCCCGTCGCCGTACGCCCCCCAAGCGCTCCGCGATGCTCACGATCGCCGTGCCCTCGGCGTGTGTGATGGGCGTCGCGGGCATCGCGGCCGCCTCGGTCGGCACCCTGACCGACGACCAGGACACGGTGACGACCGCTTCGGACGGCGAGGCCGTGAAGCCGTCCACCGCGAACAACAAGCTGGACGCCCAGCTTGAGATCCTCGCCGCCGGCGCCGACGACTTCGGCGACCGGGTCAGCCGTACGCAGGAGCGGATCGACCTCAAGGCCCAGCAGGAGGCCGAGAAGCGGAAGGCCGCCGAGGAGGCGGCCCGCAAGGAGCGGCTGCGCCCGAAGTTCGCCCTTCCGGTCGCGCAGCACGGGCTCAGCGCCTACTACGGCCAGTCCGGCATCAACTGGATGTCCCTGCACACCGGTATCGACTTCCCCGTCTCCTACGGCACGACCGTCATGGCCGCGACCGACGGCACCGTCCGCACGCAGTGGAACAGCGCCTACGGCAACATGATGATCGTGACCGCGAAGGACGGCACGGAGACGTGGTACTGCCACCTCTCCAGCTATCGCGTCGCCTCCGGTACGACGGTGAAGGCCGGCGACCCCATCGCGTACTCCGGCAATTCCGGCAACTCCACCGGCCCGCACCTGCACTTCGAGGTCCGGCCGGGAGGCGGCTCGGCCATAGACCCACTGTCCTGGCTGCGCAGCCACGGGGTCGACCCGACGTAGGAATGCCCGGCCTGCCCGACCTGGGCGACCTGGGCGACGCCACGCCTTCCCTGTGTGCCCCCGATTTTCAGCGTTCCCACTGTGCCCCCGCCTTTCCGCGGAGGCACAGGTGTCCGCGCTACAGCTTCTCCACCGGCGCGTACCGCAGCAGCAGCCGCTTCGGCTTGGCGTCCCCGAAGTCGACCGTCGCCTCGGCGTTCGCGCCCGTGCCCTTGACGGCCATCACGGTGCCGAGGCCGAACTGGTCGTGAGTGACCCGGTCGCCGACCGCCAGCTGGACCACCGGCTTCTCGGAGGTCCGCCGCGTGGCGAAGCCCGACGCGCCCGACGCCGAGGAGCGCGAGCGGGACGATGACAGCGAGGCCGCCACGCCGGCCGCGGGACCGGAGGACACCGGTGCGCTCGCCCCCGTCCGCTTCCAGTCCACATGCGTCGCCGGGATCTCCTCCAGGAAGCGGGAGGGCGGGTTGTACGACGGCTGCCCCCACGCGCTGCGCAGCGTCGAGCGCGTCAGATACAGCCGCTCACGCGCGCGCGTGATGCCGACGTAGGCAAGGCGCCGCTCCTCCTCCAGCTCCTTGGCCTGACCGAGGGCGCGCATGTGCGGGAAGACGCCGTCCTCCATGCCGGTGAGGAAGACGACCGGGAACTCCAGGCCCTTGGCGGTGTGCAGGGTCATCAGGGTGATGACGCCGGAGCCGTCCTCGTCCTCGTCGGGGATCTGGTCGGAGTCGGCGACCAGGGCGACCTGCTCCAGGAAGTCGGCCAGCGTACCGGCCTCGCCCTCGCCGCGCTCCTGCTCGAACTCCAGGGCGACGGCGGCGAGTTCCTGAAGGTTCTCGATACGGGTCTCGTCCTGCGGATCAGTGGACGCCTGCAACTCGGCGAGGTACCCGGTGCGTTCGAGGATCGCCTCCAGTACGGTCGCCGGTCCCGCGCCGGACTCGACGATCGTACGGAGCTCCTCCATCAGCGTGTTGAACCGCTTGACGGCGTTGGTCGACCGCGCGGCCATGCCGTACGCCTCGTCGACGCGCCGCAGCGCCTGCGGGAAGCTGATCTTCTCCCGCTGGGCGAGGGCGTCGATCATCGCCTCGGCGCGCTCGCCGATGCCCCGCTTGGGCACGTTCAGAATCCGCCGCAGTGGCACGGAGTCCTCGGGGTTGGCAAGGACCCGCAGGTAGGCCAGGACGTCCCGGACCTCCTTGCGCTCGTAGAAGCGGACACCGCCGACGACCTTGTACGGCAGGCCGACGCGGATGAAGACCTCTTCGAAGACACGGGACTGGGCGTTCGTCCGGTAGAAGACGGCGACATCGCCGGCCTTCGCCTCGCCCGCGTCCGTCAGTCGGTCTATCTCGTCGGCGACGAACTGCGCCTCGTCGTGCTCGGTGTCCGCGACATAGCCGGTGATGCGCGCGCCCGCGCCCGCGTTGGTCCACAGGTTCTTGGGGCGGCGGGACTCGTTGCGCTCGATGACCGCGTTGGCGGCGCTGAGGATCGTCTGCGTCGACCGGTAGTTCTGCTCCAGCAGGATCGTCGTGGCGTCCGGGTAGTCCTCCTCGAACTGGAGGATGTTGCGGATCGTCGCGCCGCGGAAGGCGTAGATCGACTGGTCGGCGTCACCGACCACGCACAGCTCGGCGGGCTCGATGTCGTACTCGCTGGGCGGCACGTCGACGGGGTGCTCGCGGGTGCCGACGAGCTCGCGGACCAGGGCGTACTGGGCGTGGTTGGTGTCCTGGTACTCGTCCACGAGGACGTGCCGGAAGCGACGGCGGTAGTGCTCGGCGACGTCCGGGAAGGCGCGCAGCAGATTGACCGTCGTCATGATCAGGTCGTCGAAGTCGAGGGCGTTCGCCTCGCGCAGCCGCGACTGGTACATCGCGTAGGCCTGGGCGAGGGTCTTCTCGAAGCCGTCGGTCGCCTGCGCGGCGAAGTCCTCCTCGTCGATCAGCTCGTTCTTGAGGTTGCTGATCTTGGCGCTGAAGGACTTGGGCGGGAACCGCTTGGGGTCGAGATCGAGATCCCGGCAGACGAGCGCCATCAGCCGCTTGCTGTCGGCGGCGTCGTAGATCGAGAAAGATGACGTGAACCCGAGCTTCTTGCTCTCTCTGCGCAGGATGCGCACGCACGCGCTGTGGAAGGTCATCACCCACATCGCGTTCGCGCGCGGCCCGACGAGCTGCTCGACGCGCTCCTTCATCTCGCCCGCGGCCTTGTTGGTGAAGGTGATCGCGAGGATCTGCCCCGGATGCACGTTCCGCTCGGCCAGCAGGTGGGCGATGCGGTGGGTGAGCACGCGTGTCTTGCCGGAGCCGGCGCCGGCCACGATGAGCAGCGGGGTGCCGGAGTGGACGACGGCGGCACGCTGGTTGTCGTTCAGCCCCTCCAGCAGCGCGGCCGCGTCGAGCGCAGGGCGCGGGGCGCCGTCGCGGTAGTAGGCGTCCCGGTCCGGCGGCACGTCGAACTTCCCGCCGAACAGATCGTCCGGAACCGGCTCCGGAGCGTGATCGTCCTCGGGCGGCGGCGGGGGTTCCTCCTCGTGGGCCCGTGGGGCCTGGAGGTCCGCCAGGAAGCTGTCGTCAAAGAGGCTGCTCATCGCTCTCCGAGTCTAGGGCGCCCCACTGACAGCCCGCCGCCGCCCCGAGAACATCGCCCGATTCGACACCCGGAACCCGCCGAACCTGCCACCCCAACCCGCCCTCACCTTCCGGAACCACCCGCCCACAATCCGTGACCGCCCCCCGCCCCCCACCCCGGCCGGCGGCGCCGCTCCACGCATCACTGGCCACCCCGAGCGCAGGTCACCCCAAGCCCACGAGTGACGATCACACGATCGAGCTACCCCGCCCACGAGACGACCGAAAGCCGCCACCGGGGGACGACATGCACCAGCACCCCTCATATCCACACAAGTGGCGACACACCCCGCCCGATCGACCACGGTCGGCGACCACCTGACCCGAGGTCACGAAAATGTATCGGGCATATCGAACATCAACCTTCACAGGCGCCACACGAGTTGGCTACCGTGCCCGACAGGCCGTACGACCCCCTCCGGCGAACGTCGCCGATTCGCGCGGCCTCCGTCGAGTCCGGCACGCCGCCGCGCAGCCGGAGCCGGGGACCCACCCAACTTGGGGTGAATCGGCCCGATCCCGCTCGGGACAGGCCGTAGGGCAACCCTTCCGAACCACCCGCCCGAACCCGACAGCTAACTCGGTAGGCGGAACGTGGAAGGAGTCGCCTCCCTTGGCGTCGCACCGCAAGTCGCGTCCCGCTGGTACGCGCGTAGCAGGCATACGGACCCCCGCCCTCGCCACGGCGGCCCTCACCTCCGTGGCGCTGCTCTCCCAGTCGGCCGACGCGAGCCCCTCGACGGACGACAAGCCGAGCCTCGAAGAGATCGAGAAGAAGGTCGACGACCTCTACCGCCAGGCGGAGTCGGCGACCGAGAAGTACAACGCGGCCAAGGAGAAGACCGCGAAGCAGCGCAAGCGCGTCGACACCCTCCTCGACGACGTCGCCAAGCGCACCCAGCGGCTCAACGAGGCGCGGGAGAAAATGGGCCGCAACGCCGCCGCCCAGTACCGCACGGGAGCCGCCGCCCCCGACACGGCGACCTTCCTGCTGGCGGACACCCCGCAGGACTACTTCGACCAGACCCAGCTCATGGACCGCCTGACCGGTCGTCAGAAGGAAACGGTCGACGAGTACTTCACCCAGCAGTCCGCGACGATGAAGAAGCGCCAGGAGGCCGGCCAGAGCCTCGAGACGCTCACCGAGTCGCAGAACGACCTGCGAACGGCCAAGGCCACCGTCCAGAAGAAGCTCTCCGACGCCCGCGACCTGCTCTCGAAGCTGACGGCGCGGGAGAAGGAACGCCTCGCCGCGATCGAGAAGCGCAAGCAGGAGGAGGCGGCACGCAAGGCGGCGGAGCTGGCGCGGCAACAGGCGGAGGCCGAGCGTCAGCGCCAGGAGGCCGCCCAGCGGCAGGAGAGCGGCGGGTCGTCGTCCGAATCGAGCGCCTCGGACTCGTCCGTGCCGGACTCCTCGTACGCCACCAAGGCCGAGAAGACCCTGGCCTTCGCCCGCGCCCAGATAGGCAAGCCGTACGTCTGGGGCGCCACCGGCCCCGACTCCTACGACTGCTCCGGCCTCACCCAGGCCGCCTGGAAGGCCGCCGGCGTGGACATCCCCCGCGTCACCTACGACCAGGTCGACGCCGGCACGACGGTCTCCCTCTCCAACGCCCAGCCCGGCGACCTGGTCTTCTTCTACGACGATGTCACCCACGTGGGCATCTACATCGGCAACGGCATGATGATCCACGCCCCGAAGCCCGGCGCCTACGTCCGCGAGGAGTCGGTCTACTACGACGGCGAGTCGTCGATCCACAGCGTGGTCCGCCCGGCCTGACACACGCACGCGCGCGTGCCGTCGTCATCGAGCACGCGCGCGTGAGGCGTCCACCGCCGGAGCGCGGTACGGCCTACGCCGAGGTCACGTCCACAGCACAGCGATGAAGACGTTCGCCATGGTCAGCAGCCCCACCAGTCCGAACAGGCTCTTGTCCGCCTTGTCCTCGTCCCGCTTCACATAGACGAGTCCGAGGATCACGATCAGCAGCGCCAGCTTCACGCCGATCTTGATGTTGTCGACGGACTGGTCGTCCGCCTGGTTGAGGCCGACGAGGATCACCCCGGTGACCAGCATGGTCAGCGCGCCGTGCAGCATCGCGGGGACGAACCGGGCGGTGCCCTGGCCCATCGCCTTCATCTGGGTGAGGAAACCACCGAGCAGCGCGGCGATGCCGATGATGTGCAGGCCGACGAAGAGATGGATGAGTACGTCCATGGAGCCGGAGCCTAATCAGCGCCGCGCGACCATCCGACACCGCCCCACTCCCCTCACTCACCGTCACCGCGCCACCTTCCTTCCCTCACCGCGACACTCAGTGATCTTGCATATATGCACCCCATAGCACCCCACCACTCCCACGGCTCCCGAAACCGCCACATCGGTCAGCACTCCGCGTGAACCCGCCGTCCTCGCCCAGGGATCACGGTCACTTACGGTCACCCCCGGTCCGCTCCCGGCACTTCCGCACAACGCGTCACCGACCCGTCACAGCAAGGTTTAGCGTCCTCCACCAGGTGACCGGCTCCCCACCGCCGCCCGGGCCAGGGGCGGCAGTCGGACACCACCGCCGAGAAAGGTCCGGCGGCGGCCCGCTCCCCCTGTGTGAGCCGCCGCCGGACGCGTGACCCGCCCCCGGGCGGTCGTACGTCCGCTCTCCCAGGCGCTCATACGCCCGCCGCTTCCCCCAGGGGCGTCATACGTCCGCTGCCCTGGCGGACGTACGGGACGAGGCGGTCGTACGAAAGGACGTGCAGTCCCCATGGCAGCGCACCGAAAACCCCGTCAACGCTCGGTCGGCGGCAACACGGCCCGCACGGCATGGACCATCGCCCTGGCGGGCGCGGCGACGGCGACGGGGTTCGACGGGACCGGACACGCCGAGCCGCGGCTGACACCGGCGCAGGTCAAGGCGAAGGTGGACAAGCTGTACCAGGAGGCGGAGGTCGCCACCGAGAAGTACAACGGCGCGAAGGAGCAGGCGGACGGGGCCGAGCGGCGGATCAGGACGCTGCAGGACGAGGCCGCCCGCAGGACGGCGAAGCTCAACTCGGCCCGGGACGCGCTGGGTTCGATGGCCGCGGCCCAGTACCGCGACGGCGGCTTGGACCCGGCCCTCCAGCTCGCGCTCTCCGACGACCCCGACCGCTACCTCGACGGGGCGGAGTTCGCCGAACGCGCCGGCAACCGGCAGGCGGCCTCCGTCGCGAGCGTCCGCAAGCAGCTACGGGAGATCGAGCAACTGCGTGGGGCGGCACGCGTCGAACTGTCCTCCCTCAAGTCCCGCCAGGCCGAACTGCGACGGCACAAGAACACGATCACCGGCAAGCTGGACGCGGCCCGGAACCTGCTCGCCCGACTGACCGCCGAGGAACGCGACCGCCTGCGCAGCAGCGGCGGCACGGACCGCGCCGCCCGCTCCTCCACCGGCGGTCGCGACGCCCTGACGCCCCCCGGTTCCGCCACGGCGCAGGCCCCCAACTCCCGCGCCGCGGCCGCTATTTCGTACGCCTACTCCAAGCTGGGGAGCCCCTATGTCTGGGGCGCGACCGGCCCGGACGCCTTCGACTGCTCCGGCCTCACCCAGGCCGCCTACCGCTCAGCGGGCCTCTCCCTGCCCCGAACGACCTACACCCAGATCGACGCCGGCCGCCGCGTCTCCCGCTCCGAACTGCTCCCGGGCGACCTGGTGTTCTTCTACTCCAGCATCAGCCACGTCGGCCTCTACATCGGCAACGGCCAGATGATCCACGCCCCGAACCCCTCGGCACCGGTCCGGGTCGCCCCGCTCGACGAGATGCCGTTCGCGGGGGCCACGCGGGTGGTGTGAGCGGGCCGGGCAGGGCCCTGGGGGGCCGTGGGGGCGGGGTTCAGACCAGGCGCCGTGCCGTCGCCCACCTGGTCAGCTCGTGCCGGTTGGACAGCTGGAGCTTTCTCAGGACCGCCGAGACATGGGACTCGACCGTCTTCACCGAGATGAAGAGTTGCTTGGCGATCTCCTTGTAGGCGTAGCCACGGGCGATCAACCGCAGCACCTCACGCTCGCGCTGGGTGAGGCGGTCGAGGTCCTCGTCGACCGGCGGAGCGTCGGTGGAGGCGAAGGCGTCCAGCACGAAGCCGGCGAGACGCGGCGAGAACACCGCGTCGCCGTCCTGGACACGGAAGACGGAGTCGACCAGGTCCGTGCCCGTGATCGTCTTCGTGACGTAGCCACGCGCGCCTCCCCGGATCACCCCGATCACATCCTCCGCCGCGTCCGAGACGGACAGCGCGAGGAAGCGGACGGGCCGCTCGGTGTCCGCCATCAACGCGGCGCACCGGCGCAGGACTTCGACCCCGCCGCCACCGGGCAGGTGCACGTCGAGGAGGACGACCTCGGGCCGGGTCGCGGTGATGACCGTGACCGCCTGGTCGACGTCCGCGGCCTCGCCGACGACCTCGACGCCGGTCTGCTCGGTCCGGCCGATCTCGGCCTGGACTCCCGTACGGAACATGCGGTGGTCGTCGACGAGGACCACGCGCACATGCCGCTCGGCCGCGCCCCCGTCGGTCGGCTCCACCGGCTCGTTCGCCTCGGTCGGCTCGCTCATGACGTCTTCTCCGCCCTCTCCATCTCCAGCTCGACCTCCGTGCCGCCACCGGGTACCGCCCGGAGCCGGGCCGTACCGCCGTTGCGCTCCATGCGGCCGATGATCGATTCTCTGACGCCCATGCGGTCGGCGGGTATCGAGTCGAGGTCGAAGCCCGGACCACGGTCCCGGACGGACACGAAGACGGTCTTCCCCTCCACCTCGGCGTAGACCTGCACGGCGCCGCCCTCGCCACCGTACTTGGCGGCGTTCACCATCGCCTCGCGCGCGGCCTGCATCTGTGCGCCGATCTTCTCGTCGAGCGGGCAGTCGCCGACGACCACGACCTCTATGGGGACGCCGTGCTTGTCCTCGATCTCGGCGGCGTTGCGCCGGACCGCGTCGGCGAGGTCGGCGGGCTCGTCGGCCTCGTCCTTGCCGGTGCCCTCGGGTTTGTAGAGCCAGGTGCGCAGGTCGCGCTCCTGGGCGCGGGCGAGACGGCGGACCTCGCCCGCGTTCTCCGCGTTGCGCTGGATCAGGGTCAGGGTGTGCAGCACCGAGTCATGGACGTGCGCGGCGACCTCGGCGCGCTCCTGGGCGCGGATGCGCATCAGGCGCTCCTCGGAGAGGTCCTGGGTCATCCGGACCAGGTACGGGCCCGCGAGAAGCGTTATGCCGACGAGGACCGCCAGGGCCGCCTGCAGGACGGAGCCGAGGTGGGCGGCGGAGCCCTGCAGGACGAAGATGCCGGAGACGCCGGCCGTGACCAGGACGACGCCGGCCGCGGCGCGCAGCAGGGTGAGGGTGCGCCGGTGCCGGCCGACCTCCATCCAGCGGGCCCGGCGGGCGTTGTCCGCCTGGCGCCAGACCAGGGCGACGCCCGCGCCGACGAGCACGGCGGGCAGGAGGTATGCCTTGGCGCCGTTGCCCAGGTCCACGCTGCCGACGAAGATCATCGCCACGACGACCATGAGGAGCAGCGCGACGATCTGCCCCTTGTCCGGTTTGCGGGCGACGAGTCTGCGGCGGCCGTCGGCCGCGGTCTCGGTGGCGAAGGGGGACGGCTTCTGCGCGTCGACACCGCCGACGCCGAGCGGCACGAAGAACCAGAACGCGGCATACAGCAGCGCGCCGAGGCCGTCCGCCATGAACAGGCCGACGAACACCAGCCGCACCCAGATGACGGGCAGGCCGAGATGTCCGGCGAGCCCCCGCGCCACGCCCCCGAGCCAGCGTCCGTCGCTGCTGCGGTAGAGCTTGCGCGGCGGCCGCGGTTCGACGAGTGGCGCTGCTGCGGCTTCCGGCATGCCATCGATGTTCACACGCCCGGCCGGCCGGGGCATCAGGGTCGGCCCCCGAGACTCCCCTGATCTTCGAAACCCGCCGCCTCGCACACTTCCCCCGCACCCGCCTCAGGGCGATATCAGGGTCCGACCAGGGTCGTTCCGACTCCCATCCCGCCGACCCGCCCGTCACCATGGACCCATGACTGATCACCAGCACGCCGCGGACTCCGTGCCCGAGCCGGACGCCGTGCCCCCCGCGGGCACCCGGCCCGACGCGGCGTCCGCGCGCGCCGCGGGTGAGGAACCGCGCGCACACGCGGGCGCGGAAACAGGAGCGCCCACGGAAGCGGGCGCCGTCGACCCGCCGCACAGGTTCCGGCGCGACCGGCGGCACAAGATGCTGGCCGGCGTGTGTGCCGGGCTCGGTCGGCAGTGCGACATGGACCCGGTGATCTTTCGGATCACCCTCGCCGTGCTCTCCGCGACCGGCGGCATCGGCCTCCTGTTCTACGGCTTCGCCTGGCTCTTCGTCCCGTACGACGACGAGGAGGAGAACGAGGTGCGCAAGCTGCTGACCGGCCGCGTGGACGGCCAGGCGCTGACGGCCGTGCTGTTCGCGCTGATCGGCTGCGGCGTGTTCCTGACCTTGCTGAGCAACGGCGGCGTGCTGGTCTTCGCCGTGGTTCTCTCCCTCCTCCTCGCGGGCGCCGGGTACTGGTCGCGGCACCGCAGCGCCCCCGATCCCGACCCGCTCGCCGCCCAGGCCGTCGCCGACGCCCCGCCGGAGGCCCAGGCACCGCCTGCCCCCTCCGCCTACCCCTCCTGGTGGCGTGACCCCATCGTCAAGGACGGCACTCACGAGGGCGGCACGGGCTATCTGTGGGGTCCTCGCGACTCCCGTGACCGCGACATCGCGGCGGCGGTCAACATCAGCCTCGGCACCACCTGGAACAGCCGCGAGGACATACGCGCCCGCCGTCCCCCTGGCCCGAAGCCACGCGGCCCGCGTTGGATCGGTGGCTGGGTGTTCCTCCTGGCTCTGCTGGCGGGCGCCCTCGGCACGAGCGCGACCTGGGAGGACCACGCCCTCGGCACCAGCCTGCAGACCGGACTGGCCTGCGCCCTGCTCGTGATCGGACTGGGCATAGCGGTGAGCGCGTTCCTGGGCCGCACAGGAGCGGGCTCCATCTTCCTGGCGATCATCACCGCGGGCCTCCTGGCCGCCTCGGCGGCACTGCCCGGGGACATCGGCACCCGCTGGGTCGAACGGAACTGGCGGCCGGCGGCCGTGGCGGACGTACGGCAGCATTACGACCTCGGCACGGGCGTCGGCACCTTGGACCTGAGCCGGGTGCGGTTCACCGAGGGCCGGACGGTGACCACACGGGCGGACGTGGGCATGGGCCGCCTGAAGGTGATCGTCCCGAAGGACGTGACCGTGAGACTCAGCATCGACGTGGGGGTGGGCGACATCCAGTTGCCGGGCGACGACAGACAGGACGTGGACGTGGCACCGGGCAAGCACAAGGAGCTGACCCTGACACCGACCACGGGCACCAAGGAGGCGGGCACGCTGGACCTCGATCTCAGCGTCGGCGTCGGACAGGCGGAGGTGAGCCGTGCTGCGTCATGAGTTCCAGCCCGGAAGGCTGGTGGCCGGCACCTTCCTGACCCTCACGGGCATCGTCTACGCCGGTGACGCGGGCGGTGCCTGGGAGGCGCCGTGGTTCGCGGTGATCCCGCTGGTCGTCGGCGGCCTGTTCCTGGCAGGCGCGGTGGGAGTCCTGACACACGGGATACGCAGACGCCGCGGCTCGCCCCGCACACCCGCCACGACACCTCCGGACGCCGACCCGGACGCCCCGCACTGACCAGTCGAGGCGCGGACTCGCGCCCGCCACCGGTAGCCCCACCGACCGGAGTTACCGGTGGCCTCCGGCCCGCTGCCGTCGCCGGGAGCGGAGTGCGGCGTCCACGGACAGCATCGGGGCGCCCGCGAGCACCAGAGGCAGCCAAGCCATCAAATAGGCCAGGTCATTGCCGTAGTAGTACGGATCGGAGGCCCAACTCACGGTCAACCACAGGCTGAGCGAGATGAGCGCACCACCGAGCGCCGCCAAACGGGCGAACAGCCCGATGAGCGTGCCGATACCGACGGCCAGCTCACCGATGGCAATGACGTTGCCGAAAGCGACGGGGTTCTTCAAAGCCATGTCGACCAGCGCCGGAATGGCCGCGGAGTCACGAACGGCACGCATCATGTCACCGATCGAGCCCGAACCGGCCTCCTTCATGAAGGCGCTGTCGGTGAGTTTGTCCAGGCCCGCGTAGATGAAGGTGACGCCGAGGAAGACGCGGAGCGGAAGGAGTGCGTAACGGGTGGCGTTGTCCCGCCAGCCTCGGCCGCCGCCGAGGGGCGGGATGTGCGTGTCCGTGTGCATACCGTGAGTCATCGCCCGTAGCCGCCTCTCGCCCGCCGTGCCCTGACCCCTCACAAAACGATACGTACGCAATGGCTGCGCCGCTCAACTGTTGCGCCCCGTATTGTCCGGCCAGACCCGCCCGAGGGAAACCCCGCGTCCCTGCGCCGAAAAGTGGCGCACCGGATGGTCGCCCGCAGTGGCCGTCGTCAAGACACGGCACCTCCCGGCAATGCACCAACCGCCGGTCCGAGGACGGACACCCCCCACACGGCCCCGACCCACCACACACCGCAGGCGCTACACGCACCCCCACCGGACACCCGCGGGCCGCCGCAGGCGTCAACGCGCACCCCCACCAAACCGGCACAGGCCACCGCAGGCACCCCCGCCCAACCGCCGGAGGCAACTGTCACTCCGTCACATCAATCGCATACCGATTCGTCTCCACCCCCGCCGCCGTAACCACCTGCACCTCCACCCGACCCGGCTCCACATCCGCCGGCACCGGCACCCTCAGCACCGCGTCCGTCGGGTTGCTGAACCCCCCGGCCACCGGCACCAACGGCACATGCACATGCACGGCCCCGATCCGCACCACCATCCGCGACAACCGGTCCGCCGCCTGCGCCCCGGGCGGCACGAACCCGGCCCCCCGGATCTCGATGTCGTCCCCGGTACGGATCGGCGCGTCCAGATCCCCCGCCTCCCGCGCCCGCACCACCGAGAGGATCACCGGCCGGCCCCCTTCCGCGTACTTCCCGGCCAGGTACGTCGCCGCCGAGACGAGCACCACCACCGCCAATCCCCACGGCAGATCAGGCAACTGATCCGGCCGCCGGGCCAACCGCACCGCCGCGAACAGCAGCGCGACCCCGCCGATCACGACGTACTGGATGTCCGCGAACGTCCCCCGCCCCGCGTCGTCCGTCAGCAGATCCGCCGCCCTGGGCCGGTCCGCCCGTACCTTCTGCAACCGCTGCCCGAGCACCCGCACCCCGACGACCCGCCGCACCAGCACCGCGATCGCACACACCACGGCGAGCACGGTCACCACACCGGCACCCCGCCCCAGTTCGAGACCGGCGATCAGCGCATCGCGCTCGGCGTGCCCCGACGCCGCCGCCAACCGCCCCACCAGCACGAGCACGGCGTACGCGACGAACAGCACCCATGCCCCGGCCACCGCGCGCGACGTGGACAGCCGGTTGTCCTCACCGATGACCGGCGCCAGCGCCCCACCCCGCGCCCGGTGGAACCACGACGCCGCGGTCAGCGCCCCGGCCGTCACCAGCGCCGCCAGCAGCCCGGCCGTACGCGCCGCCGTCCACCCCGCGCCGATCGCCGTGAGCGCCTGCCCCAGCAGCAGCGCCACGACCAGGATCCAGACCACCGACGCCGTACGCCACCACAGCCGCCCGAGCCAGGCCGCGCCCTCGGCACGCCCCCGCTCGGCGACCAGTTCCGCCGACTGCGTCAACTCCTCGGAGACCCACTGCCGGGAGGCCGACGCCGAGTGGGCCACCGCGGCCGGCAGCCCCTGCCCCGCCGCGAACCCGTCCCGCTTCAGCAGGAATTCGGCGACCGCCCGCCGATGTCCCGCACGCGCCCCGTGCGGACAGTCCCCACAGGCGCAGCCGCCCCCGTGCCCGCCCATAGCCGCGCCGCCCTGCCCAGCCTCCTGCACCGCCACGCCCGACGCCCGCCTTCCCCGCGACCTCATGCCCTCATGCCCTCATGGCCTGCTGGCCCCACCGACAACTCCCGCACGACGACAGCGAATTGTGCCCTACCCCACCCGCTCCACGCCCGGCAGCCCGGCCTGGGCGGGTGATGGGAGGGGCCACCTTGTTGACCCGGCTGCGAGAATTCCCCTATGGCCGAGATCATCCAGCGTGACGGGACCTGGGCCTTCGACGGCACGACGGTCCGGATCACGCCTGGACTCCACCGCTCCGTGCCCCTGTTCCGGCAGACGTACGGAGAGATCGCCGTACCCCTCGAAGCCGTCACCGGCATCGTCTTCGAACCCGAACGCAAGCGCGGCCGGCTGCGCATGCGGCTGCGCGAGGGCGCCGATCCGCTGCTCCAGGCGACCGGTGGCCGGCTCCCCGACGCGGCGGATCCGTACCGGCTGACGGTGGACGTCGATCGCGCCGGGGTCGCCGAGTACGTCGCCGAGGAGGTCCGCCGCGCGCTGCTCCTGGACCAGATCCCCAAGGAACCGACCAAGACCTACCTGCTGCCCGGTCCACCGGTCCCCGTCTCCGTCCGCTCCTCCGACGGCACCGTCTCCTTCGACGGCGCCCGGGTGCGGATCGACTGGTCCGAGACCTCCGACCGGGTCAAACGGGCGACCGGCCCGCGCATCATCGACGTCGGTGACCTCGTCCAGGTCGAGTGGCTGCCCAACACCTCCTACGAGGACGGCTTCCTGCGCTTCGTGACCCGCGAGACGGTGTTCGCCAAACTGCCGCCGGAGAAGGACCCGTACGCCCTGGACCTGTGGGGCAGCGCCCGCCGCGACCTGCTCACCGCACTGGTCGCCACCGCGGTCACGGCCCGCCTGCCGCACCCGTCCACTCGCCCCGACGTCGCCCCAGGCGTCGCCCCCGCCGACCGCCCCCAGCCGACCGCGTCCGTCCCGGCCCGGCCCGACCACCACGACGTACTGCTGCGCCGCCTGCGGGAGTTGGGCGAGCTGCACCGCGACGGCGTGCTCACGGACGAGGAGTTCGCGAGGACGAAGGCGGTCGTCCTCCGGGGCTTCTGAGCAGGGCGTTTGAGCAGGGCGTTTGAGCAGGGCGTTCGCGAACCCTCAGCTCAGCAGGTCCGGCTCGCTCCGGCTGACGTCCTGCCACAACGGCTGGTAGTTGATCCACGCCACCAGATCCCCGCCGAGCTGCTCCCGCGTGGCCACCGCCTGCCGATGCTCGATGAGCACCGGACGCCCCGCGGCCTTGGCGCTCAGCTGGACCTGACAGGACCGCTCCATCGACAGGAACCACCAGGCCGCCGCGTCCACCGAGTCGCCGACGGTCAGCAACCCGTGGTTGCGCAGGACGAGCGCCTTGTGCGAGCCGAGCGCGGCCGCGATCCGCCGGCCCTCCTGGGCGTCGACGGCCACGCCCGAGTAGGCGTCGTAGAGCCCGTGATCCTCGTAGAAGGCGCAGCTCTCCTGTGTGATCGGGTCCAGCAGCTCCCCCAGCGCCGCCAGCGCCCGCCCGTGCACCGAGTGGCAGTGGGCGACGGCGACGACGTCCGGGCGGGCGGCGTGGACCTGGGAGTGCACGGTGAACGCCGCCTGGTTGACGTGGTACCGGCCCTCGATCACCTGCCCCTCGGAGTTGGCGAGGACCAGGTCGCTGACCGTGACGTGCTTGAACGGCATCCCGAAGGGGTTCACCCAGAAGCAGTCGCTGAACTCGGGATCGCGCGCGGTGATGTGCCCCGAGACCCCGTCCTCGAACCCGAGCCGCCCGAAGATCCGCAGCGCGCCCGCGAGCCGCTCCTTGCGGTGCCGGCGCTCGTCCTCGACGGACTCGTGCATCGGCGGCATGGCGAACCGCAACTGCTCGGTGGGCAGGGGTGAGGGCGGGGTGGACCCGAGGGGCGTCCCGTGCATGCGTCGTCCTCCAGCACTGGGTTGCTGTACGGGGCGGAAGTTACCGGCGGTCAGCGCAGGAGAACAGAGCCGTTCTGTAAAGATGCCGCGCCCAACCCTCTCGAACGCCAGGCCGGGCTGTCGTCGGGAGACCCCGCATGGCCGCATACCCGACAGCAGATGTCGGGTATCGGCGCCACACTCACCCTATGACAGCGAATTGGGCAACCTTCACCGAGGCGGAACCCGACCTCGCCCGCACCATCGAGGACCGCTTCGGGGCCTTCACCCACCACATCCTCGCCACCCTCCGCAAGGACGGCTCCCCGCGCACCAGCGGCCTGGAGGTGCGTTTCCTGAACGGCGAGCTGTGGTTCGGCATGATGCCGGACTCCCTCAAGGCGCTCGACCTGCGCCGCGACCCCCGCTTCTCGCTCCAGGCGAACCCGGGTGAGGGCACCGCGATGGGCGGCGGGGACGTGCGGATCAGCGGGCGGGCGATCGAGGTCGAGGATCCCGAGACGAAGAAGGCGTACACGCAAGAGGTGGAACCGCCGGAGCCGTTCCACCTCTTCCGCACCGAGCTGACGGAGGTCGTGCGGACCTACGTCGAGGACGACACGTATCTGGTCGTCCAGGTCTGGAAGCCCGGAGAGCCGGTGCGCACGCTCAAGCGGACCTGACGGGAGGGACTACTCCCACTCGATGGTGCCCGGGGGCTTGCTGGTCACGTCGAGGACGACGCGGTTGACGTCCCGCACCTCGTTGGTGATCCGGGTCGAGATCCGCGAGAGGACGTCGTACGGCAGCCGCGACCAGTCGGCGGTCATCGCGTCCTCGGAGGAGACAGGCCGCAGGACGATCGGGTGGCCGTAGGTGCGGCCGTCGCCCTGGACACCGACGCTGCGGACGTCCGCGAGCAGGACCACCGGGCACTGCCAGATGTCCCGGTCGAGGCCGGCCGCGGTCAGCTCCTCGCGCGCGATGGCGTCGGCCTCGCGCAGCAGGTCCAGGCGCTCCTTGGTGACCTCGCCGACGATCCGGATGCCGAGGCCCGGACCCGGGAACGGCTGGCGCTGGACGATCTCCTCCGGCAGGCCCAGCTCCTGGCCGACCATGCGGACCTCGTCCTTGAACAGCTTGCGCAGCGGTTCGATCAGCTTGAACTCGAGGTCCTCGGGGAGGCCGCCCACATTGTGGTGGGACTTGATGTTCGCCGTGCCGGTGCCACCGCCGGACTCGACCACGTCGGGGTAGAGGGTGCCCTGGACGAGGAACTCCACCGCCGGGCCCTCGTCCGCGATGATCTCGGCCTGCGCCTGCTCGAAGACCCTGATGAACTCCCGGCCGATGATCTTCCGCTTCTCCTCGGGGTCGCTGACCCCGGCGAGCGCCTTGAGGAACCGCTCCTCGGCGTCCACGACCTTCAGCTGCACGCCGGTCGCGGCCACGAAGTCCTTCTCGACCTGCTCGGTCTCGCCCTTGCGCATCAGGCCGTGGTCGACGTACACGCAGGTCAGCTGGGAGCCGATGGCCTTCTGGACGAGGGCGGCGGCGACAGCGGAGTCCACGCCTCCGGAGAGCCCGCAGATGGCGCGCTTGTCGCCGACCTGCTCGCGGATGGCCGCGACCTGCTCGTCGATGACGTTGCCGGTGGTCCAGTTCGGCTTCAGGCCCGCACCCCGGTACAGGAAGTGCTCCAGCACCTGCTGGCCGTGCGTGGAGTGCATGACCTCGGGGTGGTACTGGACGCCGTACAGCTTCTTCTCGTCGTTCTCGAAGGCGGCGACCGGGACGACGTCCGTGGAGGCCGTCACGGAGAAGCCCTCGGGGGCGGCGGAGCACGCGTCGCCGTGCGACATCCACACGGCCTGCTCGGCCGGGGTGCCCTCGAAGAGGGTGGAGGCCGACTTCGACACGTGCAGATCCGTACGGCCGTACTCGCGGGCGCCGGTGTTGTCGACCGTCCCGCCCAGGCTCTGCGCCATGAGCTGGAAGCCGTAGCACATGCCGAAGACGGGGACGCCGGCCTCGAAGATCTCGCGGTCGAGGCGGGGGGCGCCCTCCTCGTACACGGACGAGGGGCCGCCGGAGAGGATGATCGCCGCCGGGTTCTTGGCGAGCATCTCCTGGACCGGCATGGTGCTCGGCACGATCTCGCTGTAGACCCGGGCCTCGCGGACGCGACGGGCGATGAGCTGGGCGTACTGCGCACCGAAGTCGACGACCAGGACGGTGTCGGGGGCGGCGGTGGCAGCGGGGGTCGCTGGTGACACGGGAGCCTTCCGGCGGTGGGGCGGGGTCTCTGTGCTGGCCAATTCTACCGGGGTGGCCGCGGGTGACCTCCCGCCGCGGGAGGAGAGCCCCGTCTCACCATGCGAACCGGCTTGGACCCGGCATCCTCCCCCGGCATACTGGCCCCATGCTCACGCACCCGACCTTCCTCTTTACCTATGGCACCCGGCCCGCCGGCTGCCATGGTCGTGCTGCTTGAGCAACTGACAAGCGACTTCCCAGGCGCCCCGGGCCGACAAGGTCCGGGGCGCCTGACGTTTCCGGGTCCTGTCGCTCCGGGGCACCTCCCATCCACGAGGAGCCCCGCCATGACCGCCACGACCGCCACGACCGCCAACGATGTGACCGGCGCCCGCACCGCCGAGGCCGCGGACGTGATCACCGGTGCCCGTGAACGCATCGACGCCCTGGACGACCGGATCATCGGGCTGATCCAGGAACGCGTGGCGGTGTCCGCCGTGATCCAGGAGGCCCGGATCGGCTCCGGCGGCCGGCGCGTGAACCTCTCCCGCGAGATGGAGGTCCTCAACCACTACAGCGAGGCGCTGGGCAAGCCCGGCACGTCCCTCGCCATGACGCTGCTCGAACTGTGCCGCGGTCGCATCTGAGTTCGGGGCCACCTCTCACCCGTACGGAGCGTGACGCCTCCCGGCCCCCTTCGTTGGTACCGGTGTCCGCGCCAGCCAGGCGCGGGCCCGGAAGAACCACGCGTGGCTCACTGGAGCGATGAGGCGTACGGATCTTGCCGTGCGCCGTGGGACCTCGCTCCAGGCAAGTGACCGGACGGCAGGGGACAGCAGCCCGGTCACTCAAGAGAAGGTCGGCTCCGGGGACGCCCGGGGCCGACCGGCGGAACGGTAAGAAGACGTGCGTAGCGCAAGAAGGCGTACAAGGCTGGGTCAAGCGGTTGCGGTGGCCGCGCCCATCCAGCACGATGCGTAGAAAGCCTCCGAGTTCCGCCGAGTTCCGCCAGTCAAGCCCCCTCCCAGACAACTGCATGTGCCTTCCGCCCCGCTGTGCGCCGCCGCACTGCCAGAGGTCGAGACCGCTCGTGCGCGCCATGTGCGCCGGGGCGCACGACCCGGGGCACGGAAGGCGCGAAGGCCAAGCGGCGCGCCCCCCGGCGCCGCTTCCCCAAGCACCGACGCTGCCCTGACGTCGGTGCTGACGAAAGAAGGGCCCCGCGGCCTCCGCCTGCGGGGCCCTTCTCATGCCGGAGGGACTCCAGGTCTCATGCCGGAGGAACCCAGGTCTCATGCCTGAGGGACCCCGGGCTCACGCCGGAGGGGTCCCGGACGGCCGGACGACGAACGGTGCAGGGCCGGTCGGGCTACGGCCGACCGGGCGACATCCGGTTCCGTCAGGTGCGCGAGACGGTGCCGCACTCCGTCCCGGCCCCGTCCAGCCTCCGGCTGCGGTCGTACGGGTCGACCGCGTCGCCGGAGGGACCGGGGTCGGCTCGCAGGTCGGCCTGGAAGCGCGGATGGATGAAGCCGTCACCCTTCCGGCAGAGGTCGTTGCCGATCTCACTGCTGAGGTCGAGCAGCCAGACGCGTCCCTCGGTCGCCCGGTACTCGGCGGGGTCGACGACGTCCACCTCGACGGCCCGGCGGACGATCGTGCGGGTGACCTCGTTGCCGCCACCGGCCTTCGCCACCGGGTAGACGAAGGTGTAGTCGGCCCGGACGAGCACCCTTCCCTCCTGGTCGCCGTCGGGTTCGACCGTCATACGGCCGCGTACCTTCACCTCGGTGCCCACGAGTTCGACCTCGTCCGGGTCGAAGCGGGTGAAGTACCACTTGGGGTCGTTCTCGACCGTGGGGCGGCGCAGGCCCGCGCGCAGCTGGGCGAGGTAGTCCTTCGCCAGTGGATCGAGGAGCCCCAGTGCCGTCTTCGGTTCGGCGCCGTACAGGACGTCGCGGTCGAGGTTGGAGGCGACGAGGAACTCCTTGGTGAGCCGCAGAGCCGTCTCGATCCGCGCGGCGGAGACCCCGCGGAGGGCCTTGGCCTTGGGCACCTCGATGGCGTCCGCGCCGTCGGCCCAGCGTTCGGCCGGGGAGCCGGCGAAGGGACGGGCGCGGGTGGGGGTGTCCGCGGCGGCGGAGGGCGGGGCGGTGGGGGCGGCGGTCTCGGCGGCGAGCGGTGGCGCGGCGGGGGCCTGCGCTGCGTCCCCGGTGCCGAAGGGGTCGCCGGGGACCAGCGAAGGCCGGACCGCCACCACGGCGACGGCGACGGCGACGGTCACCCCGAGGACCGCCCACAGCCGCCGGCGCCGGGCGGACCGGCCGTTCATCTCCTGCCAGGCGGGGCCGGTACGCCAGCCGGGCGGCGACTCCCCCCGGGCGTCCTGCCGGCGAAGCCGCTCGGTCACCATCCGCGCCCGCGCGGACGGCTCCTTCGGCGCGGTATGAATGTCCCGCTCGCTGTCCCGGACGAACTGCTCCCACACGTCGTCGGGTATGGACGACGAGGACGACCCCGCTCCCTCCTGGGAACCGGGTCCGGACCCTTCTGACGGTCTGTCGGCCACGGCTGCTTACGCTTTCTCTCGATCTCCTACGGGGCAGCTGAGCGTACGTCAGCCCTCGGACAACGCTCCGGTGCGGTCGTCCTGACGGGTCGCCAGGCATGTGACGTAGGACACATAAGAAATCTGTTAGTGAAGGCACAACCATTCACAGCGGTCACTGATCAAACCCTGCGAACCAAGGGCCCCACCCGCGCCCCACACGCGGAGGCCTCCCTATACGCGTGTTGCGACGTCGCAGCACTCCGGACTTTCCGAGGTCTTCATGAAGCTTCGCCGTGCACTGGCCGCCGCAGCCGCGACGGCTGTCATAGCGCCGATCTCGCTGCTGTCCGCGCCGGTCGCGTTCGCCACGGAGGACGAGACGCCGGCGCCGACAACGGCGGAGAGCACGCCGGCCGTCGACGAGACGACGGCTCCGGCCGAGGACGCGACCAGCGCCCCGACCGAGGACGCGACCACCGACCCGACCGACGAGGCGAGCACCCCGGGCGACGACACCCCGGGCGACGACGAGACCACCCCTCCCACCGACGAGCCGAGCACTCCGGCCGACGACGAGTCGACCCCGGCCGAGGACGAGAGCAGCCCCGCCGCCTCACCGTCGCCGAGCCCGAGTGAGAGCACGCCTGAGGAGGTCGACTTCTGCGAGGACGCGGACGACGAGTCGGTCGGCCTCAGCGAGGACCTGCGCAGCGGTCTGTCGGGCCTGCCCGAGACGATCGTCGCCGGCAGCGGCTGGACCAACTTCTCGTTCAACGTCTCCAACTCCGGCGACCAGGACATCAAGAACATCAAGCCGCTGATCGGCGTCGCCGCGGTCGGCTGGGACGAGAACGACTACTCCGGCCAGATCACGGTCCAGGTCTTCAACAAGCAGACCGGCTCCTGGCAGACCCTCGCGGACGCCGCCGGCGAGGGCGCGACGTTCACCGCGTTCGCGCTCGACGCCGGCCAGTCGACCTCGTTCAAGCTGCGGCTGAGCGTCAGCGGCAAGGTGCCGGACGCCATCGGCATCACCGGCGGCTTCGCCCAGTACTCGGACGCGGACGGCTGCTGGCTCGCCGACGACCCGAACGGCTGGGTCTACTTCTTCGACATCCTCGCCGCGGGCTCCGACCCGGGTGACCCGGACGACGCCAAGCCGCAGACCGGCGGTCAGAAGCCGATCTCCGACGTCAACGAGGTCGACGTCGACGGCGAGCTCGCCGAGACCGGCTCCAGCTCCAACCTCCCGGTCCTCGCGACCGTCGGCGGCATCGCCATCGTCGCCGGTGCGGGCGTCGTGTTCGCCATGAAGCGCCGCAAGGTCGGCGGTGCGGAGGCATAAGCCTCACCAAAGCTCTACGCAAGACGGAGAAGGACCTGCGCTCGGAGGGGGGTGCAGGTCCTTCTCTGTTTCTTCTGCTCTGTCTACGGCTGTCGCCGTGCCCTACTTCTTCGGTGGTACCGCCGGCATCCCCAGGAACGGCAGCCTGAGCGCGCCGAACGCGTCCGCCGGGACCGCCGGGGACTTCGGCTCGACCGGCTGTAGGCGTTCGTACGCCGCTCCCTGCGCCGGACGTGGATCCGGCTCGCCCTTGTTCGGCCAGTACGACATCGCCCGCTCGGCCTGCGCGGTGATCGTCAGTGAAGGGTTCACGCCCAGGTTGGCCGACACCGCCGCCCCGTCGACGACCGAGATGCCGGGGTGGCCGTACAGGCGGTGGTACGGGTCGATGACGCCGGTCTTGGGTGAGGAGCCGATGGGGCAGCCACCGAGGAAGTGGGCGGTGAGCGGGGTGCCCATCAGCTCGCCCACGTTGGAGCCGGCGAAACCGTTGATGGACTCCGCTATCGCCGACGCGCCCTCCGAGGCCGCCTTGATCTGCTTCGGGTTGGGGGACCCGTGCCCCTGGCGGGCGGTCAGCAGGCCCTTTCCGACGCCGTCCGGCTTCAGGTACGTCGTCAGCGAGTTGTCCAGCGACTGCATCACCAGGCCGATGATCGTCCGCTCCGACCAGCGCCGGTTGGACAGGGAGCGCAGGACCAGCAGGGGGTGACGCGCCGCGTTCGCCAGCCAGGCGCCGGCCCGCGACCGGCCCTCCGCGTACGGCACCTGCAGGATCGACAGGCCGCCCATCGAGTTGGAGCCCTTGCCGTAGCGGACCGGCTCGATGTGGGTGTTCTCGTCCGGGTGGATCGAGGAGGTGATGGCGACTCCGCGGGTGAAGTCGACCTTCGGCTCACCGGTCGCCTTGCGGTAGCGCCGGTTGTCGGTCTGCGCGCCGACCAGGGCTTCGGAGTTCGTGCGGGTCAGCTCGCCCAGCCGCGGCGAGACGTACGGCAGTTGACCGCCCGCCTTCATCCGGTGCAGCAGGGTCTGGGTGCCGTACGTACCGGCCGCCAGCACCACCCGGCGGGCCTTGAACAGCCGGCCCTCGCCCTTCCTCCCGCGGTCGGTCGGCAGGGTCGCCACCGCGTACCCGCCCCGCGAGTCGTCCGTGACGGAGACGACGGTCGTCATGGGGTGGACGACCGCCCCCGCCTTCTCGGCCAGGTAGAGGTAGTTCTCGTTCAGCGTGTTCTTCGCGCCGTGCCGGCAGCCCGTCATGCATTCGCCGCACTCGGCGCAGGCCCTGCGCGCCGGACCCGCCCCGCCGAAGTAGGGGTCGGCCACCTCCTCCCCCGGCCTGGCCTTCACCGTCCCCTCGGCGTCCTTGCCGTCGCCGAAGAACACGCCGACCGGCGCCATGTGGAAGGTGTCGCCGACGCCCATCTTCTCGGCGGCCGCCTTCAGGTGGACGTCGGAGGGGGTCATCGTCGGGTTGAGCCGTACGCCGAGCATGCGCTGGGCCTGGTCGTAGTACGGCTTCAACTCCTCCTGCCAGTCGGTGATGTCACGCCACTGCGGGTCGTCGAAGAAGGGCTTCGGCGGTACGTAGAGGGTGTTGGCGTAGTTGAGGGAGCCGCCGCCGACGCCCGCTCCCGCCAGCACCATGACGTTGCCCAGCAGGTGGATGCGCTGGATGCCGTACATGCCGAGCTTGGGCGCCCAGAGGTAGTTCTTCAGGTCCCAGGAGTTCTTCGGGAGGGACTCGCGGCTCCAGCGGCGGCCCGCCTCCAGTACGCCGACGCGGTAGCCCTTCTCGGTCAGGCGGAGCGCCGTGACCGACCCGCCGAACCCCGACCCGACGACGATGACGTCATAGTCGTACCCGGAGCCGTCGTCCTGTTTCTGGGCGGAGTTCTCCTGTGACACGTGCTCTCCTCGTCGAAAGCTGTGGTGCGGCGGGCTCGGAAGCCGGGCCCTAGCGGAAACGGAACGCCTTCATCACCCGCAGGCTCCGGCTCATGAACTGCGCGTACTGCTCGTCGTCCATGCCCAGGGACGGCGCCATGGGCAGCAGCCGCTGCTGGGCGACCGTCTGGGCCTCCGTGTACTTGAGGATGCCCTCGGAGCCGTGGCGGCGGCCGAGGCCGGAGTCCTTCATGCCGCCCATGGGCGACTGGACGCTGCCGTACGCCGGGGCGTACCCCTCGTTGACGTTCACCGTGCCGGTGCGCAGCCGGGCCGCCACCGCGCGACCGCGGCTGCCGTCCTTCGTCCAGACCGACGAGTTGAGGCCGTACGGCGTGGAGTTGGCGTGCTCGATCGCCTCGTCCTCGGTCTTGAAGCGGTAGATGGACACGACCGGGCCGAAGGTCTCCTCGGCGCAGACGGTCATCTCCGGTTCGACTCCGTCGAGGATCGTCGGCTCGAAGAAGTACGGGCCGATGTCGGGGCGGGCCACACCACCGGCGACGACCTTCGCGCCCTTGGCGACGGCCTCCTCCACATGCCGGGTGACCGTCTCCAACTGCCGCTCCCCGACCAGGGATCCCATGTCGGCGCCGTACGCCAGGGACTTGCCGAGCCGCATCGCCTTGGTGCGGGCGGCGAAGCGCTCGACGAAGGCGTCCGCGACGGACTCGTGGACGTAGAGGCGCTCGATGGAGATGCACAGCTGGCCGGCGGAGGAGAAGCAGGCGCGGACGGCGCCCGCGGCGGCCTTCTCGATGTCGGCGTCCGCCAGGACCAGCATCGCGTTCTTGCCGCCGAGTTCGAGGGAGACGCCGACCAGGCGGGCGGCGGCGCCCTGGGCGACCTCGCGGCCGGTGCGGGTGGAGCCTGTGAAGGAGACGTAGTCGGCGTGCCTGACGACCTCGGGGCCGACGACGGGGCCCTCGCCGAGGACGACCTGGAAGACGTCGGCGGGCAGACCGGCCTCGATGAGCAGGTCACGGGCCCACAGCGCGGTCAGGCAGGTCTCGGTGTCCGGCTTCATGACGACCGCGTTGCCCGCGACGAACGCCGGGAGCGCGTCGCCGACGGACAGCTCCAAGGGGTAGTTCCAGGGGGCGATCTGGCCGACGACGCCGCGCGGGTGACGCAGTTCCGTGACGCGCGTGAGGGTGGGCATGGCGCCCGCGTGCCGCTTCGGCTTGAGGTAGGCGGGTGCCTTACGGCCGTAATGGCGGGCCGCGACGGCTACGGCCTGGACCTCCTCGTGGGCGTGCAGGCGGGCCTTGCCGGTCTCCAACTGGATGAGGTCGAGGACCTCGGCCTGGCGTTCGAGCACCAGGTCGTGGAAGCGGAGCAGGACGGCGGCGCGCTGCCGCACGGGGATCTGGGCCCAGACGGCCTGGGCGGCGCGGGCCGCCTCGAAGGCCTTCTGCACGTCCTCAGGCGTGGATTCGGGCAGGTCGGCCAGCTTCTCGCCGGTGAACGGCGTGTGGTTGGCGGTACGTCCGGAGCCGACCACGCCCTTGGTGAGCTGGGCCACCAGCTCGGGGGTGACCACGTCGGCGGCGGTACGGGCGCCCTCCGGAGCGGGGGCGAGAGGGTTGGTGCCGGTCTTGGCCGGGGCCTGCGCGTCCGTCATGAGGCGCAGGGTATGCGGGAGCCGAGGCTTTGTGTACCCGTCGGTAATGCGGATTCACCGACTACTCACATGCCGCCAGTGTCCACTGGCAACAAATGCGCTGATCAGGGCGTTGCCGAATCATTCGATCTCGAGTCGGTCACGGGCGCCCTTGAAGACCGCGGTGCCCTTCTTCTCCGTGGGTGTGCCCTTGGGCATGTCGACGCGCAGTTCGTACATGCGGTCGTCACCGGTGACCACGAACAGCTGCATGACGCGGGTCGGGGACTCCTCCATGGCATAGGTGGTGTCGGAGAGGACGGCGTCGTAGCCCTTGAAGGTGGTGCGGGTGGCCTGGGTGCTCGCGTCGTGGTTGTAGCTGTCCCAGGTGTCGTGCGCGTGCTGCGCCTGGTCCAGCAGCGGGCGGGGTGACTTGTCCCACTGGGTGAGGCGGACCTGGACGAGACCGATGTCGTAGACGACGAGCCGGGGCTGGTCGCTCCCGCTGCCCTCCCGTGCGGCCTCCTTGTACTCGGCGGGGAGGGAGAGGACTGCGGCCATGTCCTTCTCCCGGTGCGCGATCCAGGTGTCGGCGGGGGTTCGCTCCGGGGTCGTCGTGGCCGAACTGTGGGTGGGAGTCGTCTCCTTGGGGCCGTCGCCCTTGTCGACGAGGAAGGAGGAGGTGGTGAACCAGGTGCCGCCGACGAGGAGGGCACCCAGCACCGCGACGGGAATCGGGCGGAGGAGGACGCGGCCTCTGCGTAGCGGGGTGGCGGAGGTGGAGGTGGAGGTGGAGGCGGAGGTGGAGGTGGATGCCGAATCGGGGGGCGAACCGGAGGCCGACTCGGAAGTGGACTCGGTAGCGGGCTCGGTAGTGGGCTCGGGCGTCGGCTCCGCTATCGGCTCCGGCGGCGCTTCGGTCACCGGCTCTGCCGCCGGCCCGCCCGCCGGTCCGGACGCCGGTCCGGACGCCGCCGCACCTCCCAGCCGTACCGTCCCCGAGTCCTCCGTGAACTCCCGCAGCCCCGCGGCATCCTGTGGCCCTGCCCCCGTCGACCCCCCGGAGGGATCCGGCACCGGCCACCCCTCGGCCACCGCCTCCAGGACCGCCGCGGTCTCCTCCGCGCCGGGCCGCCGCTCGGGATCCTTCACCAGCAGCCGTACGATCAACGACCTCAGCGGCCCCGCCTGCTTCGGCTCGGGCGGGTCGGCGGAGAGGATCGCGGCGAGCGTGGACTCCAGGGTCGTACGGCGAAACGGCGACCAGCCCTCCACGGCGGCGTACAGGAGCACGCCCAGCGACCACAGGTCGGAGGCGGGACCGGCGCCGCGGCCGGACATCCGCTCGGGGGCGATGAACTCCAGGGAGCCGATGAACTCGCCGCTGACGGTGAGGGATTCCTCGCCCTGGACGTGAGCGATGCCGAAGTCGGTGAGGACGACGCGGCGGTGGGCGCCGAGCAGCACGTTGGCGGGTTTGACGTCCCGGTGCACGATGCCGACGGCGTGCGCGGCGCGCAGGGCGCCCAGGACGGCTGCGCCGATGCGGGCGGCCTCGGGTGCGTCGACCGGCCCGCGCCGCAGGGCCTCGTGGAGGGACTCGCCGCGCACCAACTCCATGACGATCCAGGGCAGTCCGTCCTCGGCGACGACGTCGTGGATGGAGACGGCCGCCGGATGGTCGACACGGGCCGCGGCGCGGGCCTCACGGTAGAGCCGGTGGGCGGCCCGCTGATGGACCGCGTCCTCCGGATCACCGGGCAGTCGCGGCTGCTTGACGGCGACTTCGCGCTCCACCAGTTCGTCCATCGCCCGCCAGACGATGCCCATCCCGCCGGAGCCGATGCGCTCGACCAACCGGTAACGCCCGCCGATCACCCGGCCCTTGTGGCCGGTGCCGCCACCGTCGTCGCTCATGCCTCATGCCTACCTTGCGAGGCCGACCGTTGGCCAGTTCAGAGCTTGTCGACGGCCAGGTTCGCGATCGCCGTCCGGGCCACCTCGCGTCCGCGGTCCGTGAAGTCGCCGGCGCCGGGGTAGCTGACGGTGAGCTCGTACATGTCGCCGGCGGAGGTCTTGTAGTAGAAGATCCGCATCTCGCGGGGGCGGGGGTTCTGGGTGTCGGTCGTGGTGTAGCGGACCGTGTTCTCGGCGGCCTTCCTGCCCTGGTACGTGGTCTGCTCGGGCTCCGTCTTCGGGTTCGCCGGCATGCTGACCTCGTACTCGCCGTTCTGCTTGAAGTCGCCGTCGTCGTCGTACATCTCGGCGGCCGCGGAACCGGCGATCGCGTTGCTGGAGTCCTCGGCCTTCTTGTCGAGCGTCAGACCGATCCAGATGGCGCCGCTCGCGTCGGTGTACGTGACCCAGTGGTCGTCGTCCGTGTCCTCGGGCACGGCCCGCTTGTACCCGTCGGGCACCGCCAGCGTCGCGGCCAGGGCCTCCTCCTGGCGTGTCTTCCAGCCGTCCGGCAGCGGTCCCGCGAACGGGTCGGCGAGCACCAGATACGCCGCCACCGCGCCCGCGACGACCGCCGCACCGAGACCGAGCAGCGCCTTGCGCCCCAGCCGGATGCCTCCTTTGACGCCCTCGGTGATCCGGACGACCTGCGTGGCGACCGGCGCCGGCGGGTTGGCCGCCTGTTCCAGCAGGGCACGCGTCTGCGCGGCGTTCGGGCGGCGTGCCGGGTCCTTCTGGAGGAGGCCGTTGATGACCTCGGCGAGCGGGCCCTGCGCGGAGGCGGGCGGCGCGGGCGTGGCGTTGAGGACGGACTGGAGGGTCGCCGGGGTGTTGCTGCGGCGGAACGGCGAGACGCCCTCCGACGCCGCGTACAGGACGACGCCCAGGGACCACAGGTCGCTCGCCGGGCCGGGCCGCTGGCCCAGCACCCGCTCGGGCGCGATGTACTCGGGCGAGCCGACGAAGCCGCCGGTGTCGGTGAGGTTGGTCTCGCCCTCGATCTGGGCGATGCCGAAGTCGGTGAGGACGACGCGGTCGTGGCGGCCGAGGAGGACGTTGTCCGGCTTGACGTCGCGGTGCAGGATGCCGGCCGCGTGCGCGGCCTCCAGTGCGCCCAGCACCTCCAGGCCGATTCTCGCCGCATCCCGGGCGCCGAGTGTGCCCTCCTGCAACAGATCGCCCAGCGAACGGCCCTGCACCAGCTCCATCACGATCCACGGCCGGTCGTCCACGACGGCGACGTCATGCACGTTCACGACCGCGGGATGGTCGAGCCGGGCCGCGGCGCGTGCCTCGCGGCGCATCCGCTCGTAGGCGTTGGCACGTTCGCGTTCGGGAAGGTGATCCGGTACGCGGGGCTCCTTGACGGCGACCTCCCGGTCCACCGTCTCGTCCTTGGCCCGCCAGACGGTGCCCATGCCGCCGTGCCCGAGCTTGGCGAGGAGTCGGTAGCGGCCGGCGATCAGGCGTCCGGTGCCGGGAGCCGGTTCGGTGGGCTGGGCGGGGGGCGCGGCCTGCCGGGCGGGGGGCGCGGCAGGCGGAGCGGAGGGCGCGGCAGGCGGAGCGGGGGGCGCGGCCTGGTGCGGCACGGCCCCGGTGGGCGCCGCGTACGGGTTGTCCGGATGCGGAACGGGCGCGGGCGGGTTCGGCTGCGGCGGTTGCAGTTCAAAACTCGTTGGCTCGTCGGACCGGTAAGGGGCTCCCCCGTTGCTGCTCATGGCTCCATCCATATCGCGGCAAGCGCTTCGGCATCCAGCGTGAATGCTTTCCGGTCACAGAGCCGTGACCCTGGTCGCCACTTATCTCCCCTTTAGCCGGGGTCGGTGGACGCGGTCGGCGGCGCGGTGGGGGTTGTCCCAGGTGACGGGGACGCGCTGGGCGTGCCGGTCGGGCTCGTCGTGGCGGACGGCCTGGGCGAGGTCTCCGGCGCCGAACTGGTCGGCAGCACACCCCCGTCCCCACCCCCGTTCACCAGCAGCGCCGCCGCCGACACCCCCGCCACCGCCGTCGCGGCGACCAGCACCACACCGGCCAGCATGCTGCGCGTGGAGTACCGGCGCTCCACGCTGCCGAACCGTTTCGACACCGGCGCGAGCCCCGTCTCCAGAAACTCCCGGAGCATCCGCTCGGCTTCCGCCGCATCAAGTCGCCGCCCCGGATCCCGCTCCAGGAGCCCCTGAACGACAGGCAGGATCGGCGCCGCCTGCGCGGGTGGACGAATCTCGTCGGACACGACGGCGAGCACGATGCCGCTCAACGAGTCGCGTCGAAAGGGCGATTCGCCACTGAGGGCCGCACACAGCAGCGCGCCCACCGACCACAGGTCGGAGGCGGGACCGGTCCGGGCCCCGGACATCCGCTCGGGCGCGGTGTACTCGGGCGAGCCGACGAAGGACCCGGACTCGGTGAGCGTGCTGGTGCCCCGCACCTGGGCGACGCCGAAGTCGGTGAGGACGACGCGGTCGGTGCCGTTCTCGATGAGCACGTTGGCCGGTTTGATGTCACGGTGCAGGACCCCGGCCCCGTGGGCCGTGCGCAGCGCGTTCAGCAGGTCGGCCCCGATCCGGGCGGCCTCCGGCGCGTCGACGGGCCCGTGCGTCGCGATCCGGTCGGCGAGGGAGTCGCCGTCGACCAACTCCATGACGATGTACGGGCGTTCGTCGTGTTCGACGACGTCATGGACGACGATGACGTGCGGATGGCTGAGCTGCGCGACCGCCTGGGCCTCGCGCAGCGTGCGCTCGCGCTGCCGCCGGGCCTCGGCCGCGGAGAGCGTCTCGTCGAGGGGGAGCTCCTTGACGGCCACTCCCCGCCCGAGCAACTGGTCGGTGGCCCGCCATACGACGCCCATGCCGCCGCGACCGAGGCGCTCCTCCAGGCGGTAACGCCCCGCGATCACACGGAAGTTGGCCCCCTCGGTCCCCATGCGCCCCATCATGCCGCACCGGACGGGCGCCCTCCGGGGCGGCGACCGGCCAACTATCCGCCGCCCCAAGACAGCCGACGGCACATTCCAGGGAACGCGGTGGCCGTCGGCACCCTCTGGACTGTCATTCGCCGGCGAGTCCACTCACCTAGGAGGAGACGGGAAACGCTCGGTACGAAGTCTTGTGGGATCAGCCCTCCTGGAAGCTTCGCAGGATCCAGTCGAAGTGCTTTCGGGTGGTCGCCCAGTCGACGGTCGGCGAGGCCGCGTAGATGGCGTACTCGGTGCCGTCACTGGCCATGTACCCGATGTCGATCGCACGGTAGGGCCCCGGGAAGTAGTGCGGCGAGTCCTTGGCCAGCGCGTTCCACGTGTACTCCCAGCGGACGCCGGGCAGGTCGCGGAAAAGCTCCTCCTTGAGGCTCAGCCGCTTGTAGTCCTGCAGCCGCCGTGAGACCAGCTGGTCCAGGTTTCTCATGTGCTCGTACGAGGTACGGAAGTCCGGCGCGGTGTCGACGGCGACCCGCACGAGGTGCTTGCCCTTGTCGGGCGAATAGTCGATCTGCTGCAAGCCGTCCTTGTTCTTGATGGAGACCGACCGCTCCCAGCCCTCGGGGAGGTAGAGGCTGAAACCCGCGGGATCGTCGTACTGCTTCCAGCCCGCGGGAACCGCCCCCTGCGGCCCCTCCGTCGGCGAGGTGCTGACGCCGGAGCTCGAGTTGGAACTCTGCGCGGAGCTGCCGTTGCCGGAGTTCCACTCGCGCCAAGCGACCGCGGTTCCCGCGCCGATGATCGCGGCGACGGCGACGACGAGGGCGACGGCGCGCAGACGGCGCCGCTTCTTCGGGGGCGCCGCGGACGAGCCCACGTGGGTGACGGCGGCCGGGTGCGGCCTGGTGACACCGGTCTGCGGCTGCTCGTGGCGCCCCTGCTGTCCGTACGACCCGTGCTGCGTCGGCACGAACGCCTGCGCTCCGTTCGGCCGCCGTCCCTCGGCCGCCTCGGCGAGCATCTGCTCAGCCTCGGCCGCGTCGGGGCGCATGGCTGGATCCTTGCGCAACAGGGCGGTGATCACGGGCGCGAGCGGGCCGGCGCTCTGGGGCTCGGCGGCCTCCTCCTCGACCACCGCCTGCATGGTGCCCAGCGGCGAGGTGCGGCGGAACGGCGAGCGGCCCTCCACGGCGGTGTACAGCGTCGCGCCGAGCGCCCACAGGTCGGAGGCGGGGCCCGGGTCGTGACCGCGGACACGCTCGGGGGCGAGGTAGTCGACCGAGCCGACCACCTCTCCGGTGCGGGTGATGGTGGTGTCGCCCTCGATCTGGGCGATACCGAAGTCGGTCAGCAGGACACGGCCGTCCTCCTCGGAGAGCAGGACGTTGCCGGGCTTGACGTCGCGGTGCAGGACGCCGGCGGTGTGGGCGGCGCGCAGGGCCCGCAGCACCCACAGGCCGATGCGCGCGGCCTCGGCCGGTTCGACGCGTCCGCGCTCCTTGACCGCGTCGGCCAGGGAGTGGCCCTCGACCAGCTCCATCACGATCCATGGCCGGCCGTCGTGCTCCAGCACGTCGTGCACGGTGACGACGGCGGAGTGGTTGATGCGCGCCGCGGCACGCGCCTCGGCGCGGGTGCGCGCGAGCAGCCGCTCCAGGTCACTCTCGGAGACGTAGAGCGCGGCGGTCAGCTCCTTGATCGCCACGGCCCGGTGCAGCACCTCATCATGCGCACGCCATACGCGGCCCATGCCGCCGCTGCCGATCGCGTCGGCGAGCCGATAGCGCCCCGACACGAGCTGGCCCTGCATCTGATTCACGTCGCCCCGCAATGTTCTTGACAGGGTCAGATTAGGGACCGGCCGACGGGACCGGAACCACGGGGGTACCAAGGAGACCGCACTGTGATGGTTGTCGCTTTCGCTGCCGCGAAGGAACCATCACACAGGGTTCGCAGGGAAAACCAGTCGGTGACCCGCACTACCTTCGGGAGGACTTTGGAGAGCGCCGACTCGGGTCTCAGCCTGTGAACTTGTAAGTCGCCGACGCCTGCTCGAACAACCGCGTCACCTCGTCCCGCTCGGCCTCCGGGCCGCGCACCTGCACCACGTGGTAGCGCCCCTCGATCAGGATCGCGAGGTTGCGCACGAACAGCTCGCGTCCCTGGTCGTCGGTCCAGGTGAACTGCCCCTCGGCCATCGACCGCTCCCCGACCTTGATGGTCTTCAGCCCACCGGAGGAGGCCCAGCTGGAGTCCCGGTACGGCTGCAGTTCCCGCTCGTGCTCCCGCTGGTAGACCATGGGATCGCTGCCGTACTCGTCCGCGGTGTCCCGCCCCGGTACGACGATGAGGTCGAAGTCGCCGTGCGCGTACACGACCTGTCCACGCCCGTTCTTCGGCGTGCGGTCCCAGCCGTTGGCCACGGCGACCTGGAATCCGGCCGCGTCGTCCCGCAGCGTGAAGCCGTCGGGGACCTCGGGACCCGTGGTCTGCGTCTCGTCCGAACCGGCCTCCTCGGAGGGGCCGGTGCCGGACCCCGGGGACGTCTGGTCGGGCCGCGGCTCACTGCTCGCGTCGGCGGTCCGCTCGGGCGTCGCCGGCTCGGCCTGGCCCGCGGCGCCGGTGCGACCGGCGTCGGCCGTGGCGCCGTCGCCCTGGTCGGCCTTGGGCATGAACAGCACGGCGTACGCGATCGCGGCGGCCATGCCGAGCAGGACGAGCAGCAGCAGCGTACGGCCGAGCCGCTTCGGTGAACGGGTCCCCTGCCTGGCCCGCTTGTGCCGTCCATGATGTGCGGGCAGCCCGGCACGCCGTCGGCGCACCAACTCGCCCCGACGCCGCACGATCGGCAGCCGGTCCGGGTCGGCCGGCGGGACGGCGACGACATGCGCACCGGCCTCCGGCTCGGGCGCCGACCGCACGAGTGAGCGCAGCCAGCCGCGCAGCTCCTCGAAGTCGAGGCGCTCGGTGGGGTCCTGGCGCAGCAGCGACTCCACGACGGGCCGCAGCGGCCCGCACTCCTCGGCGTAGGCGGGTGGCTCCGCGCACACCATCTGCACCAGCTCGGCCGTCGACTCCTCGGGATACGGCGCATGCCCCTGCACGGCCCGGAACAGCAACGCCCCCAACGCCCACAGGTCGGTCGCCGGCCCGATCGGCGCGGCCAGCTGCCAGTTCTCATGCACAGGCCCGGCCTGCTCCGGCGCCCACCGCTCGGTCACGGGCCCGACCACAGCCATCCGCGCCTGCCGAGCCCGCTCCGCGGCGAGCGCGGTCGTGGGACCACGGCGAGCGGGGGTGCCGGTACCGGTGCCGGTGCCTGTGCCTGTGCCTGTGCCGGTTACGAGGTCGTCCCAGCGGGTCGGGGGGTGGGGGCCACTGAGGGCGGGGGGTGGGGTGGCGCCTGCCGTCGCGGGGCCGCCCTGGGCGGGGATGGCCCGCGTGGGAGCGCTAGGGGAGGCGGAGCCGGGTGCGGAGGCGCCCGTGTCGGGAGGCGTGCCGAGGCCAGGCGGCCGGGTGCACGGCTCCACCGGGGGCAGTGCCGTACGGTCGCGGTTCTCGTCCGTCGGCGCCCCGCCGACCCCGCTTCGGGGCGCGGCGCCGTGCCATGACGTGGCCTGCACGCCGTACGGGTCGGCTATCCGGCCCGGGGACGCGGCCGTGCCGCCGCCCGAGGGGTACGGCTGCCGCGCCGGGCCGTCGGCCGGCGCGGCGGGGCCGCCTTCGGGCGCGGGGTGGGCCCCGGGCAACGCGGCCCGGCCGTTGTGCTGCGCCTCCTGCACCCGGGCCGCGGCACGTGCCCCCGCCCGATACGCGGCGATCGCTCCGGCTCGCGCGGCCCTGATGTCGTCGCCGGTTTCGAGGGCACCGCGCGGTGCCTCACCGGGCGCCCCGGCCCCGCTGCCCGCGTCGGCACCGGGCACCGGCAGCCCTCCGGTGGCACGCGCCTCGATGGCCGCACGCCGGGCGGCCTCGGGATCGGCGCCCCCGGCGCCGGGGCCGCCCCTCTCACCGAACCCGCCACCCGAAACCGGTCCGCCACCGAACGTCCCGGCCCCGGAGCCGTCGTAGCCGTCACCGTCCTCGACCGGCACCGGGTCATACCCGCACAGCGCCTCCTCGGCGGCCCCGACCGCGAGCCCGGTGAGCATCACCCGCCCGTCGTCGCAGACGAGCACCGTGCGCGCGGTGATGTTCCTGTGGACCCAGCCATGGGCGTGCAGCACGCGCAGCGCCGTGAGGACGTCGGCGGCGACCTCGGCCGCCCGATACGGCGTCAGCGGTTTCTCGGCGAGCAGCGCGGCCAGCGGACGCGCGGCCACCAACTCGCTCACTATCCACAGCGACCCGCCGTCGGCGAACACGTCGAAGACCTGGTCCAGCCGAGGATGGTCGGGGATCCGCGCCGCGGCCTGCGCCGCCTCCACCGCCCGCCGCACGGCGGGGTCGCTGGGCCGGCGGGCACTCGAACGCGCCGAGGTCCGTCGTCCCACCCCACGGTCCCGTACGTCCCGCGCGGTGAAGCCGTCCGGCAGCCCCTCGGCGTCGAGCACCTCCGCCTCGACGACCTCGGGCAACGGCACCTGCCGGACGAGCACTTCCTGCCCGCTGTAGGTGTCGAAGGCCCGGCTCTCGGTGAGTTCGTACTCGTCGGAGGGCGGCAGCGGCAGGCGGTAGCGGTCGGCGAGCACCCGACCCGCATAGTCGTCCACGTTGCCTCCCCCGGCCGCCCGGTTGGTCAATTCCGCTCGCCTTGCGTCCCGTTCCGGACGCACGACTGCATGCGTACGGTCCGCAAGCCCTCACGATACGTGCCGGAGGTAACCTGCAAAGAGAGGTTGCCGTATCTCACGGCTCAAACCCGGCCGTCCGCCCCCCGCCCCGGAAACCGCTCACTTCACGACTTCGGCTTGAAGGACTCCCTCAGCGTCCGCCACGTGTCCTTGCGCAGGCCGCTGTCCCAATTGGCGTCTTTCGCCGTGTACATCAGCGCGTATCCGAGATTGTCGTTCACGACGAACCCACGGTCGATCGTCCGGTACTTCGTCCCGCCCTCGACATAGGTGAACTCCCAGTCGGCCGTGTTCCAGCCGCGGTAGTCCACCCCTTCTATGCGGATCCTCTTGTACTGCGAGCGCACCATGTACCGCTCCTGGTTCTTCCAGTCCGCCACCGGGTCGCCCTTCGGCGTGGACGTCCAGGCGATGAGCAGCTTCTGCCCCTCGGGCCCGGTGAACCGGTCCCCCGCCGACCCCGTGGACCGGAACTCCCATCCCTCGGGCAGCCCGATCGAGTAGCCCTGGCTCCCCTTGTGCGTCGACGCGACCGTCCTGTCGCTCCCGGCTCCCGTCTCGGCACCGCTCTCGCCGGTCGCGCTCGCCCCGGCGCTCGGCTTCCGGCCGGTCTCCCCGGAACCGGATCCCGACCCGGCCGTCACGGGCCCGGACTCCGCCCCGTCCGTGTGCGTACCGGCCTTCTCGTCCTGCTTGGTGCCGACACCCGCCCCGGCGCTGGCGGAGGCCTTGTCCCCGCCCTTCGCCGACGCCTTCGTGCCGTCGCCGCCGCCGTACGTGAGGGCCAGCACCGTACCGATCACGGCGAGCACCACGACCACCGCGATGATCACCAACGTCCGCTTCGGCACCACGTCGGTGAGCGGCGCCCTCGGCACGGGCCGCGGCGGAAGATCCGGCGGCGGTACCACGGGCCACCCCGAACTGCGCCCCGCGCTCTGGCCGTTGGCCGTCTTCGCGTCCCGCTCGCCGACCCCCGTGCCGGCATGAGCTCCGGCACCGGCAGCGGCAGCGGAACCCGCGCCGGCCTCGGACCCGGCACCGGAGGGCCGGACCGAACTCCCCGCCCCCGACGACGCCTCGGCCCCGGCCGCTCCCACGGACGATCCACCGGCCACTGCCTCGCGGTCCGGTGCCTCGGCCCCCGGAACGGCCGTGTCCTCCCCGGACTTGGCACGACCCGCGACCGCCCCGGCCGCCCCCGCGCTCACCGCGGCCTTCCGCACGGAACGCAGCGCCCCGCGCAACCGCTCAGCGGCCTCCTCACCCCGCTTGCCCCCGAACACGGAACCGGAGCCGGATCCGGACTCGGCACCCGAACGGCCCTTGCCCCCAGCCCTGTCAGGCTGCGGCGGCAGCGGCACGACCTTCGTCGCGTCCATCGCACGATCCGGCTCGTCCTTGGGCTCGGGTGCATGGATGACCGCGTTGAGCATCGCGCGCGCACCGGCGTCGTCGAGCCGCTTGGCGGGGTCCTTGGTGAGCAGGCCGTAGATGACGTCCTTCAGCGGTCCCGCGTTCTTCGGCTCCTCCAGCGGCTCGGTCATCACCGCCGTGAGCGTGGCGATGGCGGAGCCCTTGTCGTACGGAGGCGCACCCTCGACCGACGCGTACAACAGCCCGCCCAGCGACCAGAGGTCGGCCGCCGGGCCCGGCTTGTGGCCGCGGGCCCGTTCCGGGGAGATGTAGGAGGGCGCGCCGACGAGCATGCCGGTCGAGGTGATGGACGGGTCGCCCTCGACCTGGGCGATGCCGAAGTCGGTGAGCACGACCCGGTCGGTGTCGGACTCCAGCAGGACGTTCGACGGCTTCACGTCACGGTGCAGGATGCCCTCGCGGTGCGCGGACCGCAGCACGTCGAGGATGGCCAGACCGACCTCGGCCGCCCGCTTCGGCTTCAGCAGGCCGTCCTCCCGGATGACCTCGGCGAGCGACTTGCCCTCGACGAGTTCCATCACGATCCACGGCCGGTCGTCCTCCTCGACCACGTCGAAGACCGTCACCGCGCTGTTGTTGCGGATTCGCGCGATCGCCTTGGCCTCACGCAAGGTGCGCGTGATCAGCCGCCGCTTCTCCTCCTCGTCGATGTCCGACGGGAACCGCAGCTCCTTGACGGCGACCGTCCGTCCGAGGGTCTCGTCCTCGGCACGCCACACCGTGCCCATGCCGCCCCGGCCGAGCACCTCTCCCAGCCGGTACCGCCCCGCGAGGAGACGCTCGTGGTTGTCCTGACGAGTGTCCTGACGTGATGTCCCCGCCCGCTCCGCCTCCGACATGCGTCCCCTCATACAACCCGCCCTGACAGAGCCTCCATTGTCTCTCACCCGACAAGCGCCCGACGCCCAGGGTGCCCGTCGCACCCCCGCAGCACCGCACGGCCCGGACCTCCCGCCCGCGACACGCCCCGGCCCCGCTGAATCGCACATTCCGCTGCCCGGCATGATGGCCCGCGGCAAGGGAAGGGACCCGCATGGCACGACCGGCGACGCCGCTGTTTCGAACGCTCCTGGGCGTACCTGTGTGCCTGTGCCTCCTCACTCTGGTGTCCGTGGCGCTCCTCGGTCTGGCCCCGGCCGCCTCTCCGACGCCTCCGGCACGGGCGACGGGCGCCCTCCTTCCGCTGCTCGTCACCCGGGGCAAAGCCCCCGCCGCGGCCCTGCTGGCCCGCGACGGGACCGGCACCCGCTACGCCCAGGCCGGCCAGGGCATCGCCGGTGCCGACCACTTCCGCGCCGGCAGCATCACGAAGACCTTCATCGCGACGGTCGTCCTGCAACTGGCAGCCGAGCGACGGCTGTCCCTCTCCGACACGGTGGAGCAGCACCTGCCGGGACTGGTGCGCGGAGCGGGCAACGACGGGCGCGCGCTGACCCTTCGTTCCCTGCTCACCCACACCAGTGGCCTGTACGACTTCACCGCCGAGACCCGGGGCACCGTCCCCCTGACCCCGCTTCAGGCCGTACGCATCGCACTCACCCACCCCCCTGCCGCCTCCGGCACGTACTCCTACTCGAACACCAACTACGTCCTGCTCGGCCTGGTCATCGAGCAGGTCACCGGCCGCTCCTACGCCGCCGAGGCCGAGCGCCGCCTGATCGCTCCGCTGGGTCTGACCGGCACCTCCTTCCCTGGCTCCCGTACCTCGCTCCCCTCCCCCCACGGCCGTGCCTACGCCGCCGACGGGACCGACGTCACCGCCCTCGATCCCCGGGTGGCCGGCGCGGCCGGCGAGCTGGTGACCACGCTCGCCGACCTCGACCGCTTCTACGCCGCGCTGCTCGGCGGCCGGCTGCTGCCCCCGCGCAGGCTGCGCGAGATGCTCGACACCCGTGCCGCGCATGGCTCGTACGGCATGGGGCTCTTTCCCTCGAAGTTGCCGTGCGGCACCGTCGTGTGGGGGCACAACGGGCGCATCTCCGGCAGCTACGTGCGCTCCGCGGCCACCGTCGGCGGTCGTCGTGTCCTGACCTTCCGGGTGAACACGACGGCGATCGCAGATCCCGGTCTCGAACCCCGGCTGCTCGCCGCCGAGTTCTGCCCTCGCACCTCGTAGAACGGTCGCGGCACGAGCGGAGATCCTGTCACCCGCCACTCGTTCGGGTGAGGTTCCGCCGGTGCCGGCGCGGGCGGCACCGCGCGGGCGGCACCGGGCGCGGGCGGCACCCGTCGGCTCGCGACCACGACCACCGCCAGTTCGATCCGCCGCAGTCCTGCCGCGAGCACTGCCGCAGGACTGCCGCAGTACTACAGCGGCACGATGTCCGGTGCCCCCAACCGCGCCGCGTCCGCCGTCAGGTCGTCCGGCTGCCGCTGCGACTCCCGCTCGGCCTCCACCCGCTTCTGGTAGTGCTCCACCTCGCGCTCGATGTGGTCCGCGTCCCAGCCCAGCACCGGCGCCATCAATTCGGCAGCCTCGCGCGCGCACCGCGTCCCCCGGTCGAACGTCTCGATGGAGATCCGTGTCCGCCGCGTCAGCACGTCGTCCAGGTGCCTCGCGCCCTCGTGCGAGGCGGCGTACACGATCTCGGCGCGCAGATAGTCGTCGGCGGACTGCACGGGCGCGCCCAGTGCGGGATTCGCGGTGATGAGTTCGAGCACCTCCTCCGCCAGCGACCCGTACCGGTTCAACAGGTGCTCGACGCGCACCACATGAAGGCCCGTCCGCGCCGCGATCCGCGCCCGCGCGTTCCACAGCGCCCGGTACCCCTCCGCGCCCAGCAGCGGAATGTCCTCCGTCACGCACTCGGCGACCCGCATGTCGAGACCGTGCACCGCCGCGTCCACCGCGTCCTTGGCCATCACGCGGTACGTCGTGTACTTGCCGCCGGCCACGACGACGAGCCCGGGCACGGGGTGCGCCACGGTGTGCTCGCGCGACAGCTTGCTGGTGGCGTCCGACTCCCCGGCGAGCAGGGGCCGCAGTCCGGCGTAGACGCCCTCCACGTCGTCGCGGGTCAAGGGCACCGCGAGCACCGAGTTCACGTGTTCCAGCAGGTAGTCGATGTCCGCGCTGGACGCGGCCGGGTGGGCCTTGTCGAGGTCCCAGTCGGTGTCGGTGGTGCCGACGATCCAGTGCCGGCCCCAGGGGATGACGAACAGCACGGACTTCTCGGTGCGCAGGATGAGTCCCGTCGAGGAGTGGATGCGGTCCTTGGGCACGACGAGGTGGATGCCCTTGGAGGCGCGCACGTGGAACTGCCCGCGCTCCCCCACCATCGACTGCGTGTCGTCGGTCCACACCCCCGTCGCGTTGACGACCTGCTGGGCGCGGATCTCGTACTCCCCGCCCGCCTCGACGTCCTGCACGCGGGCCCCGACGACACGCTCTCCCTCGCGCAGGAACCCGGTCACGCGTGCGCGGTTGGCGACTTTCGCGCCGTAGGCCGCCGCCGTACGCACGAGGGTGGCCACATAGCGGGCGTCGTCCATCTGCGCGTCGTAGTACTGCAACGCGCCGACCAGCGCGTCCTTCTTCAGGGCGGGGGCGACGCGCAGGGCGTGACCGCGGCTCAGGTGGCGGTGCACGGGCAGGCCGCGTCCGTGACCGCGGGCCATCGACATGGCGTCGTAGAGCGCGACGCCCGAGCCGGCGTACAGGCGCTCCCAGCCCTTGTGTCGCAGGGGGTACAGGAACGGCACCGGCTTCACCAGGTGCGGGGCGAGCCGCTCCAGCAGCAGGCCGCGCTCCTTCAGCGCCTCCCGGACGAGCGCGAAGTCGAGCATCTCCAGATAGCGCAGGCCGCCGTGGATCAGTTTGCTGGACCTGCTGGAGGTGCCGGACGCCCAGTCACGGGCCTCGACCAGGCCGGTGGACAGTCCGCGGGTCGCCGCGTCGAGGGCGGTACCCGCGCCCACGACACCGCCGCCCACGACCAGTAGGTCCAGCTCGCGCTCGGCCATTGCTGCGAGGGACTCGGCGCGCTCCGCCGGCCCCAGTGTCGCTGTCCTCACGCTGCCTCCCGCTCATCGGTCGCGTAGGCCGCACCCGTCGGGCGAAGCCCGGTTCGTACCTCCCCTGCCCAAAATTCTGACCGGGTTGCCCGACTTCAGCCACTACTCGCCCCGGCCTGTGGACAACACTCCGGGAAACGCGATCATCCAATCCCGCAAATCGGTCATATTTACTCCTAGTCTGACATTGCGCTCCCTCGTTCTGTCCCCAGGGCTTGCGCACCTGCCCCGCTTCGGTTACTGGGAAGGACGGCCCACGCCATGCCCGCAGATCTCGCCGTCATCGGACTCGGCCCGTACGGCCTGCCCCTGGCCCAGGCCGCCGTCGCCGCCGGCATCCGCACGCTCGGTTACCGGACCGGGCCCGAGGCCGGCTCCATCAGCCCCGCGGAACTGCGCCGGATGCTTTCGGGGGGCTTCCAGCACGCCACCAGCCCCGCCGAGCTCGGCCGCGTGCGCACCGCCGTCATCTGCGCGCCGACGCCGCGCGGCGCGGACGGCGGGCTCGACCTGAGCCAGGTGGAGGCGGCCGCCCGCACCCTGGCCGAGCGGCTGCGCCCGCACACCACCGTCATCCTGGAGTCGGCCGTGCCCCCGGGCACCACCGAGAGCGTCCTGCGCCCGCTCCTCGAAGAGGGCTCGGGGCTGTGCGCCGGCCGCGACTTCCACCTGGCCTACTCGCCCAGCCGCATCGACCCCGGCAACCGCGACTTCACACCCGCCAACACCCCCAAGGTGATCGGCGGCCTCACGCCCGCGTGCACCGAGTCGGCGGCTGCCTTCTACGGCCGTCTCACCGACAAGGTGGTACGCGCGCGTGGCCTGCGCGAGGCGGAGACCGTGCAGGTGCTGGAGACCAACTTCCGGCACGTCAACATCGCCCTCGTCAACGAAATGGCCGTCCTCTGCCATGACTTGGGCGTCGATCTGTGGGACGTCATCCGCTGCGCGGAGACCAAGCCGTTCGGCTTCCACGCCTTCCGCCCCGGCCCCGGCGTCGGCGGCCACGCCGTCCCCCAGGACCTCACCGGCCCGGCCGGCCGCACCCTGCGCATGGTCGAACTCGCCCAGCAGGTCAACAGCCAGATGCCCCGCTACGTCGTCCAGCGCGCCGCCACCCTCCTCAACGAGCACGGCAAGTCCGCGCGCGGCGCCCGCGTCCTCCTCCTCGGCGTCACCTACAAGCCCGACCTCGCCGACCAGCAGTCCAACCCCGCCGAGGAGGTCGCCGTCCGCCTGCTGCAACTGGGCGCCTCCATCAGCTACCACGACCCGTTCGTCCCGTCCTGGAGCGTCCTGGACCGGCCGGTCCCCCGCGCGGACGCGCTGTACGAGGCTGTCGCGGACGCCGACCTGACGATCCTGCTCCAGCAGCACCGGACGTACGACCTGCAAGGGCTGTCGGTGAAGGCGCAGCTGTTGCTGGACACGCGGGGGGCGGCGCCCACGGGGGCGGCGCATCGGTTGTGAAGGGGGGCGCGTGGGCGGGGCGGGCACCCGGGGCTGGTGGCATGCGGGGCGCGGCGCGGGTACCTTACGGAGACAGGTGGAGCCCACCGCAGTGGCTGCTGCGGCAGGCTCCTGGATGGATCACGGAGTGTCCGCCCCTAGGTTGTTTGGGGGCGGCCGCTCACCATCCGCCAACAAGGTGGAGCCCACCGCAGTGGCTTCTGCGGCAGGCTCCTGGATGGATCACGGAGTGTCCGCCCCTAGGTTGTGTGGGGGCGGCCGCTCACCATCCGCCAACAAGGTGGAGCCCACCGCAGTGGCTCCTGCGGCAGGCTCCTGGATGGATCACGGAGTGTCCGCCCCTACGTTGCATGGGGGCGGCCGCTCACCATCCGAAAATCCGCAAGATCCACCTCCTCCGGCACTTCACCGTCCACAGACGGATCCGGTCCCAGCGGGTGGGCTTGCGGTGGCGACCCATCGGCGCCCCCTTCCACGACACCGCCCAGTAGCCCGGTGGACGGTCCGTCGGAATCGGTCCGGGCCCCGAGGGCGGGGTCCGGACCAGGTCCTTGGAAGGGGGCGCTCCAGCAACCTGGGGCGCCGATACGGACGTTATCGCTCTCGGCCCGGCTGACCAGGCCGTATCCGGTCCGGACGCAACCACGCGCCCCCGCGCCACGCCACACGCCCCGCGGGGCGCCCACGGCACGCGAAGGGGCCGGTCACCTCGCAGGCGACCGGCCCCCATCACGCCGTACGGACTACCGCATGTGCTGCGAGTCCGCCACCGTCACCTCGACCCGCTGGAACTCCTTCAGCTCGCTGTACCCGGTCGTGGCCATGGCCCGGCGCAGCGCGCCGAAGAAGTTCATCGAACCGTCGGGAGTGTGCGACGGGCCCGCCAGCACCTCCTCGATCGTGCCGACCGTGCCCAGGTTCACCTTCTTGCCGCGCGGCAGCTCCTCGTTCACGGCCTCCATGCCCCAGTGGTTGCCCTGGCCCGGCGCGTCGGTGGCGCGCGCGAGCGGGGAGCCCATCATCACGGCGTCGGCGCCGCAGGCGATGGCCTTGGGCAGGTCGCCGGACCAGCCGACGCCGCCGTCCGCGATCACGTGCACGTACCGGCCGCCGGACTCGTCCATGTAGTCCCGGCGGGCCGCCGCGACGTCCGCGACGGCCGTGGCCATCGGGACGCGGATGCCGAGCACGTTGCGCGTGGTGTGCGCGGCGCCGCCGCCGAAGCCGACCAGGACGCCCGCCGCGCCGGTGCGCATCAGGTGCAGGGCAGCGGTGTAGGTGGCGCAGCCGCCGACGATCACCGGGACGTCGAGCTCGTAGATGAACTGCTTCAGGTTCAGCGGCTCGTGCGAGGACGAGACGTGCTCCGCGGAGACCGTCGTGCCGCGGATGACGAAGATGTCCACGCCCGCGTCGACGACGGCCTTGGAGAACTGGGCCGTGCGCTGCGGGGAGAGCGCGGCCGCGGTGACCACGCCCGAGTCGCGCACCTCCTTGATGCGCTGCCCGATCAGCTCCTCCTTGATGGGAGCGGCGTAGATCTCCTGGAGGCGACGCGTCGCCGTGTCGGCGTCCAGCCCGACGATCTCGTCGAGCAGCGGCTGCGGGTCCTCGTACCGCGTCCACAGACCCTCGAGGTTCAGCACGCCCAGGCCGCCGAGCTCGCCGATGCGGATCGCGGTGGCCGGGGAGACGACCGAGTCCATGGGGGCGGCCAGGAAGGGCAGCTCGAAGCGGTAGGCGTCGATCTGCCAGGCGATCGAGACCTCCTTCGGGTCCCGCGTACGACGGCTCGGGACGACGGCGATGTCGTCGAAGGCGTACGCCCGGCGGCCGCGCTTGCCGCGCCCGATCTCGATCTCAGTCACGTCTGTGGCCTTTCCCTGATGCGTTTCAGCGTCTTCCAGTATCGCCGACGGGCACGACGAGGGCGGCCCCGGATGTTCCGGGGCCGCCCTCGGGAAGCCTGGCGACTACTTCCGGCTGTAGTTCGGCGCCTCGACCGTCATCTGGATGTCGTGCGGGTGGCTCTCCTTCAGGCCCGCGGAGGTGATTCGCACGAAGCGGCCCTTGGTCTCCATCTCCGCGATGGTCGCCGCGCCCACGTAGCCCATGGTCTGACGCAGACCGCCGACGAGCTGGTGCAGCACGTTGGCCAGCGGGCCGCGGTAGGGCACCTGGCCCTCGATGCCCTCGGGCACGAGCTTGTCGTCGGAGGCGACCTCGGCCTGGAAGTAGCGGTCCTTCGAGTACGACCGGCCCTGACCACGGGACTGCATGGCGCCCAGCGATCCCATGCCGCGGTACGACTTGAACTGCTTGCCGTTGATGAACTGCAGCTCGCCGGGCGACTCCTCGCAGCCCGCGAGCAGCGAGCCCAGCATCACGGTGTCGGCGCCGGCGGCGAGCGCCTTGCCGATGTCGCCGGAGTACTGCAGGCCGCCGTCGCCGATCAGCGGGATACCCGCCGGGCGGGCGGCCAGGGACGCCTCGTAGATGGCGGTGACCTGCGGGACGCCGATGCCGGCGACCACGCGGGTGGTGCAGATCGAACCCGGTCCGACCCCGACCTTGATGCCGTCGACACCGGCGTCGATCAGCGCCTGGGCGCCGTCGCGGGTGGCGACGTTGCCGCCGATCACGTCGACCTTCACGCTCGACTTGATCTTCGACATCCAGCTCAGGGCGTTGCTGTTGTGGCCGTGCGAGGTGTCGACGACCAGGAAGTCCACACCGACCTCGGCGAGCGCCTGGGCGCGCTCCAGCGCCTCGGGGCTGGCGCCGACGGCGGCGCCGACGAGGAGACGGCCCTCGGCGTCCTTGGCGGCGTTGGGGTACTTCTCCGCCTTGACGAAGTCCTTGACCGTGATCAGTCCCTTGAGGACGCCCGCCTCGTCGACCAGGGGAAGCTTCTCGATCTTGTGGCGGCGCAGCAGCTCCATCGCGTCGCTGCCGGAGATGCCGACCTGGCCGGTGACCAGCGGCATCGGCGTCATGACCTCGCGCACCTGACGGCTGCGGTCCGACTCGAAGGCCATGTCACGGTTGGTGACGATGCCGAGGAGCTTGCCGGCCGGATCGGTGACCGGGACGCCGCTGATGCGGAACTTGGCGCACAGGGCGTCGGCCTCGGCGAGGGTCGCCTCCGGGTGCACCGTGATCGGGTCGGTGACCATGCCGGACTCGGACCGCTTCACCAGGTCGACCTGGTTGACCTGGTCCTCGACGGAGAGGTTGCGGTGCAGCACGCCGACGCCGCCCAGGCGGGCCATCGCGATCGCCATGCGGGACTCGGTCACCTTGTCCATGGCCGCCGAGAGCAGCGGGATGTTCACCTGGACATTGCGGGAGATGCGGGACGAGGTGTCGACCGCGCCCGGGAGCACCTCGGATGCGCCCGGCAGCAGCAGCACGTCGTCGTAGGTCAGCCCGAGTGTCGCGAATTTCTCGGGCACTCCGTCGACGTTGGCAGTCATGACACCTTCCCCAAATGGCCTTGATCGGTGCGGATGTCCATGCTAACGGGAAGCATGGCTGACTCATTCCACGGTTCTGGGTGACTCCGGGCTTCGTATGTTCGTACGGAACCGCGGAGAAGCCTGTTCATTTGGGGCGCGCTCAAGGGCGCACTACTGCTCGGCCAGCGCCCGCAACCTGCTCAGCGCCCTGTGCTGGGCCACCCGCACCGCGCCGGGTGACATTCCCAACATCTGGCCCGTCTCTTCCGCGGTCAACCCCACCGCGATCCTCAGCAGCAACAGCTCCCGCTGGTTCTCGGGCAGGTTGGCCAGCAGCTTCTTGGCCCATTCGGCGTCGCTGCTGAGCAGCGCGCGCTCCTCCGGGCCCAGGGAGTCGTCCGGGCGTTCCGGCATCTCGTCGGACGGCACGGCCGTCGACCCGGGGTGGCGCATCGCCGCCCGTTGCAGGTCGGCGACCTTGTGCGCGGCGATGGCGAAGACGAACGCCTCGAAGGGGCGGCCGGTGTCCTTGTAGCGCGGCAGCGCGAGGAGGACGGCGACGCAGACCTCCTGGGCGAGGTCCTCGACGAAGTGGCGGGCGTCACCGGGAAGGCGGGACAGCCTGGTGCGGCAGTAGCGCAGGGCCAGGGGGTGGACGTGCGCGAGCAGATCGTGCGTGGCCTGCTCGTCCCCGTCCACGGCGCGGTGGACGAGTGCACCGATCGCCCCTTGGGCACAAGCCGCCTCGTCGTCGCGCATCGGTCCATGGTGCCTTGCGGCCGTGCGGTCCGTGGCATCGCGCCCGTTGTTGTGCACCGAAGCGTTATGAGCAGGTGCGCCGGAACTCATCCCCTGCGCCCTCCCCTTCCGCTCGACCGACTCGTCCCCGAGAGACTCCACACCTCAAGGATGCGGCATCCGCGCCGAAACGAGCAGCGGGCACCCGGCGGGCCGCTCTGCCACCCCCGCTCACCTCGCGGTGAACGCGCCGGACCGCCCTGCGAAAAGCAGCCCCGCCCACCACACGGCGGGCGGGGATCCTCGTGCCCCAGCTGAGGCCCACCTACCGGACCAGACCCCACCGGAAGCCGAGCGCCACCGCGTGCGCGCGGTCCGAGGCGCCGAGCTTCTTGAACAGGCGTCGGGCGTGCGTCTTGACGGTGTCCTCGGAGAGGAACAGCTCGCGGCCGATCTCCGCGTTGGAGCGACCGTGGCTCATGCCCTCCAGGACCTGGATCTCACGCGCGGTGAGCGTCGGCGCGGCACCCATCTCGGCGGAGCGCAGCCGGCGCGGGGCGAGCCGCCAGGTGGGGTCGGCCAGGGCCTGCGTGACGGTGGCGCGCAACTCCGCGCGCGAGGCGTCCTTGTGCAGATAGCCGCGGGCACCGGCGGCGACCGCGAGGGCCACGCCGTCCAGGTCCTCGGCGACGGTGAGCATGATGATGCGCGCACCGGGGTCGGCGGACAGCAGCCGCCGCACGGTCTCGACGCCGCCCAGACCGGGCATGCGTACGTCCATCAGAATCAGGTCCGAGCGGTCGGCGCCCCAGCGGCGGAGGACTTCCTCGCCGTTGGCCGCCGTCGTCACGCGCTCGACGCCGGGCACGGTCGCGACCGCGCGGCGGAGCGCCTCTCGGGCAAGCGGGGAGTCGTCGCAGACGAGGACGGATGTCATGGCCGCCCTCCGCAGCTGATGCACGTCACCTTGAGCCTCCAGGCTGGTACGAAATCGTCACCTGTGCGGTCGACCGCCTCGGACGCCTGCCCGAGCGCTTTTCCTTCAACCGCCTCCGCCCTCTCAACGACGGTCACTCGAAAGAGTTACGGGGCTGTGTGCCATCTTCGGCACTCTACGTGAGGGGGCGGACACGGGGCAGACATGCGCGACGGACCCACAACGTTTCATCACAAGCCATGCCCCATTCAGCCCTTTTTCTTCCCGTTTGTTGGCGTTTGGAGCTAGATTCGCAATGAGTCATATTTTCATCTCCTTAGATCGTAGATGTACGGTCGTGGACACCGTATCCGCCCAGAACGGCTACAAGGGGTCACGCAATGGCAGATTTCTCCCGCCTTCCCGGACCGAACGCGGACTTGTGGGACTGGCAGCTGCTGGCTGCCTGTCGCGGGGTGGACAGCTCGCTCTTCTTTCATCCGGAGGGTGAGCGCGGTGCGGCCCGGAGTGCTCGCGAGAACTCGGCCAAGGAGGTCTGCATGAGGTGCCCGGTGCGCGCGCAGTGCGCGGCACATGCGCTGGCGGTACGCGAACCGTACGGCGTCTGGGGCGGCTTGACCGAGGACGAGCGTGAGGAACTGATGGGGCGGGCGCGCAACCGGCTGGTCTCGGCGTCGACGAGCAGCGGGGAAGCCGCGTCCCACAGATGAAGGAACGTTTCTGCAACCAGGGCACGCATCCGCGTGCCCTTACTTTTCGCCTTCTCGTCAGCGCGCGGCGGCGCGCGCAAGCTGCTCGAGCGTCGCCGTCACCGCCGGCACCTGCGCCAGGTCGGGCAGGGTGAGGGCGACGATCTCCCGCCGCACCGCCGGCTCGAGGGACACCGTGCGCGCCCCGCGCGGCCGTACGGACTCGACCGCGAGCTGGGGCAGGACGGCCACCCCCAGACCGGCGCCGACCAGGCCGACGACCGCCGGATAGTCGTCGGTGGCGAAGTCGATGCGGGGCGTGAAGCCGGCGCTCTCGCACACCTCGACCAACTGCCCACGGCAGCGGGGGCATCCGGCGATCCACGGCTCGGCCGCGAGGTCCTCGATGGCGACGGACCGCGCCCGCGCGAGCCGGTGCCGCTCGGGCACGAGGGCGACGAGCCGGTCGGTCAGCAGTGGGCGTACGACGAGGTCGTCCCACTCCCCTTCCGGCGCGCTCGCGGCGCCCTGGTAACGGAAGGCGAGGGCCACGTCGCAGTCGCCCTCGCGCAGCAGGTCGACGGACTTCGGCGGCTCGGCCTCCTCCAGGGAGACGCGGGTGCCGGGGTGTGCGGCGCGCAGGGCGGCGAGGGCGGTCGGGACCAGGGTGGAGCTGCCGCTGGGGAAGGAGACGAGGCGGACGCGGCCGGCCCGCAGCCCCGCGATGGCGGCGACCTCCTCCTCGGCCGCGGTGAGCCCCGCCAGGATCCCGGCGGCATGGCGCACCAACGCCTCGCCGGCCTGGGTCAACCGCATCTCGCGCCCGCTGCGGACCACCAGCGGCGTGCCGACGGACGCCTCCAGGGCCTTCATCTGCTGACTGACGGCGGGCTGGGTGCAGCCCAGTTCACGCCCCGCCGCGGAGAAGGAACCGGTGGCGGCGACGGCGCGCAGCACGCGGAGATGACGAGCCTCGATCACAGGTCGAGCATAAGCGAGCCTTGGGTATCGCGCCGAATAATGCGTGGACGCTTTCATGCCGGTCGCCTACCGTGCCGCCATGAAGCTTCTGTCTGTGAACCTGGGCCGCCGGACATACGTGCCGTACACGGATCACCCCGAGGGCGTCACCGGGATCGACAAGCGGCCGGTGGCGGGGCCGGTGCGGGTGGCGGCGCCCGGTCCCAAGGGGATCGGGGCGAGCGGGGTGGCCGGGGACGACGTGTGCAGCACCCGCTATCACGGCGGCGACGACCAGGCCGTGTACGCGGTGGCGCGCGAGGACCTCGACGACTGGGAGCGCGAGCTGGGGCGGCCGCTGGCGAACGGCGGGTTCGGCGAGAACCTCACGACCGAGGGCGTGGACGTCTCCGGTGCGCTGATCGGCGAACGCTGGCGGATCGGGTCCGAGGTGGTGCTGGAGGTCACCTCGGGGCGGATTCCCTGCGCCACCTTCCAGGGACACGTGGGTGAGAAGCGGTGGGTGAAGCGGTTCACGGCGAAGGGTGCGCCGGGTGCGTATCTGCGGGTGATCGAGCCGGGTGAGGTGCAGGCGGGCGATGCGATAGACGTCGTGCACCGCCCGGATCACGAGGTGACGGTGGCGCTCCAGTTCCGGGCGGTCACGACGGAGCGGACGTTGCTGCCGCGGCTGCTGGCGGCGGGTGAGGCGCTGCATCCGGAGTGGCTGGAGGCGGCGCGGAAGTATGTGGAACGGAACGGAGGATGAGGGGCCGTCACGGGACGTCCACCGCGCGACCGCCTTCCGTGTCCACGGCAGAACAATAATGTTGCGTCATGACAACGGCACTGATTACGGGTTCGACCGCCGGCATCGGCGCCGCGTTCGCGCGGCGGCTGGCGGCTGACGGGCACGACCTCGTCCTGGTGGCCCGGGACGCCCAGCGGCTGCGGGAGCAGGCGACCGAGCTGCACGACCGGCATGGCATCGAGGCGGAGGTGCTGGCGGCCGACCTGGCGGAGGACACCGGCATCGAGACGGTCGCCGCGCGCCTCGGTGACCGCAGGAACCCCGTCGACCTGCTGATCAACAACGCCGGCTTCGGCAACAAGGGCCGCTACCTCGACGTGCCCATGGCCGAGGAGCTGAAGATGCTCAAGGTGCACTGCGAGGCCGTACTGCGTCTGACGTCGGCGGCGACGGAGGCGATGCGGGAGCGGGGGCGCGGGGGCGTCGTCAACGTCGCGTCGGTCGCGGCCTTCGTGCCGCGCGGGACGTACGGCGCGTCCAAGGCGTGGGTCGTGCAGTTCACGCAGGGGGCGGCGCGGGACCTGGCGGGGAGCGGGGTGCGGTTGATGGCGCTGTGCCCGGGGTTCGTGCGGACCGAGTTCCATGAGCGGGCGGGGATGGGCACGGACAACATCCCCGGGTGGATGTGGCTGGACGCGGACAAGGTGGCGGCCACGGCGCTGGAGGACCTGGCGCGGGGGAAGTCGTTGTCCGTTCCGGATCCTCGGTACAAGGTGCTGATGGGGGCGGCCAAGCTGGTGCCTCGGGGGATGCTCGGAGGGATCACGTCGAAGACGGGGCGCAAGTACGGGCCGCAGTAAGGGGGTCACAGAGGTCGGGTCCCCGCGCCGCGCATGGCTTCGACGATGACCGGCACCGTGCTCGGGTCCAGTCGCAGGAGGGCGGGCAGGGCGGCGAGCCACTCGCCCTGGCCCAATGCCCGCGCGACCAGGGTGTGCCCGGTGGCCGGGTCCGTGTGCGGGGCGAGGGCCACCGCCGCGCGCAGGCTCAGCCGGTCGGCGGCGGCGTCGACACCGGTGAGCAGCCCGTCGTCGAGACCGGCGAGCCGCGCCGCCCGGTCGTACTCGCCGGCCGCGACCAGCGCCTCCACCAGGAAGTCGTGCGCTTCCCGCCGCCCCGGGGCGAGGCCATCGACCTGGTCGGCGCACCGCGCGGCCCGCTCGTACCACCCCGAGGCGACCAGCGCCGACAGAACGGGCGCGTACGCCAGTGGGTGATCGTGCGCGGACCACATGGCACGATCGCTCTCCTTCCGTGCCGCGGCTTGCTCGCCCAGCAGGTGCCAGGCCCGAAAGAGGCGCGGGGCCGCCGCCCGCGCGCTCCTGCCATCGTCCTCTTCGGGCGCCTCTTCCGCGCGACGCGTCCACTCCTCCAGCACGGCGCGGGCCTCGGCGTCCCGTCCCGACACCGCCAGGGCCTCGGCCAGCCCCGCGAGGGCGTACGCCCGGTTCTGCGGCAGCGCGATCCGGTCCGCCAGTGCCATGGCCCGCCGCACCTCGCCGGCCATGGCCAGTCTCGGGGCCATCCTGCCGTACAGGAAGTCGCGAAGGCGCTCGTCCTGAGGATGGGCCAGCGCTTCGGCCCGGTCGTGGTCCCCTTGCGCGACCAGGGCCTCGGCGAGCGCACTCCATGCCTCGCGCGTGTGATACGGCTCGACGGCCGTGCCGAGCAGTGCCTCGGCTCTGGCCGTCTGCCCGGAGCGGGCGAGTTCCTCGGCCGCCCAGTCGACCGCGGAGTCGTGCGCGTACGCCTCGTGGGGAGGGGCGTTCGGTGCCGGTGGTGGGGGGATGAGGGATTCGACGTCCTCCAGCACCGACAGGACGGCCTCGGCGTGTCCCGCGGTCCGAAGGTTCTTCACCACCGAGGCGTGCGTCCAAGCCCGCTGGGTGTGGGGCACCCGGGCGCGCACCGCCGCCTCCACGCGCGCGAGGAAGCCCGCCGCCTCCCCCGGATGCCCGGCCGCCGCGTGGGATACGGCACCACAGGCGAGGGAGTCGGCCCCCAGGCCCGGGATCCCCAGCCGCACCGCCAGGGTGTCGGCCCGGTCGAACCGGCCGGAGGCCGCCAGCGCCTCGACGATCTCGCACAGCACGCTGTCGTACTCGTCCTCGTCCTCCTCGATTTCCTCCAGGAGGAGTTCGGCTTCGGTGGTCCGCCCGGCCGTGGCCAACGCTCCGGCCAGTTCGGCGGCCGCGCGGGTACGGTCCCATCCGTCCTCGATGCCCTTGAGCCATTCGGCGGCTCGCTCGAACTCCCCCATGCGTGCCAGGAGTCCGATCATCGGCCCGGGCGGCACGGACGTCGGGTCTGCCAGGGCGGCCCGGAGCAGTGCGCGGGCGCGTTCCGGCTCACCGGCCACCCGCAGTTCGTCCACGGTCCTGACGAGGCCGCGCGACCGGGCCAGTTGCTCGGCCTCGTCGAACAGGGTGTCGGCACGGTCCCGCTCGCCGGCCTGCGCGAGTCCCGCGGCGACGCGGACCAGAGCCGGAGCGAGCGCCGGCCCGAGCGACCGTGCGAGGACCTCGGCTCGTGCGTACCGCCCGGCTCTCGTCCACGCGCGGACCAGATCGCAGACGAGCCGTTCCCTCTCGATCTCGATGGGCATCCGGGTGACGAGTGCGTCGATCCGCTCCGCCTCGTCGTCCAGGTCCAGTGCCACCAGGACGCCCGCGATCCGCACCGCGCACGCACCCGTACGGGCGTCCACCGTCCTTCCCGCCAGATGCGCCAGGGCGTCCTGCGCGAGGTCCAGGGCTCGCTCGTGGTGGCCCTGCGCGCACAGCACCGCCGCCACCTCGGCCAGGGCATCGGCCCGGTCCAGGCCCGTCGGAATGGCGCGGGCCATCGCCTCCGCGCGCCCGCCCTGGCCCAGCTCCGCCCGGGCCCGGCACATGAGCGGGCTGATGCCGAGGGTGCGGGTCTCCAGTTCCGTCCGGCACATGGCGAGTCTCAGCAGACTGCTCAGCTCGGCATCGCCCGCCTGCACCAGGCGCTCCCCGGCCACGCGGGTCTCCGCCAGGGCCGCCGCGTCCGCGCCGGTCAGCTCGGCCAGTCGCGCGTGCCGTCGCGCGTCCACGGCCAGGGCGAGCATCCGCTCGCGGTCGTCGAGCACGGTCAGCAGGCGGAAGTAGCCGCGCAGCAGATACTCGGGCGTCCCGTCGGGCCAGCCCCGCGCCCGCCAGTGGTCCGCCCAGGCGTGCAACTTCCCCCGGCAGCGGGCGAGTTCAGCGGCACCGAGCATCTCCTGCGCCTTGACCTGGAGTTCTTCGTGTCCCAGCAGGTACACGTTCACCCGCACTCCGAACGTCCTGCCCGCCCGCGTCCGCAGCACGTCCACCACCTGATAGGGCACCGCCCCGGTCAGTGCCGCCAGGTCGTCCGCGGTCAGGCCGCCGCCCGCCGCCGTCACCAGGGCCAGCAGCTCGTACTCCAGACCACCGGCCTCGATGAGCTGCTTCAGTTCGCGTTCCGCCTCGGTGCGGATCGCCTCGGCGTACGGCGAGCGGGCCAACGTGCACACGATCCGGGGGTCGCGCAGGGGATGGTCCGGCGGTACGTCACCGGGCAGCGGAGGGTTGAGACGGCCGGCGACCAGAACGCGCATCCCGGATCGCGGATGCGCCGGAAGCAGGCTGGCGATGCTGTGCGCGTCGGCGCCGGTCGTGACGCCCCGGTCCTCGTCCAGCCCGTCGACCAGCAGGACGAGGCGCTCGCCGCGCTCCGCACAGGCGCGGGCGGCCGCGCCGTAGAGACGCAGCAGGTGGGCCTCGCGGGTCGACTCCGTCAGGTGGGCGGGCAGCGCTTCGCCGGCCAGTTCGGCCAGTTGTTCCAGTACGACATCGACGTACGCCGCCACATCGTTCTGCGCGCCGAGCCGGGCCGTGACGAAGAACGGGACGATCCGCACACCCGAGGGCGGGTTGAGGGCGAACGAGGACATCAGGGCCGTCTTGCCCGCCCACGCCGGCGCCCGCCACCAGGCGTACGGCGGGCCGGAGTCGGCTGTGCAGAAAGCGGCCAGTTCGGCCGACTCCGCCTCCCTTTCCAGGAGTTCGGGCGGAGCGATCCTGCGCACCTGCTCCCAGTAGGCCGACCGCACCGACGGGGCGAGCAGGATCCGGTTGTGGTCCCCGGTGACGGCCACCCCGATGTCCCGCCCCACGGTCACCGACCGCTGCCTCCCCCACCAGCGCATGCCGTCATGATGCCAAAGCGTCGGGAGGCGTACCGCCGCCGCGGTGGGGAGAATGGTGCTGCTCGTCCGAAATCAGTGGAATCAGAGGTCCGGGAGGCCACGACGCCATGACCTTCGTACAGCTCATCGACTGCAGGACCAGCCGCTTCGACGAGATGAACCGGCTGATGGACAGGTGGGTCGAGCAGACCAAGGGGAAGCGGACGGCGACGCACGACATCATCGGCAAGGACCGGACGGACGCGTCGCACTTCATCGAGATCGTGGAGTTCCCGTCGTACGAGGACGCGATGCGGAACTCCAACCTGCCCGAGACGGACCGGATCTTCCAGGAGATGGTGGCGCTCTGTGACGAGACGCCCACGTTCACCGATCTGGACGTGGTGCGCGACGAGCAGCTGAACGTCCTGGCCGCGCGGGCCTTCTTCGAGGCGATGGGCAAGATGGCGCCGGAGGGGATCGCGGAGCACCTCACCGACGACTACGTGGACAACGATCCGTCGTATCCGCGGCCCGTGCGGGGCGTGGCGGGGGTGCGCGAGCAGTACGCCGGCTGGCGTGCCGCCTTCGACTTCACCTTCCGGATCGACGACCAGCTGGCCCAGGGCGACCAGGTGTGCACCCGGTGGACGTGGGTCGCGCAGCACAAGGGCGAGTTCCTGGGGATTCCGCCCACCGGGCAGGACGTGACCATGCAGGGCATGACCTGGCAGCGGTTCCGGAACGGCAGGATCTGCGAGAGCCACTGGCTCTACGACCGGGCGGGGCTGCTGGAGCAGCTCGGGGTACTCGGTCAGTGACCGCGAAGGGGGAAGGCCCCGTTCCGTCACAACCGTGCGGAACGGGGCCTTCTGTGCGCACGCCGCGTCCGTGATCGATGATCGAACGCCGCGCGCGGCTACGCTCAGTGCGCGTGGCCGTGCCCGTGGCCGGCGGCGGCCGGCTCCTCTTCTTCCTTCTTCTCGACGACCAGGGTCTCGGTCGTCAGGAGGAGGGAGGCGATGGAGGCGGCGTTCTCCAGGGCGGAGCGGGTGACCTTGACCGGGTCGATGACGCCGGCCTTGATCAGGTCGCCGTACTCGCCGGTGGCGGCGTTGAAGCCGTTGCCCTTCTCCAGCTCCGCCACCTTGGAGGTGATGACGTAGCCCTCGAGGCCGGCGTTCTCGGCGATCCAGCGCAGCGGCTCGACGGCGGCGCGGCGGACCACGGCGACACCGGTGGCCTCGTCGCCGGTCTTGTCGAGGTTGCCCTCCAGGACCTTCACGGCGTGGACCAGCGCGGAGCCACCACCGGAGACGATGCCCTCCTCGACCGCGGCGCGGGTCGCGGAGATGGCGTCCTCCAGACGGTGCTTCTTCTCCTTCAGCTCCACCTCGGTGGCGGCGCCGACCTTGATCACGCACACGCCGCCGGCCAGCTTCGCGAGGCGCTCCTGGAGCTTCTCGCGGTCCCAGTCGGAGTCGGTGTTCTCGATCTCGGCCTTGATCTGGGCGACGCGGCCCTGGACCTCGTCGGACTTGCCGGCGCCGTCGACGATGGTCGTGTCGTCCTTGGTGACCGTCACGCGGCGGGCGCTGCCCAGCACGTCCAGGCCGGCCTGGTCGAGCTTGAGGCCGACCTCCTCGGCGATGACCGTGGCGCCGGTGAGGACCGCCATGTCCTGCAGCATCGCCTTGCGGCGGTCACCGAAGCCGGGGGCCTTGACCGCGACCGCGTTGAAGATGCCGCGGATCTTGTTGAGGACCAGCGTCGACAGGGCCTCGCCCTCGACGTCCTCGGCGATGATCAGCAGCGGCTTGGAGGAGCCCGCCTGGATGACCTTCTCCAGGAGCGGCAGCAGGTCCTGGATGGAGGAGATCTTGCCCTGGTGGATGAGGATGTACGGGTCCTCCAGGACGGCCTCCATGCGCTCCTGGTCCGTCACGAAGTACGGCGACAGGTAGCCCTTGTCGAAGGCCATGCCCTCGGTGAAGTCCAGCTCCAGACCGAAGGTGTTGGACTCCTCGACGGTGATGACACCGTCCTTGCCGACCTTGTCCATCGCCTCGGCGATGAGCTCGCCGACCTGCTGGTCCTGGGCGGACAGCGCGGCGACGGCGGCGATGTCGGCCTTCTCGTCGATCGGGCGGGCCGAGGCGAGCAGCTCGTCGGAGACGGCCTTGACCGCGGCGTCGATGCCCTTCTTGAGGGCGGCCGGGGAGGCGCCGGCGGCGACGTTCTTCAGGCCCTCGCGCACCAGCGCCTGGGCGAGCACGGTGGCGGTGGTCGTACCGTCACCCGCGATGTCGTTGGTCTTGGTCGCCACCTCCTTCACCAGCTGGGCGCCGAGGTTCTCGTACGGGTCCTCGACCTCGACCTCGCGGGCGATGGTGACACCGTCGTTGGTGATGGTGGGCGCGCCGAACTTCTTGTCGATGACGACGTTGCGGCCCTTGGGGCCGATCGTCACCTTGACCGTGTCGGCCAGCTTGTTGACGCCGCGCTCGAGGGCGCGACGGGCGTCCTCGTCGAACTTCAGGATCTTCGCCATGACAGCGGGAGCCCTCTCGGAAATCTGTGGGTGAAACAGGAACTGCGCCCCGGGCGCCCGGTTTCTTGTGTGGTCGCGGGGGCCAGGGGCGCAGCTGGAAGCAAAATGCCTGAGGTGTTCTTACTTCTCGATGATCGCGAGCACGTCGCGAGCCGAGAGGACGAGGTACTCCTCGCCGTTGTACTTCACCTCGGTGCCGCCGTACTTGCTGTACAGCACGATGTCGCCGGTCTTGACGTCGAGCGGGAGGCGCTCGCCGTTCTCGAAGCGACCCGGGCCCACGGCCAGGACGACGCCCTCCTGGGGCTTCTCCTTGGCGGTGTCCGGAATGACCAGGCCCGAGGCCGTGGTCTGCTCGGCGTCCAGCGGCTGGACCACGATGCGGTCCTCAAGCGGCTTGATGGCAACCTTGGAGCTGGTGGTCGTCACGATCCGACCTCCCCCTTCGGAGATCTCACGGGGTTAACTGTCTGAGGTGGCGACCAGGTCGATCCGTCGTCGCGGGTGCCGGACCTGCCCGTCGCGTTGTTGGCACTCTCCAGTGGGGAGTGCCAGAGCCGAGACTATGACCGCGATTAGCACTCGGTCAAGCGGACTGCTAATCCGCCGCGGCGCGGCGCCGGGTTCGATCCTCCCTGCCGACGCCCGCGGGGGCCGCTTCCGTGCCGCTATCCGTGCCGCTGTCCGTGTCGTTGTCCGTGCCGTTGGAGGTAGTCCTCCAGACGCCCCACCGTCAGTCCCCGCCCCTGGATCTCCCGCAGCAGCCGTGTCGTCCGCTCTCGCAGGCTCATGCCGGTCGGCTCGCCCGAGGGGACGGACACGATGTCGCCGGCCCGTAGCCGACGGGGGCCGTGCGCGTACGTCAGCTCGCCGTCGCCCTCCATCGCCGCCCGCCACAGCACCACCGCCGTCACGCCGCAGTCGGCCGCCGCGCGGAGCGTGGTGGTGTCGTACGTGCCGTAGGGCGGGCGGAAGAGGTGGGGGCGGATGCCGAAGCGGGCGCGGAGCTTGTTCTGCTGGCCGCAGATCTCGGCGCGCTGGCCGGCGTACGGCAGACCGCGCAGGGCGGCATGGTCGAGGGTGTGGTTCTGCATCGACGCGCCCACCGAGCGCAGGCGCGCGAAGTGGCCGTAGCCCGGTCCGACCACGCTGTCGGTGAGGAACATGCTGACGGGCAGCCGTAGTTCGCGGACCAGGTCGACGAAGCGGGGGTCCTTCTCGGCGCCGTCGTCGTAGGTGAGGAAGACGACCTTGTCGCGGGTGGGGACGCGGTCCACGACGGGCAGCGGATCGTCCCCGGGCGGCAGATGTCGCCGGGCGGGCGGGGACGGGGGCGCGGGCAGCGGGGCGGTGAGACCCCAGCGGTGGTACGGCTGTGCCGTGGGCGTAGGGCCCTTCGCGGAGCGCGCCTCCGGCGCCATCTGGTGCCCCGGCGCCGCGCCGGGCCCGATCGTCGCGGCCGGCCGGTCGCAGCCGGCGAGCAGGACGGACGCCACAGCCACCGCGGCCAGCGCCCGCGGCCCCTGCGGCGACCGCGTCCCGGGCCTGGACCTCACAGGTAGTCCTCCAGCCGGGCCACCGCATACCCCTCGGCCGTCACCTTGTTCAGGAATCGGCGGATCATGTCGGGCATTGTTCCCTGCCAGTCGTCCCGGCCCCGGAAGTGGGTGAGGACGATGTCACCCGGGCGGATCTTCCGGTCCCACTCGCGGTAGTCCCAGCGGTCCACGAAGACCTCCTCGTTCCACAGGGGGACGTACTCGATGCCGCACACCTTCGCGGCGCGCAGGGTGTCGCGGTCGTAGTTGCCGAAGGGCGGCCGGAACAGCACCGGGCGCTTGCCGTAGCGCCTCTCGATCACCCGCTGCATGCCGCAGATCTCCCGCTTCTGGCGGAGGTAGGACAGGGCCGGGAGGTAGGGGTGGTGGAGGGTGTGATTGTTCAGGACCACGCCGTCGTCCTGCATCCGCTTGAAGTAGCCGTAGTCCTCCTTGATCAGGTAGTCGCTGAGGAAGGCGGTGTACGGCACCCCCAGGTCGCTCATCATCCGCAGGAACGCCGGGTCCTTCTCGGCGCCGTCGTCGATGGTGAGGAAGACGACCTTCTGCCTGGTGGGGATGGTGGTGAAGACCGGCGGGAGGCCGAGCTCCTCGTGCCCCTCCACCTCGAAGCCGTCGCGGGTGGTGATCCTCGGCTTCTTGGCGGGGGCCGGCGGGGGCGTCAGCGGGACCCTCTCCAGGCGCCAGCGTCTCGCGGCGGCGACGCGGGCGGCGTGGGCGAACCGGAACTTCTTGCGCTGCTGCGCCTCCTCGGCGCGGGGGCGCTCGGCGTGCCGGTCCGCGTTGTTGGCCGGGGGCGGCGCCTTGAGGGGCTGTCGGCTCGGGCCGGGGCCGACGGCCCCGGATCCCTGTCCGTCGGCCGGCGCACAGCCCGAGACGATCGCGGCGACCGCGAGGGCCGTGACTCCGCCACGGACCCGCGAGCGCCGAGCCGCCGCCCGATGCCGACGGCCTGCCGCTGCCCCAGGGGAGCGACTTTTGTCATTTTGTACTACTACTCGCATGGTGCGGGATCTTCGCAGGCACCCGTCCCGAACCCCGGCCGACACCGCCACCGCAGGCGATCCGTCAACCATGTGGCCGACAATGACCCGGTGAACGACCTCGCCTCCTTCGCCGCCCTCCTCACCCCCGAGGGCCACGCCCTCCTCGACGCCGTACGCGACACCGACCCCGCCGACGAACTCGCCGTCGCCACCAGGCTGCGCCGCGAACACCCCGCCGAACTGGTGTCGGCGGCGCTCGGGCAGGCCCGGCTGCGGCAGCGGGCGGTGGCGAAGTTCGGGGCGGCGGACGCGGGCCGGATGTACTTCACGCCGAACGGCGTCGAGCAGTCGACGCGGGCGAGTGTCGCGACCTATCGGGCCGGGCGGATGAAGGAGCTGGGGGTCGGTTCGGTCGCCGACCTGTGCTGCGGGATCGGGGGCGACGCCATCGCGCTGGCCCGGGCCGGGATCCGGGTGCTGGCGGTGGACCGGGATCCGGTGACGGCGGCGGTGGCGCGGGCGAACGTGGCGAGCCTCGGTCTCGCCGGGCTGGTCGAGGTGCGGGAGGCCGATGTCACCGAGGTGGACACGACCGGCTACGACGCCGTGTTCGTCGACCCGGCCCGGCGGGGCGGCCGCGGCAGGGTCTTCGATCCGGAGGCGTACTCACCGCCGCTGTCGTGGGCCGTGGAGGCGGCGCGCAAGGCGTCCCGGGCCGCGCTGAAGATCGCGCCGGGCATTCCGCACGAGGCGGTTCCCGGCGAGGCCGAGGCAGAGTGGATCTCGGACGGCGGGGACGTGAAGGAGGCGGTGCTGTGGTTCGGGACGCAGCCCGGTGCCGTGCGGGCCACCCTGCTGCCGGGACCGCGGTCGCTGCTCTCCCGAGGGCTGCCCGACCCCGGGGTCCGGCCCGTCGGGCGGTACCTGTACGAGCCCGACGGCGCCGTCATCCGGGCGCACCTGGTCGCCGAGGTCGCCGACCAACTGGACGGCGGGCTCGTCGACGCGACCATCGCCTACATCACGGCGGACGCGCTGCGGGCGACGCCGTATGCCACGGCGTACGAGATCACCGATCAACTCCCCTTCAACGTGAAGAAGTTGAAGGCACTGCTGCGCGAGCGCGAGGTCGGGACGCTGACCGTGAAGAAGCGGGGGTCGGCCGTCGAGCCGGAGGAGCTGCGGAAGAAGGTCAAGCCGCGGGGACCCCACGCGGCGACCGTGTTCCTGACCCGGGTCGCGGGGGCGCCGACGATGCTGGTGGGCCGGCCGGTCTGAGTCACTGGGTCTCGGACGCCCGGCGCAGCAGCATCTCCCGCTCCCGTTCGTTGCGCGTCAGCTCCGCCGCCCGCGTGAACTCCGCCCGCGCCTGCGCCGTACGGCCCAGACGGGCGAGGAGATCGCCGCGCACGCTCGGCAGCAAGTGGTAGTCCCGCAGGGCGGGTTCGGAGGCGATCGCGTCGACGATGGCCAGCGCGGGTTCCGGCCCCTCGGCCATCGACACGGCGACCGCCCGGTTCAACTCGACCACGGGCGACGGGGCTCGGGCGGACAGCAGGCCGTACAGGGTGGCGATGGTCGTCCAGTCCGTGTCCTCGTACGTGTACGCGTGCGCATGGCATGCGGCGATGGCCGCCTGCAGGGCGTACGGGCCCGGTGCGCCCGTGAAGGTGGCGTCGGCACGGCCCAGCGCCCTGATGCCGCGGGCGATGAGCATGCGGTTCCAGCGGCGGCGGTCCTGGTCCTTGAGGAGGATCGGTTCGCCGGACGGGCCGGTGCGGGCGGCCGCGCGGGACGCCTGGAACTCCAGAAGGGCGGTCAGGCCGTGCACCTCCGGCTCCTTCGGCATCAGGGCCGACAACACGCGGGCCAGGCGCAGCGCGTCCTCGCACAGCGCCGGGCGCAGCCAGTCGTCGCCGGCCGTGGCGGCGTACCCCTCGTTGAAGATCAGGTAGATCACGTCGAGGACGGACCCGAGGCGGGCCTCGCGGTCGGGGCCGTACGGGACCTCGAAGGCGACGTTCTTCGCGGCGAGCGTGCGCTTGGCGCGGACGATGCGCTGGGCGACGGTCGGTTCCGGGACCAGGAACGCGCGGGCGATCTCCGGCGTCGTCAGGCCGCCGAGGAGGCGCAGGGTGAGCGCGATGCGGGCCTCGGGTGACAGGACGGGGTGGCAGGTGGTGAAGACCAGGCGGAGCAGGTCGTCGTCGATGTCGTCGGGGTCGTGGAGGGCGGACGGCTCCTGCGGGGGTGCCGTCGTCTCCAGGTCACGGCCGATCTCCTGGAGCTTGCGGGCGTAGTTCTCGCGGCGCCGGATCAGGTCCACCGCGCGGTGCCTGGCGGTGGTCATGAGCCAGGCACCCGGGTTGTCGGGGACTCCGTCCCGGGGCCACTGCTCCAGCGCGGCGACCAGCGCGTCCTGCGCGAGTTCCTCGGCGATGCCGACGTCACGGACCATGCGGGCGACGGCGGCGATGACGCGCGGGGACTCGATGCGGAAGACGGTCTCGATGGCGCCGCGCGGGTCGGCGGTGGGCTGCGGGGTCACAGCCCACCATGCAACACCTACGACTGTGGAGCCAAGGAGGGCAGGTCAGCCCTCGGTGATCTCCCGCACCTCGCAGGTGACCTGCCATTCCTCCCCGTGGACCTTCAGGAACCGCGAGGCCCACTCCAGCGCCTCGGCCTTGTCCTTGCACTGCATGATCGCGTAGCCGCCGATGACCTCCTTCGACTCGGTGAAGGGCCCGTCGGTCACGGAGATCTTCGCGCCGTCCCAGTGCACGCGCGTGCCCTGCGCCGACGGGGTGAGCCCGGCGGTGTCGAGCATCACGCCGGCCTTGGTGATCTCCTCCAGCAGTTCGCCCATGCGCTGCATCAGCTCGGGGCTGGGGCCCTCGGCGGGCGCGGTGGACTCGTCGATCCGGACGAGTGACATGTAGCGGGGCATGGTGGCTCCTCAGGTAGGTGACCGGGTCCTTCCCGGCCTCTCACCCCCTGCGTCGAACGGGATGCCGCCGGATCGACACGCTCGCCGGACTTCTTCGAAAAAAAATCTGGCGGCCGACGGCCGAGGCGCCGGCGGGATCACCTCAGGCAGCGCGCCCGCTATCGCACCGCGGCCCCGAACCCCGCCCTCGCGTACGGCGCCCCGACCGCCCGGCCCCCGAGACCAGCGCCGCGTCCGTAACAGTGCCCGTCGGCCGCCCCCGCAGCTCCCCCACCGCCCCGTTGTCGTTGTCCTCGCCCATCGCCCTGGCGGCCAGGTCGGCGTAGACGTCGCCGTCGAAGTCGCCGGTCTGGGTGTTGTTGGCGGGGATCGCGACGCTGCCGCCGCCGGACAGGCCCCGCGGCCCGCCCCAGACAATCACCGCTTCGCCGGTCCCGGAGACCAACCCGATGACCAGGTCGGCGTGACCGTGTCCGTTCAGGTCGCCCTCGGCGAGCTGGGTCGCGAACTCCTGGTTCTTGACCGGACTGCCGTCTCATTGCGGATGCCCCCGAAACTTTCGGTCGAACAACCGATTGGCTTCGGAGCAGTGTGGGCCGCCGGAAAACACCCGTCAATGCAGCACGCTTCTTCGCCTGTGGGGTGCAGCGCCTCGCAGGCGACCCGCCCGGCGACGCCCGGACGATCCCGAGCGACAGAACTAAGCCGTGGCAACCGCGCCCGTACTACTACGCACCACCAAGCTCGTCGCCAACTCCACCCGCGTCGCCGTCGGCGCCCCCTGCTCCCGCGCCAGGTCCAGGACCAGCCTCGCCGCCGCCTCCGCCATCTCCGTCAACGGCTGCCGCACGGTCGTCAGCGGCGGCCCCATCCAGCGCGCGACCGGCAGATCGTCGAAGCCGACCACGCTCAGGTCGTCCGGGATCCGCAGCCCCAGCTCGCGCGCGGCCTCGTACAGTCCGAGCGCCTGGAGGTCGTTGCCGGCGAAGACGGCGGTCGGCCGGTCCGGGCGGCGCAGCAGCTCAAGGCCCTGCCGGTAGCCGGTCTCGTGGTGGAAGTCGCCGGGCCTGACCAGGTCCTGCTCGACCGGCAGCCCGGCCGTCTCCAGGGCGGCCCGGTAGCCGTCGATGCGGGCGCGGCTGCACATCATCCGGGACGGTCCGGTGATCGCGCCGATCCTGCGGTGGCCCAGCTCGACCAGATGCCGGGTGGCGGCGAGCCCGCCCTGCCAGTTGGTCGCCCCGATCGACGGCACGTCGGCGCCCGGGTCGCCCGCCGGGTCCATCACCACGAACGGGATCGACCGGCTGGTGAGCAGGGCGCGCTGGGACTCGTCGAGGCCGGACAGCACGAGGACCACGCCGTGCGGGCGGCGGGCGGCGACCTGGTCGGCCCAGGTCCGGCCGGGCGTGAGCCGCCCCGCGCTCTCGCTCAGCACCACGCTCAGCCCGGCGTCGCGGGCCACGTTCTCCACGCCCCGGATGACCTCCATCGCCCACGCGCTCTCCAGCTCGTGGAAGACCAGGTCGATCAGCGGCGAGCGGCCGGCCTCGGCGCGGCGGCGCCGGTAGCCGTGGGCCCGCAGCAGTTCCTCGACGCGGCTGCGGGTGGCCGGGGCGACGTCGGCACGACCGTTGAGGACCTTCGAAACAGTCGGCGCGGACACGCCCGCCTCACGGGCGATCTCGGCGAGCGTCGCGGTCTGCGCGGACCGGCCGGTCGTCGGCGCCGTCGTCGTCGTGGTCGTGGTCGTCCGGGTTTCAGCGGGCTCACGGGCTGTCATGGCGGCGATCGTATCCCTGCGCGCCCCCTTGACGAACCCTTCGCACCGCCCCTAGGTTCCCGGAACATTCGAGATGAACAACGAAACATTCGTGAGACGTTCGTGAGAGGGCCCTCCCGCCACCGCCCGGACAGGAGTTTCATGACCACCGCCCCCTGGCGCGACCCCGCCCTGCCCGCCGCCGACCGCGTCGACGCCCTCCTGACCCGGATGACCCTGGAGGAGAAGACCGCCCAGCTGTACGGCGTGTGGGTGGGCGCCGCCACGGACGGCGAGGGAGTCGCCCCGCACCAGCACGACATGACCGCCGGCTCCGCCGACGACTACGACGAGCTGATCACCCGCGGCCTCGGTCAGCTCACCCGCTCCTTCGGCACCGCCCCCGTGGAGCCGGCGCTGGGCGCGCGGGCGCTGGCCCGTGCCCAGCGTCGTATCGCCGAGGCCGGGCGCTTCGGCATCCCGGCGCTGGCCCACGAGGAGTGCCTGGCCGGCTTCACCACCTGGCGGGCCACCGCCTACCCGGTGCCGCTGGCGTGGGGCGCCTCCTTCGACCCGCAGCTCGTCGAGGTGATGGCCCGCCGCATCGGCCGGGACCTGCGCTCGGTCGGCGTCCACCAGGGCCTCGCGCCGGTCCTGGACGTCGTACGCGATCCGCGCTGGGGCCGGGTCGAGGAGACCATCGGCGAGGACCCGTACCTGACCGGCACGATCGGCGCGGCCTACGTCCGGGGCCTGGAGTCGGCCGGGGTCGTCGCCACGCTCAAGCACTTCGCCGGGTACGCGTCCTCGGCGGGCGCCCGCAACCTCGCACCCGTACGGGCGGGCGTCCGGGAGTTCGCGGACGTCACCCTGCCCCCGTTCGAGATGGCGCTGCGCGAGGGCGGGGCGCGCTCGGTGATGGCGGCGTACAACGAGACGGACGGCGTGCCGGCCTCCGCGGACGCGGGACTGCTCACCGAACTCCTGCGAGACCGGTGGGGTTTCACGGGAACGGTCGTGTCCGACTACTTCGGCATCGGCTTCCTGGAGACGCTGCACCGCGTGGCCGGCAACCCGGCGCAGGCGGCGCACGCGGCACTGGCGGCCGGCATCGACGTGGAACTCCCCACCCTGAAGTGCTACGGGAAGCCACTGGTGGAGGCCGTCCGGGCGGGCGAGGTCCCGGAGGAACTGGTGGACCGGGCGGCGCGTCGGGTGCTGCTGCAGAAGTGCGAACTGGGCCTCCTGGACGAGGACTGGGACCCGGACCCCACCACCCCGGTCGACCTCGACTCCCCCACGAACCGCGCCGTCGCCCGCCGACTGGCCGAAAAGTCCGTGGTCCTGCTCGACAACGCGGACGACGTACTGCCCCTGGCCCCCGACACGAGGATCGCGGTCGTGGGCCCGCGCGCGGCCGACGCCCTGGCGATGCTGGGCTGCTACTCCTTCCCGTCCCACGTCCTCACGCACCACCCGGACGTCCCGATGGGCATCGAGATCCCGACCGTCCTGGAGTCGCTGCGCGCCGAACTCCCCTACGCCAAGGTGACGTTCGCCGAGGGCTGCGGGGTGTCCGACCCGGACACGACGGGCTTCGCGGAGGCGGTCGCACGGGCGTCGGAGGCGGATGTGTGCCTGGCGGTGCTGGGCGACCGCGCGGGGCTGTTCGGACGGGGCACGTCGGGCGAGGGCTGCGATGTGGCCGACCTCCGACTGCCGGGCGCGCAGGGCGACTTGCTGGACTCCCTGGTGGCGACCGGCGTCCCCGTGGTCCTGGTCCTCCTCACCGGCCGCCCCTACGCGCTGGGCCGCTGGCACGGGCGGCTGGCAGCCGTCGTCCAGGCGTTCTTCCCGGGCGAGGAGGGCGGCCCGGCGGTGGCAGGAGTGCTGTCGGGGCGGGTCAACCCGTCGGGACGCCTGCCGGTGAGCGTGCCGCGCGTGGCCGGCGGTCAGCCGTGGACGTACCTCCAGCCGCCGCTGGGGCTGGCGGGCGAGGTCAGCAGCCTGGACCCGACGCCGTTGTACGCGTTCGGGCACGGGCGGTCCTATACGTCGTTCGCGTGGCAGGACTTCACGGGCGGCGCGCACGAGGCGGAGACGGTGGAGATCACCACGGACGGCTCGTACGACGTGTCGCTCACCGTCCGGAACACGGGTGACCGGGCGGGAGCGGAGGTGGTGCAGCTCTACCTGCACGACCCGGTGGCGTCGGTGACCCGGCCGGACGTGCGCCTGATCGGCTACCAGCGCGTGGAGCTGGCACCGGACGAGGCGAGCCGGGTGACCTTCCGCTTCCACGCCGACCTGTCGTCGTTCACCGACCGTTCGGGGCGAAGGGTGGTCGAACCGGGCATCCTGGAACTACGGGTGGCGGCGTCCAGCACGGACGTACGGCACACGGCGCGGCTGAACCTCACCGGTCCGGTACGGGAGTTGGGGGCGGACCGGCGGCTGCGATGTGTGGCGGAGGTGACACCGCCGGCGTGACGCACGCGTCGGGGGCGGGCGGGATCCGATGGTCAGGCACGTCCACCAAGAGCTGATGAGCGCCTTGGCGGTGGCGGCCGCGTCCCTGTTCCACGAGGGCTGGGCGACCGTGCTCCTCGTGTGGAGCGCACGGAGCTGTCCACTCCCCACCCGCCGCCCGGGACCCCTCCCGGTCCGGCCCCGGTACACAGGGCGCATGACCCATGTGACGCGCCTTCACTCCGGGGCCCGTGCGGCCGTCGCCGCGCTGCTCGTCGTACTGCTGGCGTCCTGCGGATCGTCGGAACCGGAGACGACGCCGGGGAAGCTCTTCCAGGAGTACACGAGGTCGACCGACGTCAAGAACGACAGATTCCCCACCGACAGTGGCTCCAGCGAGGACCGCCTCGCCACCTTCGCCGCCTACTACACGCCCGAACAGCTGGAGGCCACGCTTCTGGCAGCGACCCCTTGCGAGGCCGGCGCCGGCGCCGACACCTACACCGGAGCCAATGACGACGTCAACACCGGCTGCCCGCCGAACGCGTCGGTGAGCGCGGCGGCTCGGGACTTCGCCGGGTCCAAGGGCGAACTCTTCAGGCGGTCGGTCCTGGTCAAGCGCGAGGACACGTCACTTGAGCTGATCACCCTGTACGTGGCGCGGGCGAAGGACAGGACCGCCGCCCTGATCGACTCCGAGGGCGCGACCTACACCGGCGGCCTGGAGGACTTCCGTGAGAACAACGACCTGCTCGGTCAGGACGACGTGATCCTCACGCTCCGCGACATCACCTCGGTACCCGGCGAAGGAGAGATCGTCGCCGTCTACGGGCACACCGCACCGACCTGGCCGCTGTGGCTCGGCGGTGGCGTCGGCACGGTGCTGGTGATCGGTCTCGGGTTCACCCTGGCCGCACGTCGACGGACTCGAACCGCCACCGATGCACCGCCCGAGTGACCAACTCCCCGTCCGGCTCCGGAAGTTCGGGCAACTCGGCGTCGTACGGGGCGTCCCACCAGGTGATGACGAGCACCCGGTCCTGCGGCGCCCGGAAGGTCTCCCGGCGCAGCGGCCGGGCGGCCGGCTCCTGCGCCCGTGCCCAGGCCAGCAGCTCCTCCCCCCGCCCCGGAACGGCCCGCGCCTCCCACATCAAGGCGACCGTCACGAGTAGAGGTTCTCCTTGCTGACCTCGTGAACGTGGTCGTGGACGTGGTCGTGGTGATGGTCGGTGCCCGGCACATGAGGATCCGTCACCGGCAGCGAGGAGTCCGCCGACAAATCCCAGCTGGAAGCCGGCCGGCCCCGCGCCACCATCTCCGCGCCCAGCGCCGCCACCATCGCCCCGTTGTCCGTGCACAGCTTCGGCCGGGGCACCCGCAGTCGGATCCCCGCCGCCTCGCAGCGCTCCTGGGCCAGCGCCCGCAGCCGGGAGTTCGCCGCCACGCCGCCGCCGATCATCAGATGGTCGACGCCCTCGTCCTTGCAGGCGCGGACGGCCTTGCGGGTCAGCACGTCCACGACCGCCTCCTGGAAGGAGGCCGCGACGTCCCGCACCGGAACCTCCTCGCCCGCCGCCCGCTTGGCCTCGATCCATCGGGCGACCGCCGTCTTCAGGCCGGAGAAGGAGAAGTCGTACGCCGGGTCGCGCGGCCCGGTCAGACCGCGCGGGAACGCGATCGCCTCCGGGTCGCCTTCACGGGCGTACCGGTCGATGACGGGACCGCCGGGGAAGCCCAGGTTCAGCACGCGGGCGATCTTGTCGAAGGCCTCACCGGCCGCGTCGTCGATGGTGGCGCCCATCGGCCGGACGTCGGAGGTGATGTCGCTCGACAGCAGCAGCGACGAGTGGCCGCCGGACACCAGCAGCGCCATCGTCGGCTCCGGCAGCGCGCCGTGCTCCAGCTGGTCCACGCAGATGTGGGAGGCGAGGTGGTTGACGCCGTACAGCGGCTTGCCCAGCGCGTAGGCGTACGCCTTCGCCGCCGAGACGCCGACCAGCAGCGCGCCCGCGAGACCCGGACCCGCGGTCACCGCGATGCCGTCCAGGTCGCGGGCGGAGACGCCCGCCTCCTTCAGCGCGCGGTCGATGGTCGGGACCATCGCCTCCAGGTGCGCCCGGGAGGCGACCTCCGGCACGACGCCGCCGAAGCGGGCGTGCTCGTCGACGCTGGAGGCGACGGCGTCGGCGAGCAGGGTGGTGCCGCGGACGATGCCTACGCCGGTCTCGTCGCAGGAGGTCTCGATGCCGAGTACGAGAGGCTCGTCGCGTGAGTCAGCCATTGATCTCGGTTCCTTGTACGGAAGTTCCCGGCAGGGAACTTGACGGGTCGGTCAGTCGCATCACCAGGGCGTCCACGTTCCCCGGCTGGTAGTAGCCCCGCCGGAAGCCGATGGCCTCGAAGCCGAAGCGCTCGTACAGCTTCTGCGCGCGGACGTTGTCCACCCGGCACTCCAGCATCACCTCGGCGCATTCGAAGGCGGTCGCGGCCCGCAGCAGTTCGGTGAGCAGACGGCTGCCGAGACCCGTTCCCTGGTGGTCGCGGGCCACGGCGACGGTCTGGATGTCGGCCAGCTCGCCGGAGGAGGCGAGCCCGGCGTATCCCACGAGCCGCTCGCCCTCCTCGGCGACGAGATAGCGCCGCGTCGCCCCGGGCCCCCGCGCGTGCGCCAGCTCGGACCAGAACATGCCCCGGGACCAGGCGTCCTCGGGGAAGAGGTCCTTCTCCAGCTCCAGCACGCGGTCGATGTCCCACCAGCGCATCTCGCGCAGCACAGGAGTCGCGGGCGGCCCGGTCTGCGGTCCGGTCGGCTGTCCTGTCACTTGGGGGTGACCACCTTGTAGTTCTTGGGGACCTGGGCGTCGGGCCGGCGCAGGTACAGCGGCCGGGGGGCGGGAAGTTCCTCGCCCGCCGCGAGTCTCTCGGCGGCCAGAGCCGCGAGGGCCGCGGCCGACACGTGCTCGGGCTCGTGGGTGCTGGGGAAGGTGTCGGGGTACAGCAGGGCGCCCGCGCCGACGGCGGGCAGCCCGGCCACCTGGTCGGCGATGTCGGCGGGCCGGTCGACGGCCGGGTCGGTCAGGCGGGTACGGGAGTCGGCGTACCTGGCCCAGTAGACCTCCTTGCGCCGGGCGTCGGTCGCGACGACGAAGGGCCCCTTCTCGATGTCGGCGGCGTACGCGAGGCCGTCCAGCGTGCACACGCCGTGCACGGGGACGCCGAGGGCGAGGCCGAAGGTGTCGGCGGTCATCAGACCGACGCGCAGCCCGGTGTAGGGGCCGGGACCGATGCCCACGACGATGCCGGTGACGGCGTCGAGCTTCACACCGGCCTCGGCGAGGACGCGGTCGACGGCCGGCAGCAGCAGTTCGCCGTGCCGGCGCGCGTCCACCTGGCTGGACGAGGCGATGACGTCCGTACCGTCGTGCAGGGCGACGGTGACGGCGGGGGTGGCGGTATCCAGAGCGAGCAAGAGCACGCAAACAGCCTACGGCGCCCACGCCCCGGGAAGCGCCGCCCCGGCCGGGCCCTTGACGGCTGCTACGGTCGGCTCGATCACGACGTACGACGCGAACGCTGAGGTGAGCGACGGTGGCAAGCAGCAGCTCCGGATTCGTGGCGGCGCTCACCGCGGCGGCCCTCGCGACCGTCGGCTTCCTCGCCTACCAGGCTTCCGCCACCGTGCCGGCCGGCCTCGGCAAGCCCCGTACGAGCAGCTCACCCGACGTGAGTACGTCCAAGGCGTCCCGCGACCGCAAGGATCCCGCCGCGCTGCCCGCCGGGTCCGGTACGGGGGTGCGGGTCGTGTACTCGGTGGACGACGACCGCGTGTGGCTGGTCGGCGAGGGCGACGAGGTCAAACGCACCTTCCGCGTCACCCCGGGATCGGTCGACCCGGCGCCGGGCGTCTACACGGTCACGTCCCGCTCCAACACGGTCACCGGCACCGACGGCACCCCCGTCGAGCACGTCGTGCGCTTCACCACCGTGGAGGGCATCACCATCGGCTTCAGCGCGGCCGTCGACGGCTCGATGCCCCCACCCGACCCGGCCGTGCGGACCGGCGGCATCCGCGAGTCCCGCGAGGACGGCGCCGCGATGTGGGAGTTCGCGACGATCGGCCGAACGGTGGCCGTGATCCCCTGACCGACAGCCCGTGAAGCGCCTACACGCCCCTCGCGATACCCAACCCCGGCCGACGACCCACCCACCTCCGGCCCGGCGGGCCGCACATCGCCGACGGCCACCAGAAAAGGGGCGCGGGGAACTGCGCGACCAACCACGACGACGCCGCAGCCGAACAACAAGCCCACCACCACACCACCAGCAAAGCGCCCACGCGGCCTCGCGATACCCAACCCCGTCCGACGACCCACCCGCCTCCGGCCCGGCGGACCGCACATCGCCGACGGCCACCAGAAAAGGGGCGCGGGGAACTGCGCGACCAACCACGACGACGCAGCAGCCGAACAACAAGCCCACCACCACACCACCAGCAAAGCGCCCACGCGGCCTCGCGATACCCAACCCCGTCCGACGACCCACCCGCCTCCGGCCCGGGAAAGCCCGGCGGGGCGCAGATCAAGTCGCCGACGGCCAGCAA
>NZ_JBEXQG010000021.1:116435-128851 GCF_040612485.1 Streptomyces sp. NPDC006385
ACGCGGCCTCGCGATACCCAACCCCGTCCGACGACCCACCCGCCTCCGGCCCGGGAAAGCCCGGCGGGGCGCAGATCAAGTCGCCGACGGCCAGCAAAAAAAGGGGCGCGGGGAACTGCGCGACCAACCACGACGACGCAGCAGCCGAACGACAAGCCCACCACCGCACCACCAGCGGAGCGCCTACGCGGCGTCGCGATGCCCGTGCCCGGCCGATGGCCCGGTCGTCTCCGGGTCAGGGAGGCGCGGCGGGGTGCAGATCACGTCGGCGGCGGCACCGGCGGCCAGCAGGTCGCGCATGGACACCCCGACGACCGGCGCGTACGACCGTGGGCGCGGGCGTGCCTCGTTCTGAGCCTTGTTCTCCGATGCCGACATGGACGCCTCCTGGGGCCGGGGGCGGACGTAGTTAGGTACACCTAACTACGGACTGGATACCATGTGACCACGGGCGAGACCGCTGACGCAATATCTTGCCGACGTCTTGTCGGAATGTTCATCCGGAGCCCGGCTCACCTACGCGGACAGCACGCTCAGGTCCACGGCCGCCCAGCGCTCCCCGAGACCGGTCACCGTGACATGCCGTACCTCGTCGGTCGTGTCGCCGACCGCCCGGTGGATGACGACCTGGAGCCGCTCCTCGGTCAGTTCCTCGACCTTGCCCTCGCCCCACTCCACGACGATCACCGACTCCGGCAGCGAGACGTCGAGGTCGAGGTCCTCCATCTCGTCCAGGCCGCCGGACAGCCGGTAGGCGTCGACGTGGACGAGCGGCGGCCCGTCGACGAGGGAGGGGTGCACACGGGCGATCACGAAGGTCGGGGACGTGACCGCTCCCCTGACCCCCATGCCCTCGCCGAGCCCCCGGGTCAGCGTCGTCTTGCCCGCGCCGAGCTCCCCGCTGAGCATCAGCAGGTCGCCCGCGCGCAGCAGCTTGGCGAGGCGGCGGCCCAGTTCCCGCATCTGGTCGGGAGAAGTGACGGTCAGCTCGAGGTCACCCGCGTTGTGCGGTGCTGCTGGTGCTTCCATAGCCACTTACGGTAGCTCCTGCCGGCACCGCGCCCGCGCGGGTGAGCAGGTCGGCGAGACGGTCGGTGACCGCCTCCGGGTGCTCCAGCATCACCAGGTGCCCGGCGTCCGGCACCAGCACCAGTTCGGCGTCCGGCAGCAGGTCGGCGATCGCCTCGCTGTGCTCGCTGGGCGTGACGAGGTCGCCCACTCCGGCCAGGACGAGCACCGGCATGTCCGTGAAGTGGCCGAGCGCCTCGGTCTTGTCGTGGTCGGCGAAGGCCGGGTAGAACTCCGCGACCACGTCGATCGGCGTCCCCTCGATCATCCGCTCGGCGAACCGGGCGACGGCCGGGTCGACGTCCCGGGACGAGAACGAGTACCGCTTGATGATCCCCGCGAACAGGTCGGCGGTGGCCCGGCGCCCCTTCTCCACCAGCTCCGCCCGCTGCCCCAGCGCCCTGAGCACGCCCGGCAGGATCCGCCGCACCGCGTTCACCCCCGCGACGGGCAGCCCGAAGTTGACCTCGCCGAGCTTCCCGGACGACGTACCGACGAAGGCGGTGGCGACGACCCGGTCCCGGATCAGCTCCGGGTACTGGTCGGCCAGCGCCATGACCGTCATCCCGCCCATGGAGTGCCCGACCAGCACGAGCGGCCCCTCGGGCGCGGCGGCGTCGATGACGGCCTTCAGATCGCGTCCGAGCTGCTCGATGTCGACGTGCGTGCCCTCCTGCGTCTGGGCGACGCCCCGCCCGGACCGGCCATGGCTGCGCTGGTCCCAGTGCACGGTGCGGACGACGCCCCTGAGCGCGGCCCGCTGGAAGTGCCAGGAGTCCTGGCTGAGGCAGTAGCCGTGGCTGAAGACGACGGTGACGGGGGCGGGGGCCTTGCGCCCGAAGAGGCGTCGGCGGCGCGGGGTGAGGGCGGGGGCGGCCTCGGGGTCGAGGTCGTCGACCTCGTAGTACAGCTCGGTGCCGTCGTCGGCGTACGCCTTGCCGGGCTGGCCGCGCAGCGAGCCGTACGGTCCCGCCGAGTCCAGGGCGAGGCGGGCCTTCTGCCGCATGCCGCGGCCCACGGTCATCCGCTCTATGGCGACGCCGGCGGCCGCGCCCGCCGCGATCACGCCTATCGCCGCGCCGGCGAAACCGGTCGCCCTGCGCCAGTTCGCGGCCGCCCCCGTGGCGGAGGCGACGGCCGCGACGACCTCCGCACTGCTCTCGCTCACGTACCGCTCCTCTTCGCTGGGTGATGCCGCCGGGTCTGGTGGTGCAGGTGGGACATGGGTGGTGGATGGTGCCGATGTTCGGTGCGATGGTCGCTTACGGGTTACCCGTTGCGTTCCTCATTCACATAGACGCGGGGAACGCGCGTTCCGATCCGGGTGACGATCTCGTACGCGATGGTTCCGGCCGCCTGCGCCCAGTCCTCGGCGGTGGGCTCACCGCGGTCGCCGGGTCCGAACAGCACGGCCTCGGCGCCCGGCTCGGGCTCGTCCCCGCCCAGGTCGACGACGAACTGGTCCATCGCGATCCGCCCGGCGACCGTCCGCCACTTGCCGCCGACCAGGACGGGCCCGGCGCCGGAGGCGTGGCGCGGGATGCCGTCGGCGTAGCCGAGGGGGACGAGGCCGAGGGTGGTCTCGCCGGGGGTGGTGTAGTGATGCCCGTAACTGACGCCGTGTCCCCCCGGTACGTGCTTGACCAGCGCGACGGACGCCGACAGGGTCATCACGGGCCGCAGCCCGAAGTCGGAGGGGCTGCCGAGCTCGGGGCTGGGGGAGATGCCGTAGGTCGCGATCCCGGTGCGCACCAGGTCGAAGTGGGTCTCGGGGAGGGTGAGCGTGGCGGGCGAGTTCGCGATGTGCCGCACCTCGGGCCGCGCGCCCCGCGCCTCGGCGTACGCGACCATCTCCCGGAAGCGGGAGAGCTGGGCGGCGATGGACGGGTGCCCGGGCTCGTCGGCGCAGGCGAAGTGCGACCAGAGCCCGGTGATCCGGATCAGCCCGTCGGCCTCCGCCCGCAGGGCCTCGCGCACCAGCTCGGCCCAGTCGTCACCCGGCTGGCAGCCACCCCGCCCGAGCCCGGTGTCGGCCTTGAGCTGCACCCGCGCGGGAGCGCCGGCCCGCCGGGCGGCCTCGGTGACCTCCCGCAGGGCCCACATCCCGCTCACGGAGACGTCGAGGTCGGCCTCGATGGCCTCGCGCCAGGGTCCGCCCGGCGTCCACAGCCAGCACATGATCCGCACGCCGTCCAGCCCGGCGGCGCGCAGCACGAGGGCCTCCTCGGGTGTGGCGGTGCCGAGCCAGCCGGCGCCCGCCGCCACGGCCGCGCGGGCACACCGCAGCGCCCCGTGGCCGTACGCGTCCGACTTCACGACCGCCATGAGGGCCGCGCCCGGCGCGAGGGCTCGCAGGGTCCGCACGTTGGCACGCAGGGCGGCCAGATCGATCTCGGCGCGGGCTCGCAGGGGCGCGGTCCGCAGAGCTGCTGTTTCTGTCATCGCGCCCCCAGTGTCTCAGAGGGGTCCGACAGCACCGCCGAGCCGGGACCCCCGACACCTCCTCGTTCCTACTCCTGCGTACTACTCCTCTGTCCGGTGTCCCCACACGTACACCCGGTCGTTCTTCTTCAGCACGCGCCACAGGTCACGGGCGTCGTCCAGGCGCAGATTGACGCAGCCCATGGAGCCGACCGGGGCGAAGAGGTTGCCGTAGATGCCGTGGAAGGCCTGGCCGCCGCTGAAGAACTGGGAGTAGGGCATCGGGCTGTTGTACAGCGACGAGACGTGGTTCTTGTGCCGCCAGTAGATCCGGTGCCACCCGGTCCGCGTCCCGTACCCGGCCCGCCCGCTGCGGATGTGCAAGGGGCCGAACACGACCTTCTCGCCCCGCTGCACCCAGGCGAGCTGCCGGTCGAGGTCGACACAGGCGATCCGGTACGACCGCACCGGGCACTTCTTGGCGGCGTTGGGATTCTCGCGGGCGGCGACCAGCTGCATGGTGGCCCAGGTCACAGGTCCGGCGAAGCCCATGGCGGGCTTGATCCTGTGCTTCTTCTGAAAGGCGCGGATGGCCCGGCAGTCGGCGGCCGACTGCTCCCCGTCCACCGGCAGTTCCAGCCACCGCTCGACCTGCCGCTGCCGCGGGCCGGTCTCCTCGCTGCACTTCACGTTCTCGAGGGCGTCCATGGGAGGCACGTACTCCACGAGGTCGTACGTCCCCTCCGGCGCGTCCCGCGGCTCGACGGCGTCCTCCTCGGGGCTGGGCTCATACACCCTCGGCGGCAGCGCCTGGTCGGGGGTGTCGGTCTGCCAGAGCTGGAGGACGTTCAGGGGCACGCCGGGTACGAGCTCGGCCGTCTGCGGTCCGGGGGACGGGGATCCGGGGTCGTCCTCCTCCGGTCCGGGGGCCGGGGGTACGAGTCCGGCCGTCTCCGGTCCGGGCGCGGGGGCCAGGGGGTCGGCCGTCTCCGGTCCGGGGGCCGGAGCCACGGGGTCGTCCTGCTCCGGTCCGGGAGCCGGGGGTACGAGTTCGGTCGCCTGCGGTCCGGGCGCCGGGGGTACGGGGTCGGCCGAGGCACTGCCGACAGGCAGCAAGGAGGCCGCTGCGAGCACCACGGCGATGCTCCGGCATGCGATACGTCCGCTGATCATGCGTTCAGGCAAGCGTGCGGGCGTGCCGTGCCGGAGGTGCCGCGCTGGGCGGGTCACCCTAACGAGGAGCGGGACGCCGTGGTGAGGAGCGCGGGGCCGAGCAGCGCGAGACCGGCGCCGAGGAGCGCCGGGCCGACCATAGGGTGCTCGCATGAGCATCATCGGGGTCGGAATCGACGTGGCCGAGATCGACAGGTTCGAGGCGGCGCTCCAGCGCACACCCGGGCTGGCCGAACGGTTGTTCCTGGAGAGGGAGTTGCTGCTGCCCAGCGGCGAACGCCGGGGCATCGCCTCGCTCGCTGCCCGCTTCGCGGCGAAGGAGGCGCTCGCCAAGGCGCTGGGCGCGCCCCCGGGTCTGCTGTGGACGGATGCCGAGGTCTGCGTCGAGGACAGCGGCCGGCCGCTGCTGCGGGTGACGGGGACGGTGGCGGCCCGTGCGGCCGACCTGGGCGTGCGGTCCTGGCACGTGTCGCTGAGCCATGACGCCGGGGTGGCCTCGGCCGTGGTGGTGGCGGAGGGCTGAGCCATGAGAACCGCGGGCCGAGCCTCCGCCACCGGTCGAGCCGGCCTCAGCAGATGGACTGGCTGCTGTTCACGCGGGTGATGTTGCGGAACGTGGTGTTCTCGCCACAGGGGCTCTCCCTGATGGCCGAGTTGGTCACCGTCAGGTTCTGGATGGTGATGTCCCTGTTGTTCGGGAAGTCCGGCCGCGCCGCCAGCCGCAGCTCACCGCCGCCGGTGATGGTGCCGCTCTGGGCGGCGAGGTTGACGTTGTAGCAGTTCTCGATGAGGACCGAGTTGTTGCCGGTGTTGGAGAGGGTCACCTTGTTGATGACCGCCCCACCGCTCTCGGAGACGCAGAACACGCCGCGTCCGCCGCCGCGCGCGATGACCTCGCCCACCCGGATGTTGGTCGGGTAGCCGCTGCCGACCCGGCCGTTGCGGTTGGCCATGCGGAAGGCGGCGTATCCGGTGCCGGTGCCCGCGTTCTCCGCGTCCACCTTGGTGACGCTCGCGTTGATGGTCTGGTTGAACAGCAGGCCGGACTCGCCCACGTTGCGCGCGGTGACCGTGCCGATGGTGATGCCGTCGACGCCGTAGGTCTCGACGGCGTGGCTGGACGCGCCCGAGACGTAGACGTTGTCGATGCGGATGTTGCGCGACCACTGGCTGGTGTCACCGCGGTTGTCGATGCGTATGCCGAGGCCGCGGGAGAGGCGCATGTCGATCTGGCCGAGGACCACGTTCTGGACGTTGCGCATGAAGACGCCGTACAGCGGGGTGCCGGTGACCTTGAGGTTCTGGACCTCCACGTCACGGGTGCCCCGTGAGTAGACGGGGGCCTGGTCGCCCGTGCCGCTGCCGGTGACGTTGATGGTGCCGCAGACGTCGAGCGCGGTGTAGCTCGGCAGGGAGATGCGCGAGCCCGCCGACATGGAGCCGGAGCCGCGTACGACGACCCGTTCCTTCGAAGTGCGCCCCGCCGTGAGGCTGTTGACGGCCGCTTGGACGGCGGCGCGCATGTCGGTGCCGGTGTAGACGGTGCTGCCGCCGCGCCGGGCGGTCCAGGTGCCGCCGTTCTGCACGGCCTCGGCCTGGTAGGACCCTTCGCCGCAGGCGGCGGCCGCGGCGGGTGTGGGGGCGGTCAGGGTGCCGACAGCGGTGAGGAGAGCGGTGGCACCGACGGCGGTGAGGAGTGCGACTCTCCGCCCCATGAATGCGACTCTGCGTCCCATGAGGGCTTCCTCTCGTCGAACCGATCGTCGTCGAACCATTTCGACTGAATCGATTCACTGTGTGGGGGCGGGTGAGTTTGGCAAAGCCGCGGCAAAGCGTCAATGGATGCGACGAGTTTCGCCGGGTGCGTCAGACTCGGTCGCATGCGGACTGCGTACGGCGTGGAGACGGTAAGGGCGGCCGAACGGGAGCTGATGGCCCGGCTTCCGGACGGGGCGCTGATGCAGCGGGCGGCGGCCGGACTCGCCGCCGCCTGCGCGGATCTGCTGGGCCGGGTGTACGGCAGCCGGATCGTCCTGCTGATCGGCAGCGGCGACAACGGCGGCGACGCCCTGTACGCCGGGGCCCGGCTGGCCAGGCGCGGGGCGGGCGTCACCGCGGTGCTGCTCGCGCCCGGACGGGCGCACGCGGGTGGCCTGTCGGCGCTGCGGCGGGCGGGCGGCCGGGCGGTGGAGGCCGATGCCGCCGAGGAGTTGATCGGGCGCGCGGATCTGGTCGTGGACGGGATCGTCGGCATCGGCGGCAAGGGCGGACTACGGCCGGAGGCGGCACCGCTGGCCGCCGCGGCCGAGCGGTCCCGGGCCGCCGTGGTCGCCGTGGACCTGCCGAGCGGCGTGGACGTCGACACGGGCGAGGTGCGCGGCACGGCACTGCGGGCCGACCTCACGGTCACCTTCGGCACGCACAAGCCGGGGCTGCTGGTCGATCCGGCGCGGGAGTACGCCGGGGTGGTGCGGCTGGTGGACATCGGGCTCGAACTGCCGGCCCGGCCCGAATTGGAGGCGCTGCAACACGCGGACGTCGCACGGCTGTTGCCGGTGCCCGCGGCGGAGACGGACAAGTACCGGCGGGGGGTCGTGGGCATCGCGGCCGGCTCGGCCCGCTACCCGGGCGCCGCCGTGCTCGCGGTCGCGGGGGCGCTGCGGGGCGGCGCCGGGGCCGTACGGTACGTCGGTCCGGCCGGGGACGCGGTGATCGCCCGGTTCCCCGAGACGCTGGTGTCGGACCGGGGGCCGAAGAAGGCCGGGCGCGTGCAGGCGTGGGTCGTCGGCCCGGGCGCCGGCGACGACGCGGCGACGGTGGCGGAGGTGCTGGCGACGGATGTGCCGGTGCTGATCGACGCGGACGGGCTGCGGCTGGCGGACCCGGAGGCGGTACGGGGACGCACGGCACCGACCCTGATGACCCCGCACGCCGGGGAGGCGGCGGCGTTGCTGGGAGTGGCGCGGGAGGAGGTCGAGGGGGCTCGGCTGGCTTCGGTACGGGAGTTGGCGGTGCGCTATGCGGCGACCGTGCTGCTGAAGGGGTCGACGACGTTGGTGGCGGACGCCGGGGGCGGCGGCCCGGTCCGGGTGAACCCGACGGGGACGTCCTGGCTGGCCACGGCAGGAAGCGGGGACGTGCTGTCGGGCTTGGCGGGATCACTGCTGGCGGCGGGGCTGACGGCGCTGGACGCGGGCAGCGTCGCGGCGTATCTCCACGGCCTGTCGGCGAGGTTGGCGGCGGACGGGGCGCCGGTGGGGGCGCATGACGTGGCGGAGGGAATTCCGGGGGCTTGGCGGGATGTGCGGGGCTGAGGAGAGCGCGGCATCCCGGCGTCCGCCCGCCGCACCAGGCTGACGGCAGGCGGGGGGGGTGACATGAGGGCGATCGTCATAGGAGCCGGCATCGGCGGACTGGCCGCAACACTGAGCCTGCGCCGCGCGGGGTGCGAGGTCACCCTCGTCGAGCAGACACCCCGCTTCACCGAGATCGGCGCCGGAATCCAGCTCGCGCCCAACGCCACGCGGGAGTTGCGCCGGCTGGAGGTGCTCGACGCGGTCGCCGCACAGGCCGCCCGCCCGTCCCACGTGAGCTTCCACACCTGGTCGGACTGGTCCGAGATCTGCCGTTACGCGCTGGGCCGTGCGGCCGAGGACGAGTTGGGGGCGCCGTACCTGCTTCATCACCGGGCGGATCTGCACAGCGCCCTGGCCGCCGCGGTGCCACCGGACTCGGTACGCCTGAACACGCCCGTCATCGGCATCGACCAGGACGACGACTCCGCCCACGTGACGACGGCGACCGGCGAACGCCTGACCGCGGACCTCATCGTCGCCGCGGACGGCATCCGCTCCCCTGCCCGCCAGTGCCTCTTCGGCGAGGACGAGGCGGTGTTCTCAGGAACGGCCGCCTACCGCGCCCTGCTCCCCTCCGCCGAGGTGGCCGACCTGGACCTGCCTCCGCTCGCCGCCTGGCTCGGCCCGGACCGCCACTTCGTCCACTACTGGGTGCGTCGCGGTGAACTGCTCAACGTCGTGGCCGTGTTCAGCACGGAGGCGACGGCACAGGAGTCGTGGACCGCCGAGGCGGAATCCGGAGAGCAACTGCGCGAGTTCACCGGCTGGGACCCTCGGGCCCGCACGGTCCTCGAACGCGCGGGCCAGGTCCTCCGCTACGGCATCTACACCCGCACCCCGCTCACCCGCTGGAACCTCGGCCGAGTGACCCTCCTCGGCGACAGCGCCCACGCGATGGTCCCGTTCCAGGCCCAGGGCGCGGCCCAGGCGATCCTGGACGCGGCGGTACTGGGCGACGCTCTCAAGGACGCGACCCCGGCCGACGTACCCGACGCACTCGACCACTACGCCCGCCGACGCATCTCGGCCGCCACGAGCATGCAGGCCGCCTCGGCCCAGGCAGGCAAGGACTTCCACTTGCCGGACGGCCCGGAGGCCGAGGAGCGAAACGCCCGCATGGCGGCACACGCGGCCGAGCACAGGTTCCTGCCGCGGGCGCCGGCGTGGCGGACGGTCGTCCTGGACCGGCGGCCATAGCCCCCGGCGGCGATGCCGCCGGGCGTTCTCGACTGCGCCAAGCAGGGCCTGAAACGCTCGGTACGGCGCCGAGGCCGAAGCCCGGTCCGTACGGCCCTGCCAGCGGCACGTGAGGCCACGTGAGACCACGTGCTCATGACACAAGATCAGGTATCGTCTCTGGTCAGAAGGCCTGAAGCACCACGGGGGTGTTCGGCCGTGCATCAGGGGGGCGGGGAACATGTCCGGTGCGGGCTCGGACGGCTACAGCGTCCACGCGAGCGGCATGGACGGCGAGGCCGGAAAGCTCGACCGGGCGGGCGACGACGTCGGCGCCATACGCAAGGCCGTGGAAGACCACATGTGCTACGCGCCGGACGCTCTCGGCGGCTCCGACTCCGGCCCCGCGTACGACAATTTCGCCGCCGCCTGGCAGGCCGAGGCCAAGACGCTGGAAGCCGCGCTGCACGAGCTCGCGGACAAGGTCGTGATCTCCCAGCGGAACTACGAGAGCGCCGACCAGGACACCATCGCCGCGCTGCACTCCGCGGGCGCTGACGACGGCCTGACGACCATGCCCGCACCCGCCGCCGCCCACCCGGGCATCACCACGGGCCTCACCCCGGGCGCGCGCCCCGCCGCCCTCGGTGGGCCGCCCATCGGCACCCAGCCCACCCCCGGCGCACCGCCGCCGAGCCTCGCCGACTTCGACTGACCGACCGGCGCACGCCCCACAGATCGACACACCGGCGACCGCGCGCACCCGGCCGACCTGTGCGCTTCCACCTGACACCTGACACCTGACACCTGACACCTGACACCTGCTCCTGAGCAAGGACGAGTAAGGACAGCGGGGCTCTCACCACATGGCTGACGCAGGCGAATCCACCACCGACCGCAAGGAAAAGATCGACCGTTACATAGGAGATCTCGCGGCGGCCGACAGCAAGAACGAGGTCCTGGAGGCCATCGACAACCTCCTCGGCGTCTCCGCGCCGGTCGGTTCCCCGAGCACCCTGGACGCCATCGCCCAGCGCTACAAGAGCCAAGCCGACGATGCCGCGGACGTACAGCACCGGGTCGAGAAGGTCGCCGCGTCAGGGCTTCCGTCGGTGTGGGTCGGCAGCACCGGCGCCAAGGCGGCCGAGGTGGTGGCGGCGGCCGGCCGTTCCGCCGAGCAGATGGCCGAGGCGTTCCGTAAGGCGTCCAAGGCCCTCTACGACCTCTCTGACGCGGTCAGCTCCGCTCAATCCAAGGACGACGACGGCCGCGAGCAACTGCGGAGGGCCCGCACGATGCTCGGCGGCGAGGACGGCTTCTTCGACGACATGGTCGAGAAGGACGCCGAGGAAGCCGAACGCAAGCGGGCCCAGGAGATCGCGGGAACGGGGGCCAACTTCCTCTACTACGCCGCGCAGCAGGCCGACGACGCGGCGCGGGCGGCGGCGCGGGACCTGAACAAGTACGCGGCCGAAGCCCGTGCCGGGCAGATGCACACCGACAACATCTCCGCAGCCGACCGCCTCGTCCTCGCCGATGTCGGCGTGTTCGGGGGCCCGCAGGAGCAGAACGAACTCCTCACCGCGGGCGACCTCGAACGCTCCGGCCGTTTCATGGAGAAGATGAACGCGCGGGACGAGGCCCGCTTCGAGCGGATGCTCGCGGATGCCAAGACGCCGCAGGAGCGGGCGTATCTGGTCAAGGCGCTGGCTGCGGGCTATGACGTGGACGAGGTCGGCCAGTTCCGCGACAAGATCCACGGCAAAGACCCGTACTGGCTTCAGCAGCACCTGAGCCCGGTCGTCACGGCCGGCGACAGCAAGGTGGACGAGGGGCGCAATCCGGACGGGTCGAACCGGAACACCGACTACCAGTGGTTCGGCGACGAGAAGTGGTCCCAGGAGGGCAACACCTGTGTGCCGTCGAGCACTGTGACCGCCCGCGCCATGGTCGATCCGGTCTACGCGCTGGAGTTGACCGGCGGACCGTCCGGGCAGGAGAACGACCCCGACGCCTTCCGCGACCGTCTCCACGACGAGCAGCTGCGCCTGCACGAGGAAGGCGACGGCGACGACACGCACTGGTGGTCCGACGTTCCGGACGGAATGGACAGCGACGGGCAGAACGAGATCGCCAACGGCGAGATCAGCCCGCACACCGGCAGCTCGTACGAGTACCAGCAGGTTCGCGGTGCGGACGAGCGCCGTGACGTACTGCCGGACATCGAGAAGGCCGTCGCCGAGGGCAGACCCGTCCCCATCGAAGTGGAGGGGTACGACGAGGAGGGCCGGCACGGACACCAGATGATGGTGATCGGCCAGGAGGGCGACATGCTCCAGATCTACAACCCGTGGGGCCAGACGACCTGGGTCAGCGAGGACGACTTCGTCAACGGCCACATGGACAAGGCCTCCGACTCCCGCATGCCCGACGCGTACGCCGTCCACCTGCCCGCCGACCGATAAGTGAGCGTCATGACCAGCGCCCTGCGCCGACTCGTCATTCCCGCCCTGCTGATGACCGCGCTCGCGGGCTGCGGCTCCACCGGGCCGGACACCTACGAGCTGGATGAGAAGCACATACAGGTGGACGCCGGGGAGGAGTTCACGCTGTCCGTTCCGGTCGACACCGCGATGGGGGAATGGTGGTACCTGACCTCGCCGGAGCCTGACCCTGACGTCGTCCGGAAGACGGACAAGCGGGAGGAGATCGAGGCCGACGACGACGCCGTCGGCAGCGGGAGCGGAACGGACTTCTTCGACTTCAAGGCCGTCGCTCCGGGCACGACCGAGATCCGGCTCATCCAGTGTCCGCACGGTGCCTGCGTCGGCGATGCCGACGGTCCCGTCACCCCGTCCCCCGTCCCCAGCGGCAGCCCCACCCCCCAGAAGAAGTACCGAGCCACCATCCACACCTTCACCGTCACCGTGAGGAAGTCATGACCTCCGCGCCGCAGACCTCGCCGCCCGGCCGGACCGACGACGAACTGGCGCAGTCGGACATCCCGGCGATGCTGCGTTACGGCCTCTCCTTCGCCGGACCGCACCGCACCGCCCTCTTCGGGGACGGCGCGGTGGGCGCCGCCGTCCTGCTGGACCGGCTCGGCATCCAGCCGCGGGCGGTGGCGTTCCTCGCCAAGGTGGTACGCGGCGGGGGTGTCCGGTACGCGGCCGAGCTGCCCGAGCCGGTGCCGGGCGATGAGGCGGTGTCCGTGGTGCGTGC
>NZ_JBEXQG010000022.1:0-127914 GCF_040612485.1 Streptomyces sp. NPDC006385
CCGTCCGGATTCGTACGGCATCAAGCCTGAGGTGCTCGGGAGCACCGCGCGCTTCACATTGGACCGGCCCCGCAACATCGTCGTCCAGGTCGACGCCGGGGTGCGTTCGGTGCGTACGGCCATCCGCTCGCGTTCGGTGTGGCGGGGCGCGGGCGTGGCCGGGCGCGGTGCGGCGGCCTGCGGTACCGCGGATGGGGTGGTGGCGGGCCACAGCAGGTCGGTGCCGTCGTCCGGTTCCGCGGTCGTGGCCCGGACCGCCTCCACCCGTTCGAACGGCCCGGGCAGCCGGGGACGTACCCGCACCACACCCGGGCGCGGGCCGGCGGCCGGGGCGTGCCGGGCGATCAGCCGGTCGAGGAAGTCGGGAACCGGCGCCCCTTCGGCGTCAGACATCCGCACACAGCTCCAGGTAGTAACGGCGCCGCAGCGGGCTGAGCGCCAGGATCTCCGGCTCGCTCCAGCCGTACGAGGTGGCGAGCAGATGGACGTCGAGCAGCAGGTCCCGTGCCCAGGCGTCCAGTTCGGTCCACAGGTAGGAGGCGATGTCCAGCTCGGCGCGGGTCGCCTCGTCGCACTCGGGGCAGGCGATGTTGAGCGTCACGTCGGCCCCCGGATCGGCGGCCTCGACCGCCTCGGCGATCCGGCGCTGGACCGGGGCGGGCAGGTCACCGGCGGGCACCGCCGCCCCGTCGCGCACCGCCGAGACGAGGCACCGGGTGAGGAGGGCGGCGCGTGGGTCCGCCGACCGGGCCGCCGCCGTGAGGTCGGCGGCACCGGGGAGCCGGAACCGCACGTCCCAGCCGTCCCGTTCGACGCGCACCACACGGGAGTCACTCGGTGTCCCGGGCTTGCCCAGCGACCGCGCGAACTGCCCGGCGTCCAGCTCGAACTCCATGTCCGCCCCGCACGCCGCGCACTCCAGCCGCACCTGCATCCGTTCCCCGAACAGGGCGCGGCGCAGCGCGAACAGGTCGGCCTCGCGCTCGCCCACCGGCAGTACCGGCAGGCTCGCGGCGTCGACGTCCGGGCGGGCCGTGCGGTGCAGCAGCAGAGCCCGCCCCGTCGGTGCCTCGGCGAGGCCAGCCTCCCAGGTGGCCAGCAGGTCGGCCGCCCCGGTGATCGCCATGTTCTCCCCCCGCTTCCTCAACTGTCCTCAGGTCAGGCGGGGTTGAGGAACGACGGCTCCTGCGGCTCGGGCACCTCGTAGTCCCGCTCCCAGCCCTCGCACTCGAGCTTCAGCGACTGGATGGCGACCGCGTTGGCGTTGGCGTCGAGCTCGCCGAGGACCTGGTACTCGCTGGGCCAGGTCCGGTACAGCTTGTGCGAGACGGCGACCTGGCCGGCCTCGTTGAGGACCTGGATCACTATGTCCTTGCGGAAGTCGGCGAGGGACACCTCGGAGCCGAGGCCCGCGCCGACCTGCCAGACCTTGTTGGCCCAGCGGTCGAACTCGGGGTCGTGGGTGACGCCGCGCTCCAGGGTGATGCCCTCGAACTCGGAGCGGCCCGGCGACTTGCGGGGCGACGACGGATCGCCGCCGTGGCGGTGCTTGACGACCTCCGTCGTCCGCTTCAGCGGACTGATCTTGCTGATGCCGGCGACCGTGCGACCGTCCCACAGGACCAGGAACTTGAAGTTCTTGTAGGGGTCGAAGCGATGCGCGTTGACCGTGAACTCAGCCATCGGATTCCTTCAGTTCTCCACGATTCCCCGCGCCTAGAGCGCGAACTGCCCGGACGTCTGCTGGATTTTGACGATCACGAACTCGGCCGGACGGACCGGTGCGATGCCGACGAGGACGTTGACGATGCCGTTCTCGATGTCCTCGGCGGTCGTCGTGTCGCTGTCGCACTTGACGAAGTACGCCTCGCGCGGGGTGCCGCCCTTGAAGGCGCCCTGGCGGAAGAGGGTGTGCAGGTACGAGGAGGCGGCGAGCCGGATCTGCTGCCACAGGTTCTCGTCGTTGGGTTCGAAGACGACCCACTGCAGACCGCGCTGCAGGCTCTCCTCCACGTGCAGCGCGAGCCGCCGCACGGGCACGTACTTCCACTCGCTGTCGAGCGCGTCCGAGCCTTCCAGCGTGCGCGCGCCCCAGACGACGGGGCCGGTCAGCGGGAAGGTGCGCAGGCAGTTGACGCCGAGCGGGTTGAGCAGTCCGGTCTCGCGGTCGGTCAGGTTGACGGTGAGCGAGTGCACGCCCGCGAGCCGCGCCTCGGTGCCGGCTGGGGCCTTCCACACGCCGCGCTCGGAGTCGGTGCGGGCGATGACGCCGGCGACCGCGCCGGACGGCGGGAAGGAGCGCAGTCGGCCGGTGAGCGGGTCGGTGAGCTGGAGGTGCGGGAAGTACAGACCCGCGTGGTTGCCGCGTACGGCGTCGAAGGCGGCGAGCCCGGCGCGGGCGGTGTCGACGCTGACCCAGGTGCTCGGCGAGTCCACCAGCAGGAAGATCCGCCGCTCGGCGCACAGCCGCTGGGCGGCCGAGATGACGGTGAGCGCGTCCTCGGTCTTCTCGTACGCGGCGAGTTCGGGCAGTGCCAGCAGGTTGACGTCGGCGATGCCGCGCAGCGCCTGGATGCCGGACTTGTCGGCCTCGGAGCCGATGAGGTCGCGCGGGCCGGGTGCCGCGCCGTCCTCACCGCCCTCCAGCGGGAAGACCGGCGGGTTGACGGACGCCTCCAGGCCGAGGTCGTTGGCGCATTCGCCGAGGAAGCGGACGACGTCCTCGGGGTCGGTGGAGCCGGCGACGACCTGGATACGGCGGCCGAAGGCGGTGACCTCGGCGCCCGCGAAGGCGTGCTTGCCGGGCGCGTCGGGCAGGGCGCGCAGCTTGCGCTCCAGGAGCAGCGCCAACTCGGCCACGCTGCACGGGGCTTCGCCGTCGCAGTCGGGGTCGTAGAGGGTGAACTCGCGCTCCACCTCGCCGATCTTGACGGTCAGGTCGACGGCGAGGTTCGGCAGTTCGTCGCCGAAGGGCTTGGAGACGGTGCCGGAGGGGTCGGGGCGGCCCTCGCCGACGACCTCGACGCGGATCAGCCTGGAGCCCGTGTTGATCACGGTCTGCGCGAAGCGGCCGTGGGAGGGGTCCATGGACAGGCCGGTGAAGCTCTCGCGGGCGTCGCCCTTGGCGTCGTAGACGCGCAGGTTGAAGGTTTCGTCGGGGCACGGCGTGTCGTGGTCGACGGCGACCCGCAGGCCGTTGCCCCAGACGCCGGGCTCCTTGGCGTGCACTTCGAGGACCGGGCCCTCGCTGTGACCCTCGGTGGACTTGAGGGTGACGCAGGCGGCCTTGCCGCTGCCGGCCTTGGCGACGCGGACGATCACCGCGACGGTGCCGCCGTTGCCGAAGAACTGGTGGACCGCGTAGCCGACGGCGCTCTGCGCGCTCAGACCTCCGAAGCGGCGCTCGAACTCCGCGAAGCTGGTGACGCGAACCGGCTCGTTGAGCGGACCCCGCCGGGTGTGGCCCACAAAGGCGGTCACGGACGTGGTCAGGGTCGAGATGGTGCGGGTACTGCTGGGAAGTTCCTCTACGTAGACGCCGGGATACGTCGGCTTGGCGGCGCTGACCGCGCTCATCGGCATTCCCCCTCCTATCCCTGTCTCGGGTACCGGACAAAGGCACCAAGAGATGGCAGAGGAGGCATTCCCGACCGGAGCACGAAAACGCCACCCACACGAGCGACGCCGTCACGTGCACCGCACCAGTTCCCCCGTCATCACCCCGCGGGCGGTCGGCCGCGCGGGTCAAGCAACTCGCTTGTGACTCCTGATGCTCAAGTGCTCAACCCACCTTGCTGCGCGGGAAGTTGACGGAGCAAGGCGCCTTCTGGCCACCGCGGGAGGGGGTTTGGTGAAGAGGCCCTCGCGGCATCCGCACATCACGCCTGCGCGCCCCGGCCAGGTGGTTCACAGATCCCGCACAGAGGTGTCGCTCCGGGAGGCCGAGCGGGCCCCGACCCCGGCACGAGACCCCTCACCCGCGCCGTTCGACCGGTCGCACGACCGTGCGGTCTCCTTGAGTCGCACACAACACACAGTGGCTGGTTTTCCGGGGGTGACACGAACACACCTCCGGGAGCGCATGCCCCTGTGGAGCCGATGAAATCCCATCGCCATGTCTTGACATGCGACCGAGGCGATTCGCAGCTTGACTGGTCATTTGGCACTGCGCGACGGCGCGGTACAGGTCCCCACCGGCCCGGGACCCGTCGTGGAGCTCGACCACGACGCCCTGGACCGGCTGCACCGCCTGTACCTCGACTCGGGCCCGCGCTCCCGTGACGACACCGGCTCCATGCGGCGGATCGACCCGGAGTACGAGCTTCGGCTCCGCCACTGGTGACATGGCCGGCGCGAGGCGCGGCCCCGTGCGCGACGCCGGTCGCCTCGGCCGGCCGGCGTCGGCTCCACGAACCGCCGGACACATGGCACCGCGCCGCGAACGCCGCTAGCGTGATCGCCCGACTTCCGTGGGGACAAGGGGTGTGAGCGTGGGCGCACACGGGTCGACGGCCGTGCTGGTGACCGGTGGCAGCGGTTTCGTCGGCAGTCATCTGGTCAGGCGGCTCCTGGAGCGGGGGTACGAGGTCCACACCACCGTGCGCAGCAGCGCCGACGCGGCGAAGGCGCGCCCGTTGCGGGAGATGCAGGAGGCGTTTCCCGGCCGACTGTCCCTCTTCGAGGCGGACTTGCTGACCGAGGGCTCCTTCGACGCGGCGATGAGCGGCTGCCGGGTCGTGTTCCATGTGGCGTCACCGTTCCTCATGCCGGAGCGGATCAAGGACGGCCGGCGGGACATGGTGGACCCGGCCCTGCTCGGCACGCGCAACGTACTGGCGAGCATCGAGCGGTCGCCCACGGTCGAGAGGCTGGTGTTCACCTCCACCGTCGGCGCGATCTTCGGCGACTACGCCGATGTCCTGCACATGACCGACGCAGTGCTGTCGGAGCGGTACTTCAACACCACCAGCACGGTCGAGAACAACCCGTACCACTACGCGAAGACCGTCGCGGAACGCGCGGCCTGGCAGGCGGAGGCCGCCCAGGACCGCTGGCGCATGGTCTCCGTCAACCCCGGCCTGATCCTGGGCCCTTCACTCACCCCCACCTCCCGGTCCGGCAGCCTGTTCCTGCTGGAGGAGCTGTTCAAGGGCTACTTCTTCTACGGCGCACCGGACTTCAGTTTCACCACGGCGGACGTGCGCGAGGTGGCCGAAGCGCACGTGGCGGCGGCGGAGAACCCGGACGCGAAAGGGCGTTACATCGTCGCCGATCGCACCATGACGTCCTTCCACGAGATGTCCCGCATCATCCGGACCCGGTACCCCCGCGACCTCCGCCTCCCGCGCACCGCGCTCCCGCACTGGCCGGTAAGGATCCTGGGCCCCGCCTTCGGACTGACCCAGGACTACATCCGCAAGCACCTCGGCATCCGGTTCCGGGTGGACAACAGCCGCAGCGTGACCGAACTGGGCATCACCTACCGTCCGATCGAGCAGACCCTGCTGGACCACTACGAGGCGTGGCGGAATCAACGCGGTGCGAAGTGAATTCGGTGGTCTCCGCGCCGCGAGCGTCGAAGGTCACAGAAACGTATCGGACATTTCACACGTCAATCTTCACGCGGGGCACACAAGTTCGTTAGGTTACGGCTCAGGCCGCACGACGATCTCTGGCGAACCCCGTCGGGACGTGCGCCCTCCGCCGAGTCCGGTGCGCCCGCAGGGGTCACGGGAGCCGGGGACCCAACCGAACTTGGGGTGAATCGGCCCAACTGCCCTTCGGGGCAAGGGCCGTAGGGCACACCTTCCGGAAACGACCGCCCGAACCCGTCAGCTAACCCGGTAGGCGGAGCACGGAAGGAGTACGTCGCCCATGGCGCCGGAACGCACGGCGCGTCCGGGGGCTCTCAGCCTGCCCGGCATGCGCAATTCCGCACTCGCGTCGGCGGCCCTCACCTCTGTGGCCCTGCTCGCCCAGACGGCCAACGCCGCCCCCTCCCTCGGGGACGAGACACCGAGCCGCGAGGAGGTCAGCCGAAAGGTCAGCTCCCTCTACGACCAGGCCGAGTCCGACACGGGCACCTTCAACGCCACCCGCGCGGCGTCGGCGGGATCACGAGGGCGTGCCGACCGGCCGACCGACGCCGGACGCGGGCCGGACGCGCCTGCCGGGAACGACGACACCAGGCGCGGCGACACCAGGCGCGGCGACTCCGCGCTCGACAGGGTCGCCCGGCAGTGGTTCGACGCCGCCCGCTCGAAGCTGGGTCCGACGGTTCCGGCGACGCTGCCGAGCGACAAGCCGGAGCGGCCCGGCGGGACACGGTCCGCGCGCCCCGCCGAGCGTGCGGTGGCGGACCTCACCGACCTCGGGCGGGCCTCGTCCGGCCGCCCCGCCCTGGAGCCGCCCGCCGCGCCGGCAGCCGAGCTGACGTCCGCTCCGGCCACCGGATCGGCTGCCGTCGCGGAACTGACGGCCGGCCCCATCGCCGCCCTGCCGGCCCCTCCGGAGACATCGCACACTCCGGCTGACCAGGCCACGCAGACCGCCCTTGCCCTGCCCGCCCCGGCCGCGCCGCCCGCCGAACCGGCGGCCGAGATGACGGCCGAGTCGCGGCAGCGGTCCGCGCTGAAGGCGACCAAGGAGCAGAACCAGCGCAAGATCGACCGGGCCCGCGCACTGCTGTCGGCGTACATCGAGCAGCAGAACACACCACCAACGGCGATCGCGCCCCAGCCGGCGACGCCGCCGGCCACGGACACCTGGAGCACCCCACCGGCCTTGCCGGCCGACACCGGGACCACGACACAAACCCCGGCCACCGCCACCTGGAGCACCACACCGGCCCCGACCACCGACACCTGGGGCACCACACCGGCCTTACCCGCCGACACCTGGGGCACTACACCCACCCCGGCCACCGACACGTGGAACCCCACACCAGCCCGGCCCGTCGCCGACACCGGGACCACGACACAAACCCCGGCCACCGACACCTGGAGCACCACACCGGCCCTACCCGCCGACTCCTGGGGCACCACACCCACCCCGGCCACCGACACGTGGAGCACCACACCCACCCCGGGCACCGACACCCGGAGCACCACACCGGCCCTACCCGCCGACACCTGGAGCACCACGCCCACCCCAGCCGCAGACACCCGGAGCACCACACAAACCCCGGCCGCCCCCGCCCCCTGGCCCGCCACCCCAGCCCCACCCCAGTCCGCGACCGGCACACAGTGGCAGGTCCTCCAGGACCTGCGGTCGGCCGACGGCCTCGCCGCGGCCCCCGCCGACACGACGGCGTGGTCCAGCACGGCGAGCCTGCCCCTCGGAGCCCCCGCCCCCGCTCCCACCCCCACCCCCGCCCCCGCTGTCACCACTCCCAGCCCGCCCGCCCTGGCCCCGAGCAGCCCCGCCCCAGCGGCCGCACCCCAGGACACGCGAGCCGTGCGGGCCCTGGACTTCGCCCGCGCCCAGCTCGGCAAGCCCTGTGTCTGGGGCACGACCGGCCCGGACGCGTACGACGGCGCCGGCCTCACCCAGGCCGCTTGGAAGGCCGCCGGGATCACGCTCCCCCGCACCCCGCAGGAGCAGGCGACCGCCGGCCGCGGAATTGCCGTCACCTCCGCCGAACCCGGCGACCTGGTCCTCTTCCACGCCGGTCACGTCGGCATCTGCTCCGGAAACGGCATGATGATCCACGCCCCCGGCCCCGGAGCGGTCATACGCGAGGAGTCGATGCACTACGCAGGTGAGTCGGCGATCCACAGCGTGATACGACCCGCCTGATCCGGCCGCCCTCGGCCGCTCCTACTCCGTCCCCACCCCGCCCTCACAGGGCGGGGTGGTCCTGTTTCGCGCCCGGTGACTCCTCGCCCGCCCGCCCGGCGCTCCCCGAGCCGCACGGCCCAGCGGCGCCGCGCCGCGCGCACTCTCCCACCTTGGATTTGTCGATACGTCCTGACAAGCCCATTGACATCGCCTCCGGACCGCCGCATAGTACCTGCCACTAGAGCGCGCTAGTGAAGCGCTCCAGCCGTATCCAGCGGGCGGTAGACCCGTGACCTCCCCCCACCTGAGAACCCGCCCTGATCAGCACAGTGAGGTGCATGGGACATGCGCAGTCATCACAGAGCCGCCGCCGTGGCCGCCGCCGTCGTGGCGGGCGCCCTGCTCGCCACCGGATGCTCCAGCGGCTCCGGCGGCAAGAAGTCCGAGGAAGGCGCTGCCGAGGCCTCGGCGGGCAAGGCCACCACGCCCCGGATGACCGTGGCCATGATCACCCACGCCGCCCCCGGCGACACCTTCTGGGACCTGATCCGCAAGGGTGCCGAGGCCGCCGCCGCCAAGGACAACATCAAGCTCGTCTACTCCAGCGACCCCAGCGCCGGGACGCAGGCCAACCTCGTCCAGAACGCGATCGACCAGAAGGTCGACGGCATCGCCCTCACCGCCGCCAAGCCCAGCGCCATGAAGGCCGTCGTGGCCAAGGCGACGTCCGCCGGCATCCCCGTGGTCGGCTTCAACTCCGGCCTGGACAACTGGAAAGAGCTCGGCATGCTCGAGTACTTCGGGCAGGACGAGAACATCGCCGGTCAGGCCTTCGGTGAACGCCTCAACGAGAGCGGCGCCAAGCACGCCCTGTGCGTCATCCAGGAGCAGGGACAGGTCGCCCTGGAGTCCCGCTGCGCCGGCCTGAAGAAGGGCTTCAAGGGCAAGACCGACATCGTCTACGTCAACGGCACCGACATGCCGTCCGTGAAGTCGACGATCACGGCCAAGCTCCAGCAGGACTCCAGCATCGACCAGGTCGTCACCCTCGGCGCCCCCTTCGCCCTGACGGCCGTGCAGTCGGTGGCCGACGCCGGCGCCAAGGCCAAGGTCGCCACCTTCGACCTCAACAAGGAACTGGTCACCGCCGTCCAGGACGGCAAGGTCGAGTTCGCCGTCGACCAGCAGCCCTACCTCCAGGGCTACCTGGCCGTCGACTCGCTGTGGCTGTACAAGACCAACGGCAACTTCAGCGGCGGCGGCACCGCCCCGGTCCTCACCGGACCCGCCTTCATCACCAAGGAGAACGTCGACGCGGTCGCCGAGTTCGCCGCGAAGGGAACGCGGTAACCCCAAGGACAGGCGAGGCCGGCCGTGACCGCGACGGGGCACGGCCGGCCTCGCCACCGCGACTCTCAGGCCGGCTCCCGCGGGGCCGGCCCGCTCGTGCCCCGGACGACGAGCTTCGGGTCCAGTACCGCCTCGCGCGGCTCCAGTTGCCGGTCCTCCAGCCGCTCCACGGCGAACCGCACCGCGTTCTCGGCCATCAGCACGGAGTCCTGACGGACCGTCGTCAGACCGATCGGCATCAGGTGGGACAGGTGGCTGTCGTCGTAGCCGATGACGGACATGTCCCGCGGGACCTCGATCCGCGCACGCGTCAGGGTCATCAGCAGGCCCATCGCGCAACGGTCGTTGCCCGCGAGGACCGCGGTGGGCAGCGGCAGCCCCCGGTCGCGCTCCGCCACGAGCAGATGGCCCGTCTCGATGCCGGACTCCTCGGTGTGGGCGCCGGGGATCACTCGCGCCTCGGACTCCAGACCGTGCCTGCGCATGGCGGCCCGGTAGGCGCGGCGCCGCTCGGCGGAGCCGGGGCCGCGCCCGCCGTCGATGTGCACGATCCGGCGGTGGCCCAGTTCCACGAGGTGGTCCATGGCCTGCCGTACGCCCTTGCCCTCGGCGCTGTGCACGAAGTCCACGCGCGCGTGCGGCACACGGCGGCTGACCGAGACGGTGACGGTGCGGTGTCCGAGTTCGTCGAGGTAGGCGGGTTCGGCGTCGGGGCCGAGCAGGATGACCGCCTCGCAGCGGTGGCCGAGCAGCGCCTCTATCGCCTTCTCCTCGCTGCGGCCGTGGGCGGCGGCGGAGAGCAGGACGTCGTAGCCGAGCCGCTCGGCCTCGGGGTAGATGGCGGCGATCAGGTCCGTGTGGAAGGTCTGGTGGACGGTGAACATCACGCCGAGCGTGCGGCTGCGGCCGCGTGCGAGCAGCCGGGCCGCGCTGTCGGGCCGGTAGCCGATCTCGTCGGCGACCCGCAGGATCCGCTCGCGGGTCTCCTGGCCCGCTCCTGGCTGGTTGCGGAAGACGATCGAGACGAGCGCCCGGGAGACGCCCGCCTTCGCGGCGACATCCGCCATCGTGGGCCGCTGCCTGCTCGGTTCGTCCACCTGTGCACCCACCCTTCGACGCCGCTCACCTTGACGGCGCCTCGAAATCTCCCGGCAACAAGCTATTGACATGACATTTGGACCAGGGTCATCGTACTCGGACTAGAGCGCTCTAGTAGAGCGCGGAAGAACATTCGTCCACTGACTTCCGTCCCCTCCCCGAAGGACACGTCATGGCAACGGCGCCAACCTCGCTCCGCACCACCGCGGGCAACCTGTGCCTGGGCTCGGCCCCCGACTCCTGGGGCGTCTGGTTCCCCGAGGACGAGCACCAGGTCCCGCACACCCGCTTCCTCGACGAACTCGCCGCGGCGGGATACGAGTGGCTGGAGCTGGGCCCGTACGGCTACCTCCCCACCGACCCGGCCGTCCTCGCCGAGGAGCTCGCCGTACGCGGCCTCAAGGTCTCCGGCGGCACCGCCTTCGGCGCGCTGCACCGTCCCGATGCCTGGGACGAGATGCTCGCCCACGTCCGGCAGGTCGCCACGCTGACCGCCGCGGCGGGCGCCCACCACCTCGTCCTCATCCCGCCCATGTACCGGGACGAGAAGACCGGCGCGTTCACCGAGGCGCCCGAGCTGACCGCCGAGCAGTGGGCGGGCTTCGGCAAGGCCGCCGACCGGCTGGGCAAGCTGCTGCTCGACGAGTACGACGTACGCCTGGTCATCCACCCGCACGCCGACAGCCACATCCAGACCCAGCCGGAGATCGAGCGGCTGCTCAACGAGTCCGACGCGCGCTACACCAACCTCTGCCTGGACACCGGGCACGTCGCCTACGGCGGCGGCGACAACCTCGACCTGATCCGCCGCTTCGGCGAGCGCGTCGGTTACGTCCACATCAAGCAGATGGACCCCGAGATCCTCGCCCAGGTCCACACCGAGAACCTCTCCTTCGGCGAGGCCGTCAAGCGCGGCGTGTGCGTCTCGCCGCCCGCCGGTGTGCCCAAGCCCGCCGACGTGGTCGCCGAACTCGCGAAGCTCGACGCCGAGTTGTTCGTCATCGTCGAGCAGGACCTGTACCCGTGCGCCCCCGAGGTGCCGCTCCCGATCGCCGTCAGCACCCGTGAGCACCTGGCCGGCTGCGGCCTGACGGGCACCCGGCGCCCGAAGCTCACGGTTCTCGACCGATAAGGAGGCGGCCCATGGACGTCAGGGACAACACGGCGCAGCCCCCCGCCACCGTCACGGACGACGCCCCGCCGGCGGTGACCCGCAGGCTGCGGCTGATCACGGTCATCGCCACCTTCGGCGGACTGCTGTTCGGCTACGACACCGGCGTGATCAACGGCGCCCTGCCCTACATGACGGAGGACCTGGGGCTCACCCCGGTCACCGAGGGCATGGTCACCAGTTCGCTCCTGCTCGGTGCCGCGCTGGGCGCGGTGGCCGGCGGCCGGATGTCGGACGCGCGCGGACGGCGCCGTACGATCCTCATCCTCGCGGTGCTGTTCTTCGTCGGCGCGCTCGGCTGCACGCTCGCGCCGACCACCGCCGTCATGGTGGTGGCGCGGTTCGTGCTCGGCCTCGCGGTGGGCGGCGCCTCGGTGACGGTGCCGGTCTACCTCGCGGAGGTCTCGCCCGCCGAGCGGCGCGGCGCACTGGTCACCCGTAACGAACTCATGATCGTCAGCGGTCAGTTGCTGGCGTTCACCTCCAACGCGATCATCGCCCGGGTGGGCGGGGAGTCCGGCGGGGTGTGGCGCTGGATGCTGGTGATCGCCACCCTCCCGGCCGTGGTGCTGTGGTTCGGCATGCTGGTCATGCCGGAGAGTCCGCGCTGGCTCGCCTCCAAGACGCGTTTCAGCGAGGCCCTGGAGGTGCTCCGGCAGGTGCGCTCGCGGCAGCGCGCCGAGGCCGAGCTCGCGGAGGTCTCCGCGCTCGCCGTCAAGGAGGACCAGGAGCGGCTCGGCGGCTGGCAGGACATGAAGGCCACGCCCTGGCTGCGCAAGCTCATGTTCGTCGGCTTCGGCATCGCCATCGTGCAGCAGATCACCGGCGTCAACACGATCATGTACTACGGCACCGAGATCCTCACGGACGCCGGCTTCGCCTCCGACAGCGCGCTCACGGCCAACATCGCCAACGGTGTCATCTCCGTGCTGGCCACCTTCGTCGGCATCTGGCTGCTCGGCCGTGTCGCCCGCCGACCCATGCTGATGGTCGGTCAGATGGGCACGACCGCGGCCCTGCTGCTGATCGGCGTCTTCTCGCTGGCGCTGCCGGCCGGTGACGGCCGTGCCTACGCCGTGCTCGCCATGACCGTCACCTTCCTCGCCTTCCAGCAGGGCGCGATCTCGCCGGTGACCTGGCTGATGCTGTCGGAGATCTTCCCGACGCGGATGCGCGGTTTCGGCATGGGCGTCGCGGCCGTGGTGCTGTGGCTGACCAACTTCGTGATCGGGCTGGTCTTCCCGTCGCTGGTCTCCGGCATCGGGATCTCCAACACGTTCTTCCTGTTCGTGGTGGCGGGCATCTTCTCGCTCACCTTCGTCAAGCTCTACGTCCCCGAGACGAAGGGCCGCTCGCTCGAAACCCTCGAAGCCGAACTCCGGGCTCGCTTCTCCTGACCCACCGTCCGAAGGAAAAGGAACAATGACCGTACGTGTAGGCGTCATCGGCGCCGGCTGGATCGGCAAGGAACACATCCGGCGCCTCACCGAGACCGTCACGGGTGCCCGTGTGACCGCGGTGACCGACATCGACGCCGCCCGCGCCGAGGAGGCCGCGGCACCGGTCGGCGCGCGTGTGCTGCCCGACGGCGCGGCCGTGGTCGCGGCGGACGACGTCGACGCCGTCCTCGTGACGTCCTGGGGCCCCACCCACGCCGAACACGTGCTGAACGCGATAGCCGCGGGTAAGCCGGTGTTCTGCGAGAAGCCCCTGGCCACCACCGCCGAGGACTGCCTGAAGATCGTCGAGGCCGAGACGGCGCACGGCCGCCGCCTGGTCCAGGTCGGCTTCATGCGCCGCTACGACGCCGGATACCGGCAGATGAAGCAGGTCATCGACTCCGGCCGGATCGGCGAGCCGCTGATCGTGCACTGCGCCCACCGCAACCCCACCGTCCCGGAGTCGTACGTCTCCGGCATGGCCGCCCTGGACACGGCCGTGCACGAGGTGGACGTGCTGCGCTGGCTGCTCGACGACGAGATCGTCTCCACCCAGGTGGTCACCCCGCGCGCCACGAGCAAGCGGTTCGCGCACCTGAAGGACCCCCAGATCATGCTGTTCGAGACCGCCAAGGGGGTCCGGATCGACCTGGAGGTCTTCGTCAACTGCCAGTACGGCTACGACATCCAGTGCGAGGCGGTCGGCGAGGAGGGCCTCGTCCGGCTGCCCGACCCCGCCGCGGTCGGCGTCCGCACCGCCGGACAGCACAGCACGGAGGTCCTCACGGACTGGGTGGGCCGCTTCCGGGACGCCTTCGACACCGAGTTCCGCGAGTGGATCGCGGGCCTCGCCGCCGGCAGCGAGCCGACCGGGCCCTCGGCCTGGGACGGCTACGCCGCCACCGTCATCACCGCAGCGACCGTCGAGGCCCTGGAGTCGGGCCGCGTCGTCGCCACCGACCTCAAGCCCCGCCCCGCCTTCTACGGAGGTGCCGCGTGAAGATCGCGCTCGACCCCTACATGCTCCGCTCGCTGCCCATCGACGAGATGGTGCGCACGGTCGCCGAACTCGGCTACGAGTACATCGAGTTGTCGCCCCGCGACGACTTCATGCCGTTCTTCCTGCACCCGCGTGCCGACGACGAGCGGATCGCGGAGCTGAAGAACGCCCTGCGCACGCACGGCGTCCAGCTCTCCTCGGTGCTGCCGCTGTACAAGTGGTCCTCCCCCGACGAGACCGAGCGGCAGGCCGCCGTCCGCTACTGGAAGCGGATGATCGAGATCACCGTCGACCTCGAATGCACGCTGATGAACTCGGAGTTCAACGGCCGCCCCGAGCGCGCCGCCGAGAGCGAGGCGGCGTTCTGGCGCTCGATGGAGGAACTGCTTCCGGTGTTCGAGCGCGAAGGCATCGCTCTGAACCTGGAGGCGCACCCGGACGACTTCTGCGAGGAGAACACCCCCGCGGTCGACCTGGTCCGTGCGATCAACAAGCCCTGGGTGAACTACCTCTACTGCGCTCCGCACACCTTCCACCTGTCCGGCCCCGCGCAGGTCGGCGCGGACATCGCGGCGATGATGCGCTACGCCGGTGACAAGCTCCAGCACGTGCACATCGCGGACTCCTTCAACCACAAGGGTTCGTCCGGCCTGCGCTACATCCTCAACCCGCCCGGCACCCCGGCCCGGATCCACCAGCACCTGGACATCGGGCAGGGCGAGGTCGACTGGGACGTGTTCTTCGGCACCCTGCGCGAGCTGAACTTCGACGGCGTCGCCACGTCCTGTGTCTTCGCCTGGGAGGAGCGGGCCAAGGAGTCCTCCGCGTTCATGCTCGACCGCATCCGCAAGGAACTGGCGGCGTAAGGGGGTTCACGCGGCCTTCAGGGCGAGCGGCAGCGCGCCGAGACCGCTGAGGAAGTTGGAGTAGACGGGCTTCGCGGGGCCCGTCTGCTCCATGTCCGCCACGAGGTCGCGCAGTCCGGCCAGCACGGCACGGATCTCCGCCCGGGCCAGGTAGGCACCGAGGCAGAAGTGCGGGCCGTAGGCGAAGGTGACGTGCTTGTTGGGGGTGCGATCCAGGCGCAGCGCGCCGGGCGCGTCGAAGATCCGCTCGTCGCGGTTGGCGGAGGCGTTCCAGACGGTGACGATCTCGCCCGCCGCGATCGGCCGGCCGTCGATCTCGGTGTCCGTCGTCGCGGTGCGTCCGGCGTGCAGGGCGGGGGTCGTCCAGCGCAGGATCTCCTCGACCGCGGTGTCGATGCCGGCGTCGCCCCGCTTGAGGGCCCGCCACTGGTCGGGGTGTTCCAGGAGGGCGAGGGCGGCGCCGACCATGGACAGGCGGGCGGTCTCGTCGCCGCCGAGGATCAGGCTGTAGCAGTTGAGCATGATCTCGTCGTCGTCCAGCGGCAGCCCGTTCACCTCGCTGCCCGCGAGCAGTGCGATGACGTCCGCGTGGGGGCTGTCGCGCCGGTCGCGGGCGAGGCCCGCGAAGTAGAGCAGGATCTCGTTCTTGGCGACCCACGCGTCCAGCGGCGTGCTGTCCGCGTCGTGCGAGCCCAGCGCCGAGGACGTCAGGCTCAGCACGTGGGCCCGGTCGCCGTCGGGTACGCCGAGCAGGTCGCAGACGGCGCCGAGGGGTATGGGGGCCGCCACGTCGGCGGCGAAGTCGCAGGTGCCCTTGTCCAGGGCGTCCCGCAGCAGCCGGGTGACCGTGCGGCGCACACTGTCCACGACCGGCTCCAGGGCCCTCGGCGAGAACGCGGACATCAGCAGGCGGCGCAGCCCCGCGTGCTTGTCCCCGTCGGTGATGGGCAGCATCCGGCCGGCCGCGGAGTCGCCGCCCGCGAGCAGGGTCTCCAGGATGTTGCCGCCCTCGGAGGTGAAGCGCGCGCTGTCGCGGTAGACGGAGGTGACGTCGGCGTGCCGGGTCACCACCCAGAACCCGGGGGCCGTGTCGGTGGCGGGGTTCCAGTGGACCGGCTGACGCTCCCTCAGGTGGCGCCACACTGCGGACAGATCGCTCTCGGCGTGCAGCCGTGGATCGGCCAGGTTCAGCGTGTCGAGTTCGTCCGGCGCGATCGTCCGCCGCGTGGTCATCACGTCTTCCTCCCGTATGCGCTGGTCCCGGCACGCCGCGCCCTCATGAGGCTCGTCGAACACGTGTCGGTCCAGTGCTCCTCAACGTAGTCCAGGCGACACCGCCGACGTGACACCATTCAGCGGCGGCTGTCGGCGCCGCGACGGTCCGGCCTGCGCTGTGCGAGCCACAGGGCGACCGCCTGCGAGATCGGCTGTCCGGTCTCCAGTTCGACGAAGCCGAACTGGCCGCCCTGGTTGCACTCCAGGAACCACCAGATGCCGTCCTCGTCCTCGGCGAAGTCGAACGCGGCGTACGCCAGTCCGGCGAGGGTGACGTACTCGTGCACCGACTTGGCGATGCGCTCGGGCGCCGGGACCGGCTCCCAGGCGTGCCCCGTGTCGCCGTAGCGTCCGTCGACCTGGCCGGGTTCGGCGGTCTTGCGCGCGGCGAACAGGCGTGTGCCGACGCAGGTCAGCCGGATGTCGGCCCGCTTGGGCACGTACCGCTGGAGCAGCGCCGGGCCGGCCGCGACGGCGGTGAAGTCCGCGTCGGGGCCGATGAGGGTGGTGGGCAGCGTCAGCGCGGGCTCGTCCGGCGGCGGTCCCGAGGCGGACTTCACCACCACCTCCCCGTACTCCTCGGCGAACTCCCGTGCCAGCCGGGGCGCCGTGGTGAAGACCGTCGGCGGTACGGCGAAGCCGCTGAGGTGGGCGACCCTCAGCTGCCAGGGCTTGAGTCGGGCCTGGTCGGCGTGGCGCGGATGGTTCATCCACCGTGCGGCGGCGGAGTGGAGCATCCCGTACAGCGCCTGCCGGGTCTCGGCGGTCAGCCACGGTGAGGGGTGGGCGGCGTGCGCGGCCGGTTCGCCGGGCCTGCGCACCCAGACGGAGCGCAGCCCTCCCATGCTGAGCACATGGCCGTTGACCGACAGGTGGCCGTCGAAGTCCCCGCGGGCGTAGTCGGCGGACAGCACGGCCTTGCCCGGCAGGTCGGCGGGGTCCAGCCGCATCACGGGCGTCCCCGCCCCGTGCAGTGCGGCCACCACCAGGTCGGCGGTCACGTCCTCCTCGGACGTCAGGATCAGTACGGTCATTCGCGGCCGTTCGTCAGTCGTCGAAGTGGGTCGCGGATCCCGCGGTGGACGTCGTCGTACCGACCGCGAGCAGGAGGTCCGGGTCACTGATCGCCGGGCGGCCGTCGGGCAGCACGTTCAGTTGGCGGGCCGGGTCGAAGTGATAGGGCGTCACCGCGTTGCAAAGCCCTTTGGGAAAGGCGTAGGTGAGGGTGAACGGTCGCAAGGTGAACCTCCGATGCAGGGTGTGTGAATTACCGTCACTTACGCACTGCTTGTGTAAGGAATTCATCACTTTCCGCCACATCGACGTGAAGGCCGTCACACCGTTCACCGGATTCCCTGAGTCCGCACGGGAGTCCTTGACGCTGAACCGTTTCATTGCTTCTCTCGAAACGCAGTTCTACATGGGAGCGCTCCCAACCCCCACGTGAAAGGGATCCCCGTGCAGACACCCCCACACCTCGGACGCACCCTCTCGACCCTCCTCACCGCAGCACTCGTCGCCTGTCTCCTCTCGCTGTCCTGGGCGGGCGGCTCTCCAGCCCGGGCGGCGGCGGGCGACGGCTCGGTGTCCGACCCCAACATCGTCTACGTGGGTCGCTGGGACACCGGTTCGGGCACCTCCGCCGTGCCCCACTGGTCCGGCGCGTATCTGCGGACGGCCTTCACCGGCACCACGGTGAAGGTCAGGGCCCGGGACGCGGTCAACTTCTACGCGAGCATCGACGGCGGACCCGACGTCTTCCACGCGGGCGTGCGCGGGACGGTGAACCTCACTCCCCGGCCCCTCTCCCCCGGCACCCACACCCTGCGGATCTCCTACCGGTCGGGCGACACCGTGTTCCAGGGCCTGGTGCTGGACTCCGGGGCGCGCACGGTCAGTCCGACCATGCCGTCCGGGCTGGTCGAGTTCGTCGGCGACTCCATAACCGCCGGCGCCCTCACCGAGCGGCAGGCGCTCGACTCGTACGCCTGGAAGACCGGCGAGCGGCTGGGCATGCGGCACACCCGGATCGCCCGCGCCGGCTACTGCCTGGTCGCGCAGTCCGGTTGTACGGGACTGAGCATCCAGTACTTCAGGACCGGCAGCACCGGCGACCAGAACTGGGACTTCTCCCGCTACCGGACGAGCGCGGTCGTCATCAACCTCGGCACCAACGACATCGGACACGGGGTGTCCGGCTCCGCCTTCCAGGCGGCGTACACCAGGTTCCTGAGCGACCTGCGGGCCAAGCACCCCGAAGCCCATCTCTTCGCCGTCCAGACACTCAAGAAGCGCTACGTCACCGAGACCAGGGCAGCCGTCAGCGCCCGCAACGGCTCCGGCGACAGCCGGGTGCACTACGTAGACACCACGGGCTGGCTCACCGACGGCACCGACTACGAGGACGGCAACGGCCATCCCGACGAGGCCGGTCACACCAAGTTCGCGGACCGCCTGGCGCCCGTCATCGCAGCCCGGCTGGGCGGCGCCGCCGACGTGTCCACCAGGGCAGCCGCTCCCGGTCAGCCCGGCGACCCCCACATCAAGTTCGTCGGCCGCTGGGACACCCGCAGCTCCAGCACCCTCTACACACCGTACTGGGCCGGCGCGTACTACCGGGCCGGCTTCACCGGCCGCACGGTCAAGCTCAAGCAGCGCAACACCATCGACTTCTGGGCGCGCATCGACAACGGGCCGGTGAAGTTCTACGACGACGTCAAGGGCACCGTGAACCTGACGCCGTCGCCCTTGCCCCCCGGCAACCACACCCTCCAGGTCAACTACCAGGTGGTCGCCGGCTCGTACCGCGGCGACGCCGTCTTCCAGGGGCTGGTCCTCGACAGCGGAGCGACCACCTTCGCGCCGCCTGCCCCGGCCAAGCTGATCGAGTTCGTCGGCGACTCGATCACGGTGGGCACCACCACCTCGCAGAACGCCCGTACCGCGTACGGCTGGCTGATCGGCGAACGGCTCGGTGCCGAGCACACGCAGATCGCCCAGGGAGGTGCCTGTCTGGTCGCCACGGCCGACGGATGCGTGGGCCTGGAACAGCAGTTCAGCAGGCTCAGCCCCAACGCCGCCACGCCCGACTGGGACTTCTCCCGGTACCAGGCGGACGCCGTCGTGATCAACCTGGGCACCAACGACGTGGGCCACGGAGTCAGCTCCACGCAGTTCCAGTCGGCGTACTCCAGCCTGCTGCGCAAGGTCCGCGCCGCCTACCCGCGGGCCTGGATCTTCGCGTTGGAGACCTTCCGCGGCCGCTACGTCCCGCAGACCGAGGCAGCCGTCAAGGCGGCCGTCGCCGGCGGTGACGCCCGGGTCTCCTTCGTCGACACCACGGGCTGGCTGGGCTCCGGCGACCTGACGGACTCCGTCCACCCCAACGACCAGGGCCACCGCGCCATCGCCGATCGGCTGGCGCCCGTCATCGCGGCCAGAATCGGCGGCTGACCGCGCCGGTCAGGCCGTCGGCATCCCTCCGCCCCGGAGGCGTTCCAGGTCGGAGGGGCGGACCTGGATGACCAGGAGGGCGATCACCGCGGCGATCGCGGTGAAGATCGCGGCCACGATGAAGGCGGCGGAGACTCCCGCGGTGAGGATCTCGTCGGCATAGGGCGGCGGGAGCTGGTCGGTGCGTTCGAAGCGCAGCCGCTCCGCGGGGGTCGCGCGGGCCAGGAAGGCGGGGATCTGCTTGTCGGCCTCGTTGTTGCTGGCCGTGCCGAACATGGTGACCAGGATGGACAGCCCGAGGGAACCGCCGACCTGCTGGGTGGCGTTGAGAAGCCCGGAGGCGGCGCCCGTCTCGTGGACGGCCACGTTGGACAGCGCCATCAGGGTCAGGGACACGAACTCCATGCCCATGCCGAGGCTGAAGACGAGCATCGGCCCGAGGATGCTGCCCGCGTAGGTGGAGTGGACGTCGGTCAGGGTCAGCCAGGCGAGGCCCGTGGCGGCCAGGATCGCGCCCGTGACCATGAACGGTTTGGGCCCGTACTTCGGCAGGAGTTGGGACGCCAGCCCCGCGCCGACCGCGATGACGGCGCTCACCGGGAGGAAGGCCAGCCCGGCCTGGAGCGGGCTGAAGTCGAGCACGTTCTGCACGAAAAGCGTGAGGAAGAAGAACATGCCGAAGATCGCGGCGGCGAGGCTCAGCATCATGCCGTACGTGCCCGCGCGGTTGCGGTCCGCGAACATGTGCAGGGGCGTGATCGGCTGGCGGGAGCGCTGCTCGACCAGGATGAACAACAGCAGGAAGACGACGGCCGCACCGAACGCGACCAGCGTGAGCGCGTCCCGCCAGCCGTCCTGCGCGGCCCGGATGAACCCGTACACCAGCAACACCATGCCGATGGTGGAGGTCAGCGCGCCCGCCACGTCGAAGTGGCCGGGTCGGCGCTCGGACTCCCGGATCCAGCGCGGGGTGGCGAGCACGATGAGCAGCCCGATGGGCACGTTGACGAACAGCACCCAACGCCAGTTGAGCCATTCGACCAGCATGCCGCCCGCCAGCAGTCCGATCGCGCCGCCGCCCGCCGACACCGCGGCGAAGACGCCGAACGCCCGGTTGCGTGCGGGCCCTTCACGGAACGTCGTACTGATCAGGGCGAGGGAGGTCGGGGAGGCGATGGCTCCGCCGACGCCCTGCAGGGCGCGGGCGGCGAGGAGTTGCCAGGAGTTCTGCGAGAGTCCGCCGAGCAACGAGGCGAGGACGAACAGCAGCACACCGAAGACGAAGACGCGGCGTCTGCCGAGGATGTCGCCCATCCTGCCGCCGAGGAGCAGCAGTCCGCCGAAGGTGAGCGTGTAGGCGTTGACCACCCAGGACAGGCTCTCCGTGGAGAAGTCGAGCGAGCGCTGGATGTGCGGCAGGGCGATGTTCACGATGGTGATGTCGAGCACCACCATCAGCTGGCAGGACGCGATGACGAACAGCGCCATACCACTGCCACGGCCATCGCTCCGGTCCGTCTCCTGCGGGGTGGTGGCCTGTGCTTCGGGTGTCGGCTCGGGATTGCTCATGGCATCGCGCCATCGGCGGGGGGTCGGGCTGGTCCCGCCACCATTCGACCGTACGCCGCCGCCGTACGGCCCTCCAGTCGATCACGGAGGCGGCCGCGGCGCTCCTGGTCAGCGGCGGATCAGGCCCGTGAGGTAGCGCCACAGGGAGGAGCGCTGCCAGGCGGACCGGTCCGGCAGCACCGGTCCGGTCCCCTCCGGTGCGTCCGTGTCCGGTGCCGTCCGCGGTGCGGCCGCGCGCGTCGCCGACGCCGGCTCGGGGGCCGGGGTGCGCCCGGGCCGGGAGGCGAGTTCGTACCGTACGGGCAGGGAGCGCAGGCCCCGCATGAACGGCGAGGAGCGCCACGGCAGTTGGTCGGCCGGGAGGGCGAGCTCCAGGTGGGAGAAGCGCTCGAAGAGGCGGCCCACGCCGACCGCCGCGACCGTCGAGGCGAGCTCGCGCGCCGGGCACTGACGACGGCCCGCGCCCCAGGACAGATGCGCCCGGGTGCTGATCGTGCTGCTCGTCGCCACGTGCTCCGCGAAGAGCGGGTCGGCGTGCGCGGCGGCCGAGGAGACCCACACCGGGTCGCCCGCCCGGATCGTGTAGTTGCCGAGCGGGGTGTCCTCGGCGGCGAACCGCGGCACGAAGTTCACCAGCGGCGGCTTGCGCATGACCACCCGGTTCATGGTCTCCCGGATCATCCCCGCGGACAGGCTGGCGCGCACGCCGCCGTCACCGTCACCGGAGATGACCTCCACCACGGTGTTGGACATGAGGATGCCGACGTGGTCGGAGGTCATGCCGAGCAGCATGAACAGCTCACGGGCCAACTCGTCGAGCGAGAGACCGGGATGCGCGGCCAGCAGGTGGGAGGGGAAGTCGTCGCCCGGCTCCTTGAGCTTCATCTCCGCCAGTGCCACCAGTGTCGCCAGCAGCCGCTCCAGGGCGGGCTCCGCGTCCGGACCCGCGTCCAGCACCCGCCACATGTCCATCAGCGCGTCGTCGCCCTGGGAACCGGGGAAGCCGAGCAGATGACTGGCCACCATCAGCGGCAGCGGTCGGGAGAACTGCGCGGACAGGTCGGCCACGCCGGTGCCGCCGCCCTGCCCCACCAGGGTGATCAGTTCGTCGGCGTAGGCGGTGACGGCCGCCTTGAGCCGCTTGGCCTGGGGGTGACCGGGGTCCTGGAAGGGCTTGAGCGCGGCGTCCCACGCCGTGCGCAGTTGCCCGTAGCCGGGGCCGCCCTGGATCAGCACATGGTTGACCTCCAGCGACGGCCCGAGCGGCCAGTCTGCGGGCACTTCGCCCGCCGAGCGGGCCCGCCAGTTCTCCAGCCCCTTCGGCCAGCCGTCGTCGTCCTGGAGCACCTGGAGCGACTCGCGGTAGCCGAGGACCAGCCAGGCGGGCACACCGAGCAGGTCGACCGGTGCGACGGGGCCGTGCTGCTGCCTGAGCCGCTCGTACACGAGTGAGGGGCGCGTCTCGTAGTCGCGGGTCAGCAGTGGCTGGGGAGCCAGGTCCTCCAACCGGGTGCCGTCGACGCCCACGGATCCGCTGCCGCCCACCTGGGACTCCATCTGCTCGCCACCCTTCGACACTCCGCGCACCGGCGCACTACCAGTCAGTAGCGGACAACGCCCGCGACCCTACCCCAGGCGGTTCGCGGATGGACGACGGGGGCGGCGATGGTCAGCCGGTCGCCGGCGGGATGTTCTGGTTGGCGTGGAAGAAGTTGTCCGGGTCATAGGTGTGCTTTGTCGCCGCCAGCCGGTCGTAGTGGCCGCGGTAGGTGGCACGGACGCGGTCCGTGCTCTCCGCCTCTCCGAGGAAGTTGACGTAGGAGCCGCCCATGGAGTGCGGGTGCAGTTCGCTCCAGTACTCGACGGACCACTGCCGGATCAGGTCGGCGTTGGCCGGATCCGGGTCGACTCCGGCGATCACTGCGGACCAGACGGCGTCCCGGTACGCCCAGGCCGTGTCGTCGGCGCCGACCTGGTGGGCGGCGCCGTCCACGGGGTACAGGTGCATCAGCGACAGCGCGGTGGGGATGTTCTCGCCGTACTTGTGGTGCACGTCGATCGCGGCGTCGGAGATCGTGTCGAAGAAGTCGCCGCGCCAGTACCACTGGTAGCCCTTGGGGATCAGCGTGTCGAACATGCCCTGGAGGCCGGGGTAGGGCATGGGCGTGGTGAAGTGGAAGGCGGACGGCGCGGGTTCGTTCACCGCGGCCAGCGTCCGCTCCAGGCGGTCGCCCTCCAGGTCGCCGGTGTAGCACCAGACGACGCCGCACATCTTCTGCCCGTGGATCGGCTCGGGGAACGGCGGTCCGGGCGGGATGACGAGCACGGCGAAGAAGCCGTAGAGGTCCTGCGGTGCGGCGGGCAGGAACTCCCGGTACCAGCGCAGCACTTGCGGTGTGCGGTCGACCGGCCACACCGTCACCGCGACACCGACGGTGTCCACCGGGTGCAGCCGGAAGGTGAACGACGTGACGACGCCGAAGTTCCCGCCGCCGCCCCGCAGCGCCCAGAAGAGGTCCGGGTGCTCGTCCTCGGACGCGGTGACGAACGTTCCGTCGGCGAGGACGACGTCGGCGGACTGCAGGCTGTCGATGGTCAGGCCGTACTTGCGGGTGAGGTAGCCGTGGCCGCCGCCGAGGGTGAGGCCGCCGACGCCCGTCATCGAGATGATGCCGGCCGGCACGCCCAGGCCGAACGTGTGGGCCGCGTGGTCCAGGTCGCCGAGCTGGGCGCCGCCGGCGACCTGTGCGGTCATCGCGCCGGGGTCGACGCGCACGCCGCGCATGGTCGACAGGTCGAGGACGAGGCCGTCGTCGACCAGGCACAGTCCGGGTCCGCTGTGGCCGCCCCCGCGCACCGCGAGCTCCACTCCGGTGTCCCGGGCGAAGGAGAGCACGGCCCGCACGTCCGCCACGTCCGCGCACTGCGCGATGGCCGCCGGGCGTCGGTCGATCATGGCGTTGTAGATGCTGCGGGCCTCGTCGTAGCCCGGGTCCCGCGGCGTGATGACAGGCCCCCTCAGCGCCTCGCGCAGACCTTCAATTGCCGTTCCGTCGATGCCGCCCATGGTCGGCCCCTTTGTGTGAAGACGGTGAACCGCGGACGGATCGCGGCGCATGACGTCCGGGCGGGCTGCGGGGGCGTGGTGCGCGGTTCCGTTCGCACCTCGTGTCGATGTCAGCAGGGCGCGTCGGCCCCACCGCGTCCCAGTCTTCCCCCCTGGGTCCGTGGGCGCACGTCGGCCGAGGGCGTGGCCCGCCTCGTCCGTCGGGCCTCAGGCCAACTCCTCGGCGGACTTCGCCCCCTGATCACGCAGCCACGCGACCAGCGCGGGGTGGCCCGAGCGGTGCGCGGCGTCGAGCGCGGTCAACCCGTCGTGACCGATCCAGTTGATGTCACCACCGCGTCGCAGCAGGTAGTCGGCCATCTCCTGCTGTCCGCCGTGGCAGGCGCACCACAGGGCGGCGGTGACGGTCCGCGCGGTGGGCGGGTCGGGCTCGGACGTGAAGCAGGCGGCGACCCGGTCGGCCTCGCCGAGGGCCGCGGCCTGCCACAGCGTGGTGCGGGCACCGCGCTCGACCAGTCGCCGCGCGCTGTTCCACTGCCCGAAGGCCACCGCGTCCGCCAGCGGCGTGCCGTCCGCGATGACCGCGCCGTCGGCCTCGATGTCCGCGCCCAGGTCGAGCAGGGCGTCCAGGACGGGCACGTCGTCGCAGCTGGCCGCCCAGTGCAGCGGGGTCTCACGGTGGGCGCCGGTGAACCGCGCGTCCACGTCCGCGCCGGCGGCGACCAGTGCGGCCACCGTCCGAGGCCCGTTGGGCGGGTGGCCGGGCCAGTCGGTGGCGACGTGCAGCAGTGTGCGCGTGGTCTTCATGTTGCCCAGCCGTGCCGTGGCCAGCGCCGGGTGCGCGGTGAGCAGGTCCCGCAACGCGTCCACGTCGCCGGTCCGGATCGCCTCGACGGCGGCTCGGGCCAGTGGAGCGGTCGTGTCGATCAGCATCGGGCCACCTCCGGTTCTCCCTTCCTGGACGACCTCCTGGATAACACGGCCCACTGACAACGCCTTTTCGCACAGCGCGACCGCCCTCGCCCCCGGTCCCCGAAGCCCCGTCTGCTACGCTCCCGGGGCCTCCCGCGGGGGAAGTCCGGTGAGAGTCCGGCGCTGACCCGCAACGGTGTGCGCGGGGACCTGGTGGTCCGTCGCGCGAGCCCGATCGCCCGTGGTGGCCGCGACCCGTTGACTGCTCGCCGTGGACTGCGAGAGGGGGCCACGCGACCGGCGCGGTCGTGCGGGCGTCTCCCCGCTTGACGCCCACAGGCGGCCCCAGGCGAAGGACCGCCCGCTCGTGCACCGAAGTCCGACACGCGCACCGACGTCGAGTCCCGGTGCGTCACGCGTGCCCGTCGTGCCGCTCGTCCTCGGGCTGGGGCTGCTCCTGCTCGTCTCCCTCGTGTGCGGTGTCGGGCTCGGGGCCGCCGGGATCGGATGGCCGGACGTCTTCCGGCTGCTCGGGGCGGGGCTGACCGGCGGGACCCTCGACGCCCGGGACGCCGCCGCGTACGCGATCGTCTGGGAGATCCGGCTGCCGCGCGTCGTGCTCGGCGCCGTCGTCGGGGCCGGGCTCGCCGCCGTCGGGGTCGCCGTGCAGGCGATGGTGCGCAACGCGCTCGCCGATCCGTTCGTGCTGGGCATCTCCTCGGGCGCCGCGGTGGGCGCCAACGCCGTGATCCTGCTGGGAGCGTTGGCGGGACTGGGGGTCTGGGCGCTGTCCCTGTCGGCCTTCGGGTCGGCGCTCGCGGCGACGGCGCTGGTGTACGCCGTGGCCCGCTCGCCGCACGGCCTCACCCCGCTGCGGCTGATCCTGACCGGGACGGCGCTGGCGTACGGCTTCCAGGCCGTCACCACCGTCATGGTGTTCGGAGCGGCCCGGGGCGAGGCCGCCCGGTCGGCGATGATGTGGCTGCTGGGCAGTCTGGGCGGCGCGACCTGGGCCCAGGTGCCGCTCGTCGCGGTGACCGTGGGGGCCGGGTGGGCGTGGCTGCGGGGGCGGGCCGAGGCGCTCAACGCCCTCGCGATGGGCGACGAGACGTCCGCCGCGCTCGGTGTCCGACCGGCGCGGCTGCGCAGGGAGTTGTTCCTGGTGACCGCCGCCGTGACCGGGACGGTGGTCGCGGTCAGCGGGGCCATCGGGTTCGTCGGGCTGATGGTGCCGCATGTCGTACGGATGCTGGTCGGCGCCGACCACCGGCGGGTGCTGGCCGTGGCTCCGCTCGCCGGGGCGGTGTTGCTGGTGTGGGCGGACCTGCTCTCCCGGCTCCTGCTCGCCCCCGCCGAACTGCCCGTCGGGGTGATCACGGCCGTCGTCGGGGTGCCCGTGTTCCTGCTGCTGATGCGGCGCGGCGGCTACGCGTTCGGAGGTCGGTGAGCGTGCGGCTCGACATCGAGGGTGTCACGGTCGAGGCCGCCGGGGCACGACTGGTCGACGACATTCGACTCGCTGTGGACAGCGGGACGTTCGTGGGGCTGATCGGCCCGAACGGCAGCGGCAAGTCCACGCTGCTGCGCTGCGTGTACCGGGCGCTGCGTCCGTCCGGGGGCGTGGTGCGGCTCGACGGGGACGACGTGCACGCCATGGCGCCGCGGGCCGCCGCCCGGGCGCTGGCCGCGCTGCCACAGGAGTCGTCGGCCGAGTTCGATTTCACGGTGGCCGAGGTGGTGGCCATGGGACGGCTGCCGCACCGGGACCGTACGGCCGCCTCCGACCGGGAGATCTGCGCCGCGGCCATGGACCGCACCGGCGTCGCCCATCTCGCCGACCGCGGGTTCCTGGCCCTGTCCGGCGGCGAGAAGCAGCGCGTGCTCATCGCCCGCGCGCTAGCCCAGCAGCCGAGGGTGCTCGTCCTGGACGAGCCCACCAACCACCTCGACATCGCCCACCAGTTGGACGTGCTGTCGCTGGTGCGGACCAGCGGCCTGACCGTGCTGGCCGCCCTGCACGACCTCAACCTGGCCGCCGCGCACTGCGACGTCCTGTACGTCGTCGAGGGCGGCCTGGTCGTCGCCTCCGGCGCCCCGCACGACGTCCTTCGACCCGCCCTGCTCGCCGACGTGTTCGGGGTCCGTGCCCATCCAGTACGGCACCCGGAGACCGGCGTGGTCCAGCTCCTGTTCGACCTCCTGCCCCAAGGACCCACATGCGCAAGCTCCTAGCCTCGGCCCTCTGCCTCGCCGCGACCGTCACCGCGACCGGCTGCGGCGCCACCGTCGAGCCGTCGGCCAAGGCCGACGACAAGAAGTCCGCGGTCACCCTCACCAACTGCGGCCGCCAGGTCACGTACGACAAGGTCCCCGAGCGCGTGGTCACCAACGACATCGGTATCACCGAGCTGATGTTCGCGCTCGGTCTGGAGGACCGCATGGCCGGGTTCGCCATGCCCGACGACAAGGGCGATCTGAGCGGTGTGCCGTGGAAGGACGGCTATGACAAGGTGAAGTGGCTGTCGAAGGACCAGCTCACCAAGGAGGACGTCCTCGACGCCCGCGCCGACCTGGTCTTCGCCGGCTGGAACTACGGCTTCCGCGAGGAGGGCGGCTTCACCCCCGAGGCTTTGAGGAAGCTCGGCATCCCGTCGTATGTCCTCACCGAGTCCTGCCGCAACGGCCGTACGGACGCCTCCCGCGGCATTATGCCGCCCCTGGACGCCCTGTACGCCGATCTCACCAACCTCGGGAAGCTGTTCGGCGTGGAGAAGCGGGCCGCCACGCTGATCGCCGACTTCAAGAAGCAGATCGCCGACGTGCGCGCGATGGCCCCCACCGGCGCCGACCGGCCGAAGGTCTTCCTGTACGACAGCGGACAGGACCAGCCGTTCACCTCCGGCCGTTACGCCGCCCCCGAGCAGATCATCAGCGAGGCCGGCGGCGTCAACGTCATGCACGACGTGCCCGACTCCTGGACCACCACGGGCTGGGAGAGCGTCGTGCGGCGGGACCCGGACGTCATCGTGATCTGCGACTACGGCGATGTGAGCGCCGAGCAGAAGAGGCGGTTCCTGCTCTCCTACGCGCCGCTGCGGAACGTCTCCGCCGTCAAACACAAGCGGATCTTCGTCCTGGACTACGCCGACCTGGTCGAGAGCCCCCGCAACCCGTCGGCCGTCGCCCGGCTGGGCACCTACCTGCGGACGGTGGCCGAGGAACGGTGACCTGCGGCGTGCGACCGCCCGAGCGATCAGCACGCCCCAGGCGCGGCCGCGCAGGGCCGGAACTCAGGAGGTGACGATGCCGTCCAGCTTGCCGGACTTGGCGTCCGCGACCAGCGACGAGAACTGGTCGGCGCTCATCTGCACGCGCTGCCCGAAGTCGTCCGTGAGGACCACCCGGCGCTCGGCCGGAGCGGCGGGGTGACGAACAGTTGCGGACAGCCGCAGTCGCAGTTGCCGCAGAAGGTCGCCACCGGGTCCAGGCCCGCGATTCCCGCGATGTCGTTCATGGTTCACACCTTTCGTGATCGTGGGGGGGGGCGGATCCCGCCACCCGATCCAGTAGTCGGGGCGAACGCGGCGTCAGTTCCCGGCGGGACCCGCAGGGAGACTGACACCGCGTTCCTCGTCAGGCGGCCACGGCGTCGGCCGGAACCACAGCCTCGGCGTCGGCCAGCAGTTCGGTGAGGGTCGCCCGGGCGCGGGCCACACGCGAGCGGACCGTCCCGACGGGGCAGTCGCTCATCTCGGCCGCCTCCGCGTACGGCAGGCCCACCAGCTGGGTCAGGACGAACGCCTCGCGGCGCTCGGCCGGCAGCGTGTCCAGCAGGTCGAGCAGGGCGATGCCGTCGTCGAAGCCGGGCAGGCCGGTCGGCTGGGCACGTTCCACCAGCAGCGTCCAGTCGTCGGTGTCGCACAGCCGTGGCCGGGCGGCGGCGTACCGGTGGCTGTCGATCACCGCACGGCGCGCGATGGACAGCAGCCACGCGCGTGCCGAGCAGCGGCCCTCGAACCGGTGCAGGCTGCCGAGCGCCCGCAGGAACGTGTCCTGCGCCAGGTCGTCGGCGGCCTGCGGATCGGCGGAGAGATACGCCACGTACCGCACGACGTCACGGTGCAGGGAGCGCACGAAACGGTCGGCGGCGTCCGGGTCGCCGCCGCGGGCGGCCAGCGCCCACGCGGTCGTCGACTCGTCGCAGGAGGCCGATGGGGAGGTCTTGTCCGCCTTCGCTTGTCTCACGCGTGCCACGCGTGAGGAGGGCAGGGCAGGAGTGATCACCTGAGTCCTTCTCGGGTAGACCGGGCTCCGGCACGGCGGGCCACGACAGCGGGCGCGACGGGCACGACGGCGTCGCCGCCGGGGCACCAGGGCACGCGAGACGTGCGGCACGCCGTACGGAGGAGTCCGGGGTCGCGGGATACGGCCGTACGGCAGGTACGGCCGTGGCCCGAGGCACGGTCGGCGTCGACGCGTCGACGTCCGTGTCCGTACGGCCTCGGGGAACCGGCTGTCTCAGACGACAGCGGTTCCCGCAGGAGGCCCCCGAGAGGTGATCGTGTGGACGAGCGGTAGCAGCCGCGGCGCCCGGTCGGAACGACCGCGACGGGGCCGCAGGCGCGGGCGGTGCGGCGGTACGGGCAGGGCGAGCGCCAGCCGCAGCGGGGCGGCCAGCCATCCGGCGACGGTCCGCAGGATGCGGAACGCGGCACGTTCACCGTGGCCCAACCACAGGCCGCACAGCAGCGCGGCGAGAGTGTGGGCGGCGAGCATGCCGAGCGATGACGTGCCGGTCATGTCGTGGCCCACGCCCATGTGGCCCACGCCCATGTGGCCCGCACCCATGTGCCCTGCGTCCATGTGGCCCATGCTCATGTGGCTCAGGCCCATGTGCCCCATGTCCATGGAGCTCATGGAACCCATGTCCGCGGAGCCCATGTGCTCGGAACCCATGGAGTGCGGGGAGGCCGTATGTGTGGACAGGCCCACCATGTCCCGCCCGGAGACGGTGGAGGACTGCGCGAACTCGAAGGCCGCGTGCAGCCCGCCCTGGGCGACGACCACGACGGACACGACCAGGGGGAGGCCGCGCTCACGGCCCGCCAGGCACCAGCCCGCGCCCCCCGTCAGGAGGGCACCGGCCACCAACGTCCACCACGGGACGCTCGCGCCCGACATCAGTACGTGACCGAGGGCGGCGAGCAGCACACAGACGGCCGCGAACACCGCGGCCCGTATCGTGCGCACACCCCACCCAGCAGTCATGACGGCCCTCATCCTCGCATCCTGGGCCCACTCGTCACGGATGGGTACGCACCACACCCCCGCCCCTCACTCAAGCCCAGAAGAGTGATACAGGACACACCGACACAAGGGAACCTGACGCGCGCGCCGGCCGACTGCCAGCGGCACGGTTACGTCGGCCGCCCCGACTCCTGTCGAGGCGGGCGGAGGCAGGAGGCGACGACCACGAAGGGCCACAGGGACTGGATGGCTGTCACCAGGCGTTCGGCGGCGCCGACGGCACCGCCCTGATGCATCTCGAGCATGAACCAGGCCGCGCCGGACACCATCAGGCCGGTCGCCGCGAAGGAGGGTGCGGGCCGCAGGCCCCAGGGTGCGGCACCACTGCGATCAGCGGCCAGAACCGGCCACACCGCGAGGAGGGCGAAGCCGACCGCGGCGACCGAACCATGACGCAGGGATCCCCCGCTGCTGGGAGGCGGGATCAGAGCGACCGCGCAGGCGGCCACCCCGCCGGCACCCAGCGCCACACGCCCGGGGAGCGCGGCCGGGCGCAGCCCCCAGGCGGTGACCACATGACAGACGCCCAGGGCGGCCAGCGCCCCGGTCATCACCCAGGACCCCGCGGCGCCGTAGGCCGCCAGGACGCTGATCGTCTGTGTGGCGGGGTCGTAGGCGGGCCCTTCGAGCAGCGCCGCGATCGTCCAGCCCGCGATCAGCGCGACAGGCGCGCATCCCGACGAAAGCAGGGCCCAGCTGGGCACGAGTCTCATCAAGCCACCGTAGATCGCCTGAATCTGTCAGCCCGTCAGGTACACGCAGGCGACTGGTGTCCCAGCCGCCTCTCCCCGAACAGCGACGACGAACTGTCGTGCGCGCCTCGAACACGCCGAACGGAATCGCCAGCCTGCGCCAGGCCGCGCCACCCCTTCCGGCGCATAGAAATATCCACCAGCATGAAGGGCTCCGACCTGGTCGGCAGGCCGAGAGTGCTGGGGGTGGAACATGCAACGCACCATGGGGAAGCAGGCCGTCGAATGGCTCGCCGCGGCTGCCACGGATCCTCGGACGTGCAAGGAGCAGTGGGATCAGGGGGCGGACGCGGTGCTGCTGGAGGCCGGGCGGCTGTGGGACGTGCTCAGTGTTCCCGAGCAACTCGGCCTGAGCGCCCTGGACCTCCTCAGACGTGCGCAGGTCCGGGCGTCCGGCCCGGTCCTGGTGAACTGCGGGGCGCGCAGAGTCGGCTTCTTCCTCCCGCCCGACCCGGCCACCGAGTGGGTCGGGCCCGGCGTACGGCATGTCGGCCGGGGCTCCTGGGTCGCCGCGCCGCCGCCCCACCGGTCCACGGGCTGGCGCCTGGAGTGGCTGCTGCCACCCGACGGCACCGGCGCCCTGTACAACCCCGACGTCGTGGAACTGGCGCTGCGCGAGGCCGGCGGCGCTCCCGCCGCACCGGTGCGCGTCAGTCGGCCGTAGGCGGCGAGGAGGCCCTGACGCGTCCGCTGCTGCTGCTCCACTCCCACAGGCCCGCCGGTCCGGGAAGGCCGCGGGGGACGACCACGGCCGGCACACGCTCGGTCGCCCCGGGGTGCCGCTCGTCCGCCGGTTCGGCGTCGAAGGCCCGGGCCAGTCCACTCCACAGGCCCACCGCCCAGGAAGTGACGGCCTGGCCGTCGGTGGTGGTCACGGAATCCCGCCATCCGTCCCGGCGCCCGGGCACGGCACGGCCCTTGGCGTGCCATTCCGCGACCAGCGCCGCATAGATCGACGGCCGGCCCCGAACGCCGGTGGCCGGTACGACGTACGACATGGGTGCGGCATCGCCTCCGAGCACACGCCGCGCCGTCTCACTACTGTCCATGCCCGGGCAACGCCGAGGCGCGCGCCGGTGGTACGCCGACCGACCCTGCCACCACCCGGTCGGGTGAGACCGTCCCCCGGATGGAGCAGGGGTGGGCTCGGCCCGCACCGTCCGCCCACGAACGAGACAGGAGCCGTTTCCATCGACGGACGAGAGCACGTTCTCGCCATTTCCCGCATGCGCGACGACAGCGACGACACCGACGACTGTCCGTGGTGCGCCGCACTGCGTGAGGCGAGCCTGCCGCCGGCACAGCCGTCGCCGTCGCGACGACGCTATGACCCGTATGTCTCAGGAGCCCTGTACGACGTCGACGACTGGTGAGGCGCATAGGCACGTCGTCCTCGGCGTGCCGGGTGTCAGCTGTGAGCCAGGGCGGCTCGGGGGCGCACGCCGTGCATATATCTGCCGGTTTGGCGCGCGGGCGCTCGCCCCATACGGGGAATTGAGCTCCGGGCGGATGGCCGCGGCACGTGGCACCCGGTGCACTGAGGACGCCAACGAACCGTGAACCGGCCCGCACCTCGTCCGGCGGCGCACACAAGGAGGCTCCTCATGGCACTCACGGAGTGGACGAAGTCAGTGGAGTGGCTGGCCGCCGCGTCGGAGGACCCGGGCGCCTGCAAGCACGAGTGGCAGAACGGCAGCAGCGGAGTCACGCTCCTGGCGGCCGGGCGGTTCTGGGACGTGCTGATCGTGCCGGAACAGCTCGGGCTGCGCGTCGCCGACCTGCTGGAGGAGGTGCCGGTGCTCGACCCGGGGCCCTGCCTGCTGGACACCCGGCGTCGCCATGTGGGCTTCCTGCTGCCTCCCGAGCCGCAGACCGTGTGGATCGGCACGGGCGTGCGCCTGCTCGGTGCGGGGACGTGGATCACCGCTCCCGCCCCGCACTGCCGCTGGGGCGCGCTGCGCTGGCTGGTCCCACCGGACGGCACGGGCACCCTGACCATGCCCGACGTCCTGGAAGTGGCCCTGCAGCGCTGTGCGGGCGAGCTGTCCCGCCTCCAGGGCCGACCCGCACCCGCCGCGCACAGCCCGGCGACGCCGGACGGCGGGCGGGGCGGCGGGCGGGCCGACCTGCGGGCCGACAGCCCGCGGGTGGTGCGCCAGCGTGTGGCGCGGGGATGCGTGGGACCCTGACCGGCCCGGGCTCCCGACGCTCAGCCGGACTCCCGGCGCTCAGCCCAGGAAGCTCAACCGCACCTGCCGGTTCGGGTTGTCGCGGTTCGTGTCCACGAGGCACACCGACTGCCAGGTCCCCAGCTCCAGTTGCCCGCCCAGCACCGGAAGCGTCGCATGAGGCGGGACGAACGCCGGGAGGACGTGGTCGCGGCCGTGGCCGGGGCTGCCATGGCGGTGCTGCCAGCGGTCGTCGGCGGGGAGAAGGGTGTGGAGGGCGGCCAGGAGGTCGTCGTCGCTGCCGGCGCCCGTTTCGATGATCGCGATGCCGGCCGTCGCGTGCGGCACGAAGACGTTCAGGAGGCCGTCGCGGTCCGCGGCGACGTCCCGCAGGAAGGCCTCGCAGTCGCGGGTGAGGTCCACGACCCGCTCCGAGGAGCCGGAGGCGACGTTCAGAACTCGGGTGGTGAAGGCGTCTGACATGTCCTCCATCCTCACCCATGCCCCGGAGTTCACACGTCAGGAGACGGCCGGGGACAAGCCGAGCCGTGACACGCGAGGTCCATTCCGCGAGACGCCGTTGACCATGGAAGCGCCATGTGGCTATTTTCGGCGGCATGTTGCGTCCAGCCCTGCTCACCACGCGCGGTCACATCGACCTGCTGCGGGTGGCCTCCGCCGCGTGTCGCCGCGGCTGCTGACGCCCACCTCCGATCTTCACCCCACGCTTCTCGCGCGCACCCGCCCGGTCCTGACCTGACCCGGCGGCGCTGACACGCGTCTCCATCGAACGCTCGTCGCCCCTGGAGCAGTCATGAGCATCAGCCATGCCCCACCCAGCTCTCCCGAGAGGGATATTCCCCTTAAATCCAGCTTTCCGGCATCGTCCTCCGTCGATGTCGTCCCCCTCCTCCCCGCCTCCTCCCGCCGCACCCGCGTCCCGCGCTGGCTGCGCCGCACCACCGGACCCGTCCTGCTCCTCGTCCTGTGGCAACTGCTCAGCAGCACAGGCGTGTTGACCGCCGATGTCCTCGCCTCACCCGGCCGCATCGCCCAGGTCGCCGGCGATCTGATCGCCGACGGCTCGCTGCCCTCGGCGATGGGCGCCTCCCTCCAGCGCGTCGCCGCCGGGCTGGCGCTCGGCGCCGTCGTCGGGACGGGGCTCGCCCTCCTCTCGGGCCTGTTCCGGATCGGTGAGGACCTCGTGGACGCGCCCGTGCAGATGTTGCGGACCGTGCCGTTCGTCGGGCTCATCCCGCTGTTCATCATCTGGTTCGGGATCGGCGAGGCACCCAAGGTCGCCATCATCACGCTCGGCGTGACCTTTCCGCTGTACCTCAATGTCTACGCCGGTATCCGCGGGGTGGACGCCCAACTGATCGAAGCCGGTGAGTCCCTCGGGCTGTCCAGGTGGGGGCTCGTGCGGCACGTCGTGCTGCCCGGCGCGCTGCCGGGCGCCCTGACCGGCCTGCGCTACTCGCTCGGCATCGCCTGGCTCGCCCTCGTCTTCGCCGAGCAGGTCAACGCCGACTCCGGCATCGGGTTCCTCATGGTGCAGGCGCGGGACTTCCTGCGGACCGACGTGATCGTGGTCTGCCTGATCGTCTACGCCTTCCTCGGCCTCCTCGCCGACTTCGTCGTCCGCTCCCTCGAAAGGCTGCTGCTGCAATGGCGACCGACGTTCACCGGCCGGTGAGTGCCAAGGCTACCCAGGCCACACAGGCCGTGCACGTCGAGGGGCTGACCCGCTCCTTCGACGGACGTGCCGTCATCGACCGGCTCCAACTCGACGTACGGCCCGGCGAGTTCGTCGCCCTCCTCGGGCGCAGCGGCTGCGGCAAGTCCACCCTGCTGCGCATCCTGGCCGGCCTCGATCGCGACATCGAGGGCACCGTCCTGGTACCGCGTCGCAAGGCCGTCGCCTTCCAGGCGCCGAGGCTGATGCCGTGGAAGAAGGTATGGCGCAACGTGCTGCTGGGCCTGCCGGGCAAGCCCGATCGTGCCGTGGCCGAGCAGGCGCTCAAGGAGGTCGGCCTGGATCACCGTACGAACGCCTGGCCCAAGACGCTCTCCGGCGGCGAGGCGCAACGCGCGTCCCTGGCACGGGCGTTGGTGCGCGAGCCCGATCTGCTGCTGCTCGACGAGCCGTTCGGCGCGCTCGACGCGCTCACCCGGATCAGGGCCCAGCGCCTGGTCGGCGAGGTGTGGCAGCGGCGCGGCTGCGCGGTCCTGCTCGTCACGCACGACGTCGAGGAGGCCGTCCTGCTCGCCGACCGCGTCCTCGTGATGGACGACGGAGTCATCGCACACGAGCAGCGCATCGACCTCGACCGCCCCCGCGACATCACCGACCCCCGGTTCGCCGAACTGCGCGCCGGTCTCCTGGAGCGCCTCGGCGTCGACACCGCCGCCGAAGCCGCCTGATCACCCACCCGGAACGGAATCACCATGCGACGACGACTCGTCCCCGCCGCGCTCCTCCTGCCCTTCGCGCTCCTGGTCACCGCCTGCGGCGGGAACTCGGCGGCCGAGACCTCCACGGACACCGACGGCCAGGGCTCCCTGACCCTCGACGTCGGTGACCAGAAGGGCGGTTCGGAGGCCGTCCTGCGCGCCGCCGGAGAGCTGAAGAACCTCGACTACAAGATCAAGTGGTCCACCTTCTCCTCCGGTCCCCCACTCCTGGAGGCCGTCAACGCCGGGGCCGTCGACATCGGCGGCGTCGGCAACACCCCGCCGGTCTTCGCGGCGGGCGCCGGCTCGAAGATCACGGTGGTGGCCGCCTGGCACGGCACGTCCAAGGGCGACACCATCCTCGTACCGAACGACTCGAAGCTGACCGGGACCGCGCAGCTCAAGGGCAGGTCGGTCGCCGTGGCCCAGGGCTCCTCCGCCCACTACCAGTTGGTCGCCTCCCTCAAGAAGGCCGGGCTGAGCCTGGCCGACGTCAAGGTCAGGTACCTCCAGCCGGCCGACGCGCTGGCCGCGTTCACCTCCGGCAGGGTCGACGCGTGGGCGGTGTGGGACCCGTACACCTCGCAGGTCCTCAAGGCGCGGCAGGGCCGCGTGCTGACCACCGGCGACGGCATCACCAACGGGCTGACCTTCCAGGTGGCGGCGCCGAGCGCACTGAAGGACCGGAAGAAGGCCGCCGCGATCAAGGACTACCTGGAGCGGCTGCGGCGGGCCTACGCGTGGGTGTACTCCCACGAGGAGGAGTGGGCGAGGGTCTGGGCGAAGGACACCGGGCTGCCCGAGGACGTGGCGCTGGCCGCGGTCAGGCGGACGTACACCACCCGGATCGCGGTGGCCGTCGACAAGCCGCTCATCGCCTCCGAACAGCGGATCGTCGACACCTTCGCCGAACTGAAGCTCATCCCGGGCAAGGTCGACTTCGCCGACTTCACCGACACCCGGTTCAACGGCGGCCTCCCGCCGTCCACCACCACGCCTCGTCCCTCGGAAGGTTCGTGACATGACGGTCCGTCTCCATTGGTTCCTGCCGACGGGCGGCGACGGCCGCACCCTCGTCGACCGGCACGCTTACGCGCCCAACCGGACCGGGACGGTGAGCGGCGTACGCTCCCCGGACATCGACTATCTCGCGCAGATCGCCAAGGCCGCCGAGCGGTTGGGCTTCGAGGCGGTCCTCACCCCGACCGGCACCTGGTGCGAGGACGCCTGGCTGACCACGGTGGCCCTGGCCCAGCACACCGAACGCCTGAAGTTCCTGGTCGCGTTCCGGCCGGGCCTCATCTCGCCGACGCTCGCCGCGCAGATGGCGGCGACCTACCAACGCGTCACGCGCGGGCGGCTGCTGCTCAACGTCGTCACCGGCGGCGACTCGGACGAGCAGCGCCGCTTCGGCGACCGTCTCGACCACGATCAGCGGTACGCCCGGACGGACGAGTTCCTGTCCGTCGTACGCGGGGTGTGGCGCGGTGAGCCGTACGACTTCCACGGCGACCACTACCAGGTCGACGGCGGGCTGACCGCGCTGCCACCGGACCCGGTGCCGCAGCTGTTCTTCGGCGGCTCCTCCCCGGCGGCCGGACCGGTCGCGGCGCGGCATGCCGACGTCTACCTGACCTGGGGAGAACCGCCGGCCCAGGTCAAGGAGAAGATCGACTGGATCCGCGCGCTGGCCGAGCGGGAGGGCCGTACGGTCCGCTTCGGGATCCGGCTGCACACCATCTCCCGCGACTCGTCGGCCGAGGCCTGGTCGACCGCCCACCGGCTGCTCGACGACCTCGACCCGGACACGGTCGCGGCGGCGCAGGCGGCGCTCGGGCGCAGCGAGTCGGTGGGGCAGCGGCGCATGCTCGCCCTGCACGGCGGCTCTCGTGCCGATCTGGAGATCCACCCCAACCTCTGGGCGGGCGTCGGGCTCGTCCGGGGTGGGGCGGGGACCGCGCTGGTCGGCAGCCATGCCGAGGTGGCCGAACGGATCGAGGAGTACCACGCGCTGGGTGTCGAGCACTTCGTGCTGTCCGGGTATCCGCATCTGGAGGAGGCGTACTGGTTCGGGGAGGGGGTGATTCCCGAGTTGGCGACGCGCGGTCTGCTCGGCGGTACGGCGGCGGAGGCCGACGTTCCGTCGCTGGTCGCGGGTGGGCGCTGATCTCCGGCGGGGCCTCGGGGGAAGATCCGCGCCCCCGAGGCTGTTCGTAGACATGTGAACAACATCGACGTAGTCGTCATAGGCGCCGGCCAGGCCGGACTGGCCGGCGCCTATCACCTGCGGCGCACCGGTTTCGAGCCGGACCGCGACTTCGTGGTGCTCGACCACTCCCCCGCCCCGGGCGGCGCCTGGCAGTTCCGGTGGCCGTCGCTGACGTACGGCAAGGTGCACGGGATGCACGCGCTGCCCGGCATGGAGCTGACCGGCGCCGCTCCCGGGCGGCCGTCGTCCGAGGTCGTCGCCGAGTACTTCGACCGCTACGAGCGGACCTTCGACCTGCGGGTGCGGCGGCCGGTGGACGTGCGAGCCGTACGGGAGGGGCCGGACGGGCGGCTGCTCGTGGAGAGTTCGGCCGGGACCTGGTCGACGCGGGCGCTGATCAACGCGACCGGCACCTGGGACCGGCCGTTCTGGCCGCGCTATCGCGGCCAGGAGACGTTCGGGGGGCGGCAGTTGCACACCGCCCAGTACTCCGGGCCCGAGGAGTTCGCCGGGCAGCGGGTGGTCGTGGTGGGCGGCGGCGCCTCCGGCACGCAGCATCTGCTGGAGATCGCCCCGTACGCGGCCGCCACGACGTGGGTCACACGGCGTCCGCCCGTCTTCCGCGAAGGGCCCTTCGACGAGGGCGCCGGCCGGGCGGCGGTCGCGCTGGTCGAGGAGCGGGTCCGGCAGGGACTGCCCCCGAAGAGCGTGGTGTCCGTCACGGGGCTGCCCCTGAACGACGCCGTCCGCCAGGGGCTGGCGGACGGGGTTCTGGACCGGCAGCCCATGTTCGACCGGATCACGCCGACCGGGGTGGCGTGGCAGGACGGCCGGCACGTGGCGGCCGACGTCATCCTGTGGGCGACCGGATTCCGGGCCGCCATCGGCCATCTGGCACCGCTGCGGCTGCGGGAGCCGGGCGGCGGAATCCGGGTCGAGGGCACGCGCGCGGTCGCCGATCCCCGTGTCCACCTGGTCGGCTACGGCCCGTCCGCCAGCACGATCGGCGCCAACCGGGCCGGCCGCGCCGCCGTACGGGACATCAGGCGGCTGCTGACGCAGGCGCCGGTCGCCGCATGACGCTCCGCTGAGCAGCGAGTGGTGTCGCGGCCCTCCGGGTGAGGAGTTGCCCGCAGTCACCTCGCGGGCTGTGGGCTCGCCTTCAGGTTGGCGTTGAACTCGGCGACGTTGCGCTGGTGTTCGGCGTAGTCGGCCGTGAAGCGGGTGTCGCCCGGCTTGACGGTGACGAAGTACAGCCAGTCGCCCGGGGCCGGGCTGATCGCGGCGCGCATCGCGTCCTCCCCCGGGTTGGCGATCGGCGTGGGCGGCAGGCCCATGCGCTGGTACGAGTTGTAGGGGCTCTCGATGCGGGTGTCGGCCTCGGTCGTCCTGATCGTGGAGCGGCCCAGCGCGTAGTTGACGGTGGAGTCCATCTGGAGCGGCATGCCGCGTTCGAGCCGGTTGAAGATGACCCGCGCCACCTTGCTCATGTCGGCCTTGTTGTCGGCCTCGGCCTGGACGATGCTCGCGATGGTGACCGCCTGGTACACGTTCATGGCGTTGCGCTGCGCGCCGGCGGCCATCGGGGCGCCGTTGAACTTCTTGTTCGCGGTGTCGACCATGGCCGACAGCAGGGAGTCCGGCGTCGCCTTCCTGCCGTCCTGCTCCAGCGGATACGTCGCCGGGAACAGGTAGCCCTCGGGGTTGCCCTCGGCGTCGTCCGGCAGCTTGAGGTCGAGCTTGTCGAGGGACTTCTTCGTGCTGCCGGGCGGCAGGGTGAGGGCCTTGTCGACGGCGTCGTACACCTGGCTCGCGCGCCAGCCCTCCGGGATCACCAGCGAGGTGGGCTTCGCCTCGTCCTCGCCCGTGCTCAGCAGCGGCACCGCCACGGCGGTGCCGGCCACGACGGCGCCGGCGGCGATGAGAGCGATACGGCCCCGGCGCGTCAGTCGAATCCTTCTCCGTGACGGAGTGTTGAAGTGCATGCCGGAACGGTAACCCGCACATGGTTACAAACCCGACATAACGTCACCCCGTCGGCTCCAGTTGGGCGTCCCGCCGAACCAGCCCGGCGTACCGCCCGTCCCGCTCCAGCAACTCCTCGTGCGTGCCTCGTTCGGCCACCCGCCCCGCGTCGAGGACCACGATCTGGTCGGCGCCCCGAACGGTGGACAGGCGGTGCGCGATGGTGACGGTGGTGCGGTTGGCGGACAGGGCGTCGATGGCCTGCTGGACGGCGTGTTCGGTGCGGGTGTCCAGGGCGCTGGTCGCCTCGTCGAGGATGAGGACCGGCGGATCGCGCAGGATGGTGCGGGCGATGGCCAGGCGCTGTTTCTCACCGCCGGAGAAGCGGTGGCCGCGCTCGCCGACGATCGTGTCGTAGCCGTCGGGCAGGGCGGCGATGTGGTCGTGGATCTGGGCCGCCTCGGCCGCCGCGCGCAACTCCTCGTCGGTGGCGTCCGGCTTGGCGAAGCGCAGGTTGTCGGCGACCGAGGCGTGGAAGAGGTACGTCTCCTGCGAGACGACTCCGACCGCGCGGGCGAGGGTGTCGAAGTCGAGGTCGCGCACGTCGACGCCGTCGAGGGTGACGCGGCCGCCCGTCACGTCGTAGAGCCGTGGCACGAGATGGCCGAGCGTGGACTTTCCGGCGCCGGTCGGGCCGACGACCGCGAGGCTGCCGCCCGCCGGGACGGTGAGGTCGATGCCGTCCAGGATGGCGCCGCGTTTCCCGTCGCCGCCGCCGTCGCCGTCGTCGCCGTCGTAGCGGAACTCGACGTTCTCGAAGCGGAGCTCGCCCTTGACGGCGTCGAGGTGGACGGGGTTCTCCCGCTCGGTGATGTCGATGGGCAGGTCGAGGTACTCGAAGATGCGCTGGAAGAGGGCGAGCGAGGCCTGGATCTGGACGCCGGTCGACAGCAGGCTGACGGCCGGGCGGAACAGGCCCTGCTGGAGCGAGACGAAGGCCACGATCGTGCCGATCGAGACCTGCGGGCCGCCGAGTTGGAGGGCCATGCCCGCGGTCCAGTAGATGAAGGCCGGCATGGCCGCCATGACGATGGTGATGACGGCCATACGCCAGCGGCCGGCCATGTTGGACCGCACTTCGAGGTCGACCAGCCGCTCGGACTCGTCGGCGAAGGTCTGGGTCAGCGAGCCGGAGCGGCCCATCGTGCGGCCGAGCAGGATGCCGCTGACCGAGAGCGACTCGGTGACGGTGGCGGCCATCGCGGCCATCTGCTTCTGGCGCTCGGTGGTGATCTTCTTGCGTTCGTTCCCGACGCGCCGGCTGATCCAGACGAAGACCGGCAGCAGGAGCAGCGAGACGACGGTCAGGCGCCAGTCGAGGGCGATCATCGCGACGATCGTGGCGACCACGCTGGTCAGGTTGGAGACCAGGGAGGTCGCGGTGGAGGTGACGGTGGCCTGCATGCCGCCGATGTCGTTGGCGATGCGGGACTGGACCTCGCCGGTGCGGGTGCGGGTGAAGAAGGCGAGCGACATGCGCTGCAGGCGGCCGTAGACGGCGGTGCGCAGATCGTGCATGACGCGCTGGCCGACCGTCGTGGAGATCAGGGTCTGCAGCACGCCGAAGACGCCGGCGAGGACGGCGCTGAGGATCATGCCGAGCGCGAGCAGGCTGAGCAGGACGGTGCGGCCCTCGGGGATGGCGACGTCGAGGATCGCCTTGAGGAGGAAGGGCGTGGCGACGCCGACCAGCGACGAGGCGCCGACGAGCAGGCCGACGACGGCGAGGCGGCCGCGGTACGGACGGAACAGTCGCAGGATGCGGCGCACCTGCCGGGGCTGTTCCCGCTGCGCGGCGGATGGTTTCCAGGTGGGTGCGTTGTCGGGGTGCATGGGCTCCTACGGGAGGTGTGGTGACGCGGACTCACGGAGCTTAGCTCATTGTTACCTATGCTCACAATGAACGGTGTCCTGATATTGTTCCCGCATGACCAGCCCCGATCCCGACGGCCCGCTCGCCGAGCAGTTGCTGCGTTTCACCCGCCGGGTGCACCGCATCCAGAAACGGCACTTGCAGCAGTGCGGTCTGGGCGTCACCCCGGCCCAGTCCCGACTGCTGCGCACGCTCGCGCACTACGGCTCGCCGCCTCGGATGGCCGATCTCGCCGAGCGCCTGGAGGTGGTCCCGCGCGCCGTGACGACGCTGGTCGACGGGCTGGAGGCGAGCGGAAAGGTACGGCGGGCGCCGGATCCGACGAACCGGCGGGTGATCCGCATCGAGCTCACCGACGACGGCCGCAAGGCCCTGCGGGAGCTGCACGGCGCCCGTCGCTCGGCGGCGGAGGAGATCCTGGCGCCGCTCACGGACGAGCAGCGCGCGGTGCTGGGCGAGTTGCTGGACACGCTGATCGACGGGGGCGCCGAGCGGAGCTGTTGAGCGGCGGGCACCTGACGGGCCGCGGCCACCACTCCGGCGGTACGGAGTGGTGGCCGCGGTTTTTCGGCTGTGGTGACCGTCAACCGGCCTCGGTGGCCGTTTCCTTGGTCGTCCGGGCCGGCACGGCGGCGGATTCCTCCGGAGCCGGCGTCTCGGGCGTCCCGGATGTCCCGGATGTCCCGGGCTTCTCGAGCATGCCTGGCTTCTCGAGCATGCCTGGCTTCGCGAGCTCCGGCGTCACCGTCTCCTCGCCGTCCACCGTGACCACGATCTCGCCGTCCAGGACCTTCTTCGCCCGTTCCCTGTCCAGCGCGCCCTCCCAACGGCAGACCGCGAAGACGGCGACGCAGTTGCCGAGCAGGTTGGTGACGACGCGCATCGAGTCCATGATGCGGTCCACGCCCAGGAGCAGGGCGACGGCTCCGGCCGGGATGGCGCCCAGCGAGGACGCGGTCGCGGACAGGGCGAGGAACGCCGAGCCGGGGATGCCCGCCATGCCCTTGCTGGTCAGCATCAGCACCAGGATCACGGTGACCTGCTGGCCGAAGCTGAGGTCCACGCCGACGGCCTGGGCGATGAACAGCGTGCCGATGGACAGGTAGAGCGAGGCGCCGTCGAGGTTGAAGGAGTAGCCCGTCGGCAGCACCAGACCCACGGCGTCGTCACGGGCACCGGCCTTGCGCAGCTTCTGCATCACCCGCGGCAGGACCGACTCGGTGGACGCGGTGCCGAGCGCGAGCAGCATCTCCTCACGGATGTAACGCAGGAACTTCCAGAGGCTGAGCCCGGTGACCACCTTCAGGGCGACCGCGAGGAGCACGATGAACAGCGCCGCGGCCAGGTAGCACAGGACGATCAGCTTGCCGTACGTCTCGATCACGCCGAGCCCGTAGTTGCCGATCAGGACGGCCATCGCGCCGAAGACCGCGATCGGGGCCAGCCGCATCACGAAGCCGACGATCGCGAAGATGACCTCCTGGGCCTGCTCGATGGCGGGCAGCACCTGCGGCACCTTGGTGTGGCCGAGGTGCAGCAGCGCGGCACCCACCAGACAGGCCAGGACGAGGACCTGGAGCAGGGAGTTCTCGGCGAACGCGCCGATGAACGAGGTGGGCAGCGCGTTCAGCGCGAACTCGGTCGTCGAGGGCAGGTGCCCGCCGCCCGTCTTGGCGTCGACCGCCGAGGCGTCCAGCGTGGCCGGGTCGACGTTCATGCCCGACCCGGGCTGGACCACGTTGGCGGCGAGGAGTCCGATGACGAGCGCGAGCGTGCTCGCGACCTCGAACCAGATCAGGGCCTTCAGCCCGATCCGGCCGAACGCCTTCAGGTCACCGGCCTTGGCGATGCCGACGACGACCACGCAGAACACCAGCGGCGAGATGATCGTCTTGATGAGCCGGATGAAACCGTCGCCGAGCGGCTGGAGATCCGCGGCGAAGCCGGGCCACAGCTTCCCGACGACGATTCCGAGCACGAGCGCGCAGCCGACCTGCGCGAAGAGAGAGGTACGCAGCATGCGTGCGACGCGTCGTGGCAGAGACGGTACGGACGGCGGCACGGGCACTCCTTGGGGACGATGGCGCACAGAAGCCCCAGGGGACGATGGGACTTCTGCCATACGGAAAGCGGATTCCGTGCCGATCACTTTGCGGGTGATGTTGCTCCCGCACAAGACCCCCGTGTTGCATCCGTGTAAATCACGCCCCGCGTGACGCATCGCACACAACGCGTCTCAGCAGCCGTCGCGTTCCTCCGTGAGCACCCCCTGGACGCTGGTGAGGGAGCGGTCGTAGCAGCCGCCCGAGCCGTGCAGCCGGTAGCGCTCGCTCGTCGTGCCGACCGCGTGCCGCTGGTCGCGCGGCACGTTCAACGTCCAGGAGGCGTCGCCCTCGACCGTGTCGTCGAGCCGCGACCACGCGGTCCGTCGGCCGCCTTGGACCGTGACGACCGTGGCACGGTCACCGAGGGCGAGCACGGTCCGCAGCCGGTCGGCCGCGCCGATCGTGACGGAACCGTCCATGGTGTACGTCCGCTGTGTGCGCGTGGTGCGGGCCGGCCCGCGTCCGTCGACGTGAGGGACTCGTCGTCCCTCCAGGTGGCGTCGAGGGCGTCGAGGTTCTCGCCGTCGGTCCAGCGATGCACGGAGGTGTTGGTCAGCGCACGCCGGACGGTCGTCATCACCCGGCCGTGCGAGGTGTCGACATAGCCCGCCACCGTCAGCCGGTGCCCACCCTCGGTGTCCACGCGGTGCTGCGAACCGGGCGTGTACGTCGAGGAGTTGGCGAGGCCGTCGGCCCGGTGCGCGGTGAGCTTCCCGGTGACCCGTTCACTCTTCGCGTCCTGCCAGACCAGGACGTTCACGGGAGCGCTCCAGCCGCTCTGCCCCTCGGGGACACCGGCGACGGAGACCTCGACGCGGTGCGGGCGGCCGTCGTTGAGGAGGCCGGCGAACGGCGTCAGGTCGTATTCGATCGGCTTGACGTCGAAGGCGCGCGGTCCGGGGATGACGTACCAGAGGAAGGGGTTGGACCAGCCGCCGGTCCACACGTGCGGGAACGGCGCGGCGATTCCGGCGAGCCGGCCGTCGACCTTGATCTGCACCTCGCGGTAGGGGCCGCCCGCGGCCTTGCAGGAGTAGGGCGCCGGGTCGGGCACCGACAGGTACCAGAACTCCTCGCAGCCGCCGCCGGAGCCGGTGGCGTACACCTCGGCGACGATGCGCTCGCTGTTGCGCGGGGTGGTGAGGGTCGTGCCGTCCTGGAGGGTCAGGACGCGGTCGGGGGTCGTGGTGGGGTTCGTGGCGGGATTCGTGGCGGGATTCGTGGCGGGGCGGCCGGCGTAGAACGTCAGTGTGACCTTGACGTCGATGATGCCGGTGTACGTGTCGTCGACGACGTTCCCGATGAGCATCTCGACGTCCTGGTCGCGGCGGAAGGTGTCGCTGTAGCGGGTGACGTCCTTCTCCACCGACCACTCGATGCCGTCCGGTGACGGCTGCGGAGTCGACGTACGGAGGATCTCGACACCGCCGACGCTCAGATGTCCGAGCCGGTCGAACTGGCGTCCCTCGACCTTGCCGTCCATCCGCAGCACGACCTTGCTCCAGCGGTCACCGCAGCCTTCGGGCGGTGCGTACCTGCCCTTGTAGGGGGTGAAGTCGCGGAACCGCGCCTCGGCGACGGTGACTCGGCAGGACTTGCCGGAGGGCTTGGGGACGGGCGGGGCGGCGGTGATGGGGTCGTGCCAGTCGGTGCCGAACTCGGCGGGGACCGCGGCGGCTTGGGCGGGGCCGGCCCCGAGGAGGGTGCTCGCCAGGAGCGTCGCTCCCGCGAACATGGACATGACTATCCGTCTCTTCATGGCCCGTGTTCTACGGCGAGTCGGGCGCCCACCGCAATGAGGTCTCCGTCGCGAGTTGCGCTAGGTCGCCAGGCCGGCCCGGTCTCCCATCACCACCACGGGGTGCCGGTCCGGATCGAGCGTGCGCAGCAGGTACTCCATCGCGGATTCGGACAGACTGACGCAGGCCGACGTACCGCTCCCGTGGTCCATGTGCAGCCAGATCCCACCGCCCTTGGCCTCGCCCTCGGGGCGGGTGGGGTCGTTCGGAGGCGTGCCTTTGACGCGGTTGTAGTCGATGGCGATGACGTGGTCGAAGTCGTGCCAGTACGACTTCGCCCACCAGCGCGGCGCCGCGAAGCCCGCGGACCTCGTGTACGGCAGTTCGGTCCCGGGGTCCTTCCGTACGCCGCCCGCGTCGCTCAGCGTGAACACGCCGACGGGGCTGCGGTTGTCGCCCTCGCGGTGGTCGGTCGTCCAGCCCTTCTTGCCGTTGTGCGCGGGCCAACTGCGGACGCGGTCCCAGGTGGAGCCGCGCTTGGAGTAGAGCACGACCGTGGAGTTCGGGGAGTCCTTTCCCTTGCCGTAGACCGCCACGACCTGGCGGGAGTCGGCGGGGACCCGTCGCTGCCAGCGGTCGGCGACGCCGGGGATGCGCGTCGGGTCCCGCGTCGGATCCGTGGTGGCGACGGGACGTGTGCGGGCGCCCTTTCCGACGTCCGCGCCGCCGTGCTCCGCGCCGCCGCACGCGGTCAGGGTGGTCAGGGCCGCGAGCAGGGATCCGAGGGCCGCCGCGGCCGTGGCACGCCGTAGTGCGTCGTTCCGCATCGCTCCATGGTGGCACCGCGGCCGGGGCGGAAGCCGGATCCGTGCGGCGGCGCGGAAAACCGTTTGCGTCCGACCACGCTGCGACGCGAACCTGTCACGGTTTGCTGCCGCCGCGCGCCGTCCGTTCCGCGCATCGGCATCCGACCGACTCCCCATTTCCCTCCCCTCACCCCGACTGACACGAGCCACTGGGACGTCATGCAGATCCGAGACCTTCCGTATCCCGACCCCGGCGTGCCGGACGCCCGTTCGGGTCCCCGATTCCTGTGGTGGATCTTCCGGAACCAGCTGGGCGGACAGGTGAAGTCCCTGGCCTGGGGGATGCTGCACTTCCTGTCCGTCTCCGCACTGCCGTTCTGCGTAGGAGTCGCCGTCCAGGCCGTCGTCGACCGCTCCGGTGAGCGACTCGCCCTCGCGGGCGGCCTGTTGGCGCTGTGCTGTGCCGGAAACGCGCTCGGCGACACCTTCCTGCACCGCACCGCCGTCACCAACTGGATCACGGCCGCCGCCCGCGTCCAGCAGGTGCTGGCCCGCAAGGCCGCGCAGCTCGGCTCGGCGCTGACCCGGCGCGTCGCGGCCGGTGAGGTCGTGGCCGTCTCCACGGGTGACGTGGAGAAGATCGGCTGGTTCGTCGAGGCATGGTCTCGGTTCACGGCGGCGGCGCTCACCCTCGTGCTGGTCACCGTCGGCCTGGTCGTCTACCAGCCGGCGCTCGGCGTGGTCGTCGCCGTGGGACTGCCCGTGCTGGCGATCGCCGTGCTGCCGCTGCTGCCCCGGGCCACCAAGCGGGCCGACTTCCAGCGCGAGAAGGCCGGCCGCGCCACCGAACTGGCCTCCGACACGGTCGCCGGACTGCGTGTGCTGCGGGGTATCGGCGGCGAGGAACTCTTCCTCGACCGCTACCGCAGCGCCTCCCAGGAGGTGCGCCACGCGGCCGTGCGCAGCGCCCGGATGTGGTCCCTGATCTCCGCGATCCAGGTACTGATGCCGGGTCTGCTGCTCATCGCGGTGGTCTGGTACGGCGTCCACCTGGCCCGCCAGGGCCGGGTCTCCGTCGGCGAACTCGTCACCGTCTACAGCTCGGTCATGATCCTCACCTATCCGCTCAGGCACTTCGAAGAGATCGCGATGGCCTACTCCTTCTCGCGGCCCTCGGCCAGGCGGGCCGCACGCGTGCTGTCTCTGGAACGGCCCACCGACACCGACGGATCACGCGACGGATCCGACCTGCCCTCCGGTGACCTGTACGACCCGGCCACCGGTCTACTCGCCCCCGCCGGCCTGCTCACCGCCGTGGTGTGCGGCGACCCCGACGCGGCCGGGCGGCTGGCCGAACGGCTCGGCGGACACGGCTCGCAGGAGGGCACGTCGGTGCTGCTGGGCGGCGTCCCGCTCGACGAGTTGCCGCTCGACCGCGCGCGTACGGCCGTCCTCGTGCAGGACAAGGACCCGGTACTGCTCTCCGGCACGCTGCGCGAACTGCTCGACGTGCCCCGGTCGGGCACCGTCGGTGCCGAGGAGGCGCTGGCGGCCGCGCAGTGCGAGGACGTCCTGGCCGCGCTGGCCCAGGGATCACTCGACGCCGAGGACCCGATGGACGCGCGCATCACCGAGCGCGGCCGGTCCCTGTCCGGCGGCCAGCGCCAGCGCCTCGCGCTCGCCCGGTCGCTGATCACGGACCCGGAGGTGCTCGTCCTGGACGAGCCGACCTCGGCCGTCGACTCGCACACGGAGGCGCGGATCGCGCGGGGCGTGCAGAACCTGCGAGCGGGGCGCACGACCGTGGTGTTCACCTCCTCGCCGCTGCTCCTGGACCGTGCCGACCGGGTCGTGCTCGTCCACGAGGGCGAGGTGGCGGCGGTCGGCGTACACCGCGAGCTGGTGCACGGCGAACCGCGGTACCGGGCCGTGGTAACACGCGAGACCGAGGAAGAGACCGCCCTGAACGACGCGTCGGGCACGGCGGGAGCAGGTCCGCGACGGGGGGCCGCCCTCGACGACGTACTGAAGGAACTGGAAGAAATCGAGGAGTCGGCATGATCGGCGTGGCGCCACCGGCGTACGACCCGGCGGCCCCGACGACGGCGAACACCCTGCCGGTCGGCGCCCCCACCACCGTACGCGCCTATGTGGTCGAGTTGTTCCGTCGGCACCGTCGTGCGTTCCTGCTCCTCATCACGGTCAACACGGTCGCCGTGGTGGCCTCGATGGCGGGGCCCTGGCTGCTGGGCGACCTGGTGGAGCGGGTGTCGGACGGCCCCGGCGTCGGCGCGCGGGACCTCCATATGGAGCTCACCCTCGGGCTGTTCGCGGCCGCGCTGGTCGTCCAGGCCCTGTTCGTACGGCAGGTGCGGCTGCGCGGCGCGATGCTCGGCGAGCGGATGCTGGCCGATCTGCGCGAGGACTTCCTCGTCCGGTCCGTCGGGCTGCCGCCCGGCGTCCTGGAGCGGGCCGGGACGGGCGACCTGCTGTCCCGGATCACGACGGACATCGACCGCCTGGCCAACGCGATGCGCGAGGCGGTGCCCCAGCTGGCGATCGGCGTGGTGTGGGTGGTCCTGCTGCTCGGCGGGCTCGTCGTCACCGCGCCGCCGCTCGCCGCCGCCGTGCTGCTCGCCGTGCCCCTGCTGGTGATCGGCTGCCGCTGGTACTTCAAGCGGGCCCCGTCCGCCTACCGCTCGGAGGCCGCCGGGTACGCCGCCGTGGCCGCCGCGCTCGCCGAGACCGTGGACGCCGGGCGCACCGTCGAGGCGCACCGCCTCGGTCAGCGCCGGGTCGAGCTGTCGGATCGGCGGATCAAGGAGTGGACGGCCTGGGAGCGCTACACGCTGTGGCTGCGGTCGGTGTTCTTCCCGTTCATCAACGTCACCCATGTGATGATCCTCGCCTCGGTCCTGATGGTCGGCGGCGTGTTCGTCCTGCAGGGCTGGATGGGGGTCGGTCAGCTCACCACGGGTGCGCTGATCGCGCAGATGCTGGTGGACCCCGTCGGGCTCATCCTGCGCTGGTACGACGAGCTGCAGGTGGCGCAGGTGTCGCTGGCCCGGCTGGTCGGGGTGCGGGACGTCGAGCCGGAGGCCGGGGACGCCCGGCTGTCGCCCGAGGGCCGCGACGTGCACGCCGACCGCGTGCACTTCGGCTACCTGGAGGGCGTGGACGTGCTGCGCAAGGTGTCGCTGGAGGTCGCTCCCGGGACCCGGCTGGCGCTCGTCGGCCCTTCGGGGGCGGGCAAGTCCACGCTGGGCCGGCTGCTCGCCGGTATCTACGCGCCCCGCCAGGGCCGGATCACCCTCGGCGGTGCGGAGCTGTCCCGGATGACCGCCGAGCGGGTCCGCTCGCATGTGGCCCTGGTCAACCAGGAGCACCACGTGTTCGTCGGCTCCCTGCGCGACAACCTGCTGCTGGCCCGCACCGACGCGACCGACGCCGAGCTGTGGGCGGCGCTGGGCGCGGTCGACGCGGACGTGTGGGCTCGTGCGCTCGACGACGGCCTGGACACCGAGGTCGGCTCGGGCGGGTTCGCGCTCACTCCGGCCCAGGCCCAGCAGATCGCGCTGGCCCGCCTGGTGCTGGCCGACCCGCACACACTGGTCCTGGACGAGGCGACCTCGCTGCTCGACCCACGCGCGGCCCGCCACCTGGAGCGATCCCTGGCCCGCGTCCTCGACGGCCGCACCGTGGTCGCCATCGCCCACCGCCTCCACACGGCCCACGACGCCGACGTCATCGCCGTCGTCGAGAACGGCCGCATCAGCGAGCTGGGCAGCCACGACGACCTGGTCAGGGCCGACGGGGCGTATGCGGCGCTGTGGCGGTCGTGGCACGGGTGAGTGACCGGCGGTGCGGGCCGGTGCGTCGCAGGCCCGTGTCGCGCCGGGAGCGACCCGTGCCGTTGCGCCGGGGCGAAGAGGGGTGGAAGGCTGGATAGCGGCACCGGTTCGGGGAGCACCCGGGAAGCGCGCGATGGGCGCCGGGTGCGACCTGTGCCCCCGCATCGCGGCGGCCGCCGCCGGCCGCGGTGAGACCGGGCCCGGCCCCAGCACCTGGAGGTACCCGTGAACAGCGCCGACGGATGGGGGGACGACGTCTACCAGCCCGACGCATCCGATCAACGTGAGGACACGGGGCTGCTCGACGCGGAGGACACCCTGGTGTACGACGGCGTCGACGACCCCCTGGACCGGGGCTGGTCCCCTCCGGAGCGCCCGTGGGCCGTGGAGCACACCGGTGTCACGGCCGCCGAGCGCCGGCAGGGCGAGACCCTCGACCAACGGCTCGCCGAGGAACTGCCCGATCTCGTCCCCCCTGACGGCGACGGCCTCGGTGACGCCGAGGGCACCGACGGGGAACTCCTCGACAACGAGGTCGGCGCCATGCGCTCCGGCCGCCTGGTGGCGCCCGACGAAGGGGCGCACGAGGACGAGGAAGCCGCGCTCGTGGCGACGGACGTGGGTATCGACGGCGCGGCGGCGTCCGCCGAGGAGGCGGCCGTGCACATCGTCGACGAGGACGCGCTGTACGGCTGACCGCACCGACCCATGCGGCGCGGTCCGCGTGCGGCCCTCGGATCCGAGCCTTCGGCCCGTGCCGACGCGCCGCCACACGGGGAGTTCGCATGCAGCAGGACAAGCACCCCGACTACCACCCGGTGGTCTTCCGCGACCGTGCCGCCGGCTACGCCTTCCTCACCCGGTCCACGGCCGCCGGCGACCAGAGAATCGAGTGGGACGACGGCGAGACGTACCCCGTCGTGGACGTCGAGATCTCCTCGGAGAGCCACCCCTTCTACACCGGCAAGGCGCGAACGGTGGACTCCGAGGGCCGTGTCGCGGCCTTCGAGCGGCGCTACGGCGGCGGGGCGGGACAGGGCGGCTGATCCGCCCGCTCAGATCACGTTGAGCGCCGCCGCGCAGCCCACCCCACCCAGCACCATGAACACCGGCATCAGCACCTTGAGCTCGACCCAGCTGCCCGCCCGGAACCGCATGGCCTTGGGCGGCCCCACCGGATACCAGCGCTTGCGGCCGACCGGGATCGGCCACAGGATCGGGCAGCCGGACACCGTCAGCGCGTCCCCGATGTCGTGCACCAGCGCGCCCAGCACGATCGGCAGCCCCAGCCACAGGTACTCCTGACCCGGCGCTGTGAACAGCCAGTCCGAGCCGTTGCCCGGCTTGTCCAGGACGCCCGCGAGGATCCAGGAACTGGTCGCGGCCAGCAGCCACACCAGGACGTCGGCGCTGGCACCACGCGTCGCGCGCCACAGCAGGCCCTCGATGGCCAGCACGAGGTGCGCGAAGAGGATCGCCAGCACCGCCCAGCGGCCGCCGGTGATCGCCAGGGCGGAGGCGCCCCCACCGATCATGACCGCCCACAGCCAGGTGTGCGTGAGCGTGCGGTGCCCGCCGGAGCGACGCGGGTCGCCCTGCTTCTTCGTCGCCTTGTAGACGGCGTACGACAGCTTGTCGACGATCTCGCACAGCCAGCGCGACAGCGGACCGAACGCCCGCGAGATGGTGGCCGCCTTGTGATCGAGGTCCGGAGCGAGGGCCGCGCCGGCGCAGATCAGCGCACCGGACAGCAGGACCGGCCAGGGCATTGCGTGACCGGCCGCGGCGGCGGCCGCTCCGACGCCGAGCCAGGCGGCGGCGCCCGACAGTGAGTGTGCTGGTCCCATCATGGCCGTTGTCCGCCCCATTCCTCGTGTGCCGCTGTCCAGTTGACCGGGTTCGTCGGCCTGTCGCCGACGGCACAGCGTAACGTTCGCGATCTTCGCGCCCGCATCCGATTCCCCTATGGGGGATGCGGGCAGGCAAGATGGGTGGGTGACCCTCATCGATCATCTGCCGCCGACCGCCGACCCCGACGCCCTCTACGAAGCCTTCGAGTCGTGGGCCGAGGAGCGGGGCCTGACTCTCTACCCCCACCAGGAGGAGGCGCTGATCGAGGTGGTCTCCGGCGCGAACGTGATCGTGTCGACGCCCACCGGCTCCGGCAAGAGCATGATCGCCGCGGGCGCCCACTTCGCCGCGCTGGCCCGGGACGAGGTCACCTTCTACACCGCTCCGATCAAGGCGCTCGTGTCGGAGAAGTTCTTCGAGCTGTGCAAGCTGTTCGGCACGGAGAACGTCGGCATGCTGACCGGAGACGCGTCCGTGAACGCCGACGCCCCCGTCATCTGCTGCACCGCCGAGGTCCTCGCGTCGATCGCGCTGCGCGACGGCAAGGGCGCGGACGTCGGCCAGGTCGTGATGGACGAGTTCCACTTCTACGCGGAGGGGGACCGCGGCTGGGCCTGGCAGATCCCCATCCTGGAGCTGCCGCAGGCGCAGTTCGTCCTGATGTCGGCGACCCTGGGCGATGTCTCGATGTTCGAGAAGGACCTCACCCGGCGCACCGGCCGCCCCACGTCGGTGGTCCGCTCGGCGACGCGTCCCGTGCCGCTCTCCTACGACTACCGGCTCACCCCGCTCACCGAGACGCTGACCGAGCTGCTGGAGACCAAGCAGGCACCGGTCTACATCGTGCACTTCACGCAGGCGCAGGCCGTGGAGCGGGCGCAGGCGCTGATGAGCATCAACATGTGCTCACGCGCGGAGAAGGACCAGATCGCCGAACTGATCGGCAACTTCCGCTTCACCACCAAGTTCGGCCGCAACCTCTCCCGTTACGTGCGGCACGGCATCGGCGTCCATCACGCCGGCATGCTGCCGAAGTACCGGCGCCTGGTGGAGAAGCTGGCCCAGGCCGGTCTGCTGAAGGTCATCTGCGGCACGGACACGCTCGGCGTGGGCGTCAACGTCCCCATCCGCACGGTGCTGTTCACGGCGCTGACCAAGTACGACGGCAACCGCGTCCGTACGTTGCGCGCCCGGGAGTTCCACCAGATCGCCGGCCGCGCCGGGCGGGCCGGCTTCGACACGGCGGGCTTCGTCGTGGCGCAGGCACCCGAGCACGTCATCGAGAACGAGAAGGCGCTCGCGAAGGCGGGCGACGACCCGAAGAAGCGCCGCAAGGTCGTCCGCAAGAAGGCTCCCGAGGGTTTCGTCGGCTGGACGGAGAACACCTTCGACAAGCTCATCGCCTCCGAGCCGGAGCCGCTGACCTCCCGTTTCCGGGTGACGCACACCATGCTGCTGTCGGTGATCGCCCGTCCCGGCAACGCCTTCGAGGCGATGCGGCACCTGCTGGAGGACAACCACGAGGCGCGGGGGCAGCAGCTGCGGCACATCCGGCGCGCGATCGCGATCTACCGCTCGCTGCTGGACGGCGGCATCGTCGAGAAGCTCGACGAGCCGGACGCCAACGGCCGCATCGTCCGCCTCACCGTCGACCTCCAGCAGGACTTCGCGCTCAACCAGCCGCTGTCCACTTTCGCCCTGGCCGCGTTCGAGCTGCTGGACCCGGAGTCGCCGTCCTACGCCCTGGACATGGTCTCCGTCGTCGAGTCGACCCTGGACGACCCTCGGCAGATCCTCGTCGCCCAGCTGAACAAGGCCAAGGGCGAGGCGGTGGCCGCCATGAAGGCGGACGGCGTCGAGTACGAGGAGCGCATGGAGCGCCTCCAGGACATCAGCTACCCCAAGCCTTTGGAGGAGCTTCTCTTCCACGCGTACAACACGTACCGCAAGAGCCACCCCTGGGTCGGCGACCATCCGCTGTCGCCGAAGTCCGTCGTCCGGGACATGTACGAACGGGCGCTGTCCTTCACGGAGTTGGTGTCCTTCTACGAGCTGGCCCGCACCGAGGGCATCGTGCTGCGCTACCTGGCAAGCGCGTACAAGGCCCTCGACCACAACATCCCGGACGACCTCAAGTCAGAGGATCTCCAGGACCTGATCGAGTGGCTCGGTGAGACGGTGCGCCAGGTCGACTCCAGTCTGCTCGACGAGTGGGAGCAGCTCGCCAACCCGGAGGAGATGACCGCCGAGGAGGCGCAGGAGAAGGCCGACGAGGTCAAGCCGGTCACCACCAACGCGCGAGCCTTCCGTGTCCTCGTCCGCAACGCCATGTTCCGCCGCGTCGAGCTCGCCGCTCTCGACCAGGTCGAGGAGCTCGGCGAGATGGACGCCGAGGCCGGCTGGGACGCCGAGGCGTGGGGCGAGGCGATGGACAAGTACTGGGACGAGTACGAGGACCTGGGCACCGGCCCGGACGCCCGCGGCCCCAAGCTGCTGGTGATCGAGGAGGAGCCGGCGAACCGTCTGTGGCGCGTCCGCCAGATCTTCGACGACCCGAACGGCGACCACGACTGGGGCATCAGCGCGGAGATCGACCTGGCCGCCTCCGACGCGGAGGGCCGCGCGGTGGTCCGGGTCACCGACGTAGGCCAGCTGTGAACACAGGAGAATCCCGCCCATGACGACGAACCCGGCCGAGAGGCTCGTCGACCTGCTCGACCTGGAGCAGATCGAGGTCAACATCTTCCGTGGCCGCAGCCCGCAGGAGTCCCTCCAGCGGGTCTTCGGCGGCCAGGTGGCCGGTCAGGCGCTGGTCGCCGCCGGGCGCACCACGGACGGCGAGCGCCCCGTGCACTCGCTGCACGCGTACTTCCTGCGCCCGGGGCGGCCGGGCGTGCCGATCGTGTACCAGGTCGAACGGGTGCGGGACGGCAGGTCGTTCACGACGCGCCGGGTCACCGCCGTGCAGCAGGGTCGCACGATCTTCAATCTCACCGCCTCCTTCCACAAGCCCGAGGAGGGGAGCTTCGAGCACCAGCTGCCGCCGGCCCGTGAGGTCCCGGACCCGGAGTCGTTGTCGACGGTCACCGACGAGATCCGGGAGCATCTGGGCGCGCTGCCGGAGCAGTTGGAGCGGATGGCCCGGCGTCAGCCCTTCGACATCCGGTATGTGGACCGGCTGCGCTGGACCGAGGACGAGGTCAGGGACGCCGAGCCGCGCAGCGCGGTGTGGATGCGGGCGGTCGGGCCGCTGGGCGACGATCCGCTGGTGCACACCTGCGCGCTGACCTACGCCAGCGACATGACCCTGCTGGACGCCGTGCGCATCCCCGTCGAGCCCCTGTGGGGCCCTCGGGGCTTCGACATGGCGTCGCTGGACCACGCCATGTGGTTCCACCGGCCGTTCCGCGCGGACGACTGGCTGCTGTACGACCAGGAGTCCCCGATCGCGGTGGGCGGGCGCGGCCTGGCCCGAGGCCGGATCTACGACCGCGAGGGGCGACTGGTCGTGTCGGTGGTGCAGGAGGGACTCTTCCGCAAGCTGGGCTGACCTGTCAGCCCGGCGAAGTGGTGGAGGATGCGGCGGGACACGGGCCGAGCGGTGCCGCGCACGCCGGGCGCCAGTGGTCGGCCGTAGCCGCCTGGTAGGCGGTGCCGTGGCTATGCGTCCAGGTCGTCGTGGCCGCGGATGCGGGCACGCCGGCGAGCATCGTCACCCCAAGGGCTACCGCTACCGCAGACCCGTACCGGTACCTCACTCGGATACGCATGGTGTCCTCTCCCTGTTCGACATGGGTGGTTCGACATGGGTGGTTCGACATCGGTGGTACGTGCGCTCGCCCATGCAAGCGCCATGGCCAGCGTGGAGGGACTCTTCCCCGCGAGGTACCCGCAACCTTTGAGGTGCGGGCCGGACGTATGTCGTGCTAGGCAGCCGTTCGCGAGCCCGTGACGGGTGTCCGGCTCGCGCGGCGAGTCTCGCGTTCAGGGCGCCGCACCCGCACACCCGGTCACTCGATCTCCTTGGCACGGGCACGTAGATGCAATGAGAGTGTCACCCCGGTGAAGACGTGCCGTCACAGTTCCCTGTGAGGCTACTGTGCTCAACTCCCGCGTTCTACGCGGGGAGAAGTCGACAACCAGGTCCTCCCCCCACATCCGAACAGGATCGGACCCACATAGATGCACACTGAACTGAGGCGCCCACCCGCGCCCCGGACCGCTTCCGCCTGCCCTCCGACCGAGGGGCAGGGCGCTCCGGGCCAACCGCCAGAAGGCCACGTCCTCGCGGTCGGCACCCCCGGCCCCCGACGCGAAAGGCTCACCCGCACCCTCGAGGCCACGGGCTACGCCGTCACCCACGCCGCCCCGGGCGAAGTCGGCCGCAGCGTCGAGCAGACCCCACCCGACGCGATCGTCGCCCTCGACGGCCCCGGCGTCGAACAGTCCGTAGCGGTGGTACGGGAGATACGCACCGCGCCCCAAGGCCAGGTCCTGCCCCTCGTCATGGTCACCGCTGACCGTGAACCCACCGGCGTGGCGCGGCTGTTGCGCAGCGGCGCCGACGACTGCCTGCCCGAGGCCGCCGACCCCGTCGAACTGTCGGCCCGGATCGCCGCCAAGCTGCACCGCGTCCCCGTCCCCGTCGAGCGGCTCGCCCTCGACCCGCGCACCGGCCTGTACTCCGCGCCCCACTTCCGCGCCGAACTCGACCGTGAACTGCGCCGGCCCGGAAGCCGTCCCGGACGCCGCGACGGCGTCCTCGCGGTGGTCGGCGTCGCCGAGGCGGATGTACTGGAGGAACGGTTCGGCGCGCGGGTGCGCCGTGAGGTCGCCGAACGCCTCGCCGGGGTCGCGGAGCGGCTCGGCAACGGCAGCGACCGGCTCGGCTGGGACGAGGAAGGGCGGCTGCTCGTCCTCATGCCCGGTGTGGACGAGGAGACGGCCCGGCGCGCGCTGGCCGAGTTCGCCACCACCGTGGCCGGCACCCGGTTCGTGGTCGCCGACGAGAACGTACGGCTGACCCCGGCCGTCGGCTGGCTCCCGCTCGCGGACGCCGACGGCCACGCGGTGGGGAGAGCGGGGGACGCCGTCGCCGAGGCACTGCGCCACCGTGACCTGCGCCCCGTCCGCTACGAGCCGTGGATGCGGGGCACCTCCTCCCGCCGCCGCGCCCGGAAGGTCGTACGCCCGTTCCTGCTCGCCCTCTCGCCGCTGCTCGCGCTGCTGATCGGCGTGGGCGTGCCGTTCGCGCTGTACGAGCAGGCGTACGCGGTGCTGGGCTGGGACGTCGCCTCGGCGGTCTACTGGGTCGTGGTGGCCGGACTGGTCCTGTCCGCCGCGCTGATCCTCCTGGAATGCCTCTTCTCGCTGGACGCGCCCACCCGGCCCGCGACGCCCGCGCAGCCGTACCCGCCGGCGAGCGCGGTCATCGCCGCCTATCTGCCGAACGAGGCCGCGACGATCGTCGACACGGTGGAGTCCTTCCTCCGCCTCGACTATCCCGGCGACCTGGAGATCGTCCTCGCGTACAACACCCCCCACCCCCTCCCCGTCGAGGACACGCTGCGTCAAATCGCCCGCCGCGACCGGCGGTTCGTGCTGCTCCCGGTGCCCGGCAGCACCTCGAAGGCGCAGAACATCAACGCCGCCGTCACGCGCGTGCGCGGCGAGTTCGTCGGGATCTTCGACGCCGACCACCACCCCGCGACGGACGCCTTCCGTCACGCCTGGGACTGGCTGTCCCACGGCTACGACGTGGTCCAGGGCCACTGTGTGATCCGCAACGGCGACAGTTCCTGGGTGGCCCGGCAGGTGGCCGCCGAGTTCGAGGCGATCTACGCCGTCAGCCACCCCGGCCGGACCCGTCTCTACGGCTTCGGCATCTTCGGCGGCTCCAACGGCTTCTGGCGGACCGACCTGCTGGCCCGCATCCGGATGCACGGCTCGATGCTGACCGAGGACATCGACTCGACGCTACGCGCGTTGGCGGAGGGCGCGCGCATCGCCACCGACCGGACGCTGATCTCCCGGGAGTTGGCGCCGACCCGCCTCAGGCCCCTGTGGAACCAGCGGTCCCGCTGGGCGCAGGGCTGGCTCCAGGTGTCGCTGCGGCACCTGCGGCGGGCACTGCGGTCGTCGTCCTTCACACACCGTCAGAAGGCGGGGCTCGCGGTGCTGTTGGGCTGGCGCGAGGTGCAGCCGTGGCTGTCGCTGCAGATTCTGCCGATCCTGCTCCACTCGACGGTCCGCGCGGGCGGCGCGGACCGCATCGACTGGGCCACCCCGGCATGCCTGCTCGCCCTCGCCTTCACCCTCTCGGCCGGACTCGTGCAGACGGCGTTCGCGGGCCGGCTCGCGCTGCCCGAACTGCGTCGCAGGCGCGGCTGGTTCTGGCGGTACGCACTGGTGTCGACGGTCTTCTACACCCACTTCAAGAACATGGTTGCCCGGGAGTCGCACCTGAAGGAACTGCTGGGGGACCGCCGCTGGCGGGTCACGCCCCGCACGGCGGCGAAGGCGGTGGGGCAGGAGTGAGCAGCACACGCAGGGTCGAACTCCAGGGCTACCGGGGTCTGGCCGCCCTGAGCACGGTCGTCTTCCACGTCTGGCAGCAGTACTACGTGTACGACGCCGAAGGCGCCCATCCGCCGATCGACAATCCCCACCTCGGAGCACTGATCTCCCTGGAGGTCATCGACCTGTTCTTCGTCATGTCGGCGTACCTGCTGACGCTCTCCTACGCCCGGGCCGCGATCGACGGCGAGGACCGGACCCGCCCGGGCCGGGACTTCCTCTTCCGGCGCGCGACGCGCATCCTTCCGCTCTACGTCCTCGCGGTCCTCCTGGTCTGGTCACTGCGCAACCCGGCACTCCCCGGCGACTGGCGCGACCTGCTGGAACATCTCACGTTCACGCACGTCTTCGACCAGCAGCGCATCTTCTACACCCTGGGCCCGACCTGGTCGCTCTCCTTGGAGTTCGCCTTCTACCTCACCCTGGTCGTCGTCGGCCCCCTGGCGATCCGCGCCTGCCGCCGCCTGCGCACCCGCCGCGCCCGTGCGGCCCTGTGTGCGACGGGCTGTGCGGCGCTCTACCTGGCCCCGCTCACCTGGATCGCCGTCGCCCACCACGCCCTCGGTATCCCGCACACCAACTGGCCCGTGTACTTCGGCCCCCAGGCCCGCCTCGGCGGTTTCGCGGCCGGGATGGGTCTGGCGGTGCTGCTGGTCGCGCTGGGCGAGCGGGGACGGATCGGCGCGCGCCGGGCGACGGTGTCGGCGGTGACCGCGGCAGCCGGCCTGTACGCCCTGTCGTACCACTCCGAACCGGAGAACATCTGGCACACCTACTACCACCCCCTGGCCTCGCTCCTCTGGTTCGTCCTGCTCTACTGCACGCTCCACGTCCGCACGGCGGCCCGCCCCCGCTGGCACGCCCTGTTGTGCTCACGGTGGCTCACCGGCGTCGGCCTCGTCAGCTACAGCCTCTACATCTGGCACGAGCCGCTGATGCTGGCCCTGTACGACTCCGGCGTCCTGCCTTCCTCCCAGGCGGCCTTCCCGGCGGCGGCGCTGATGGTGGTCGCGGCCGGGGTGCTGGTCGCGACCGTGAGCTACTGGGCGGTGGAGTATCCGGGCAGTCTGCTGGCGGGGCTGCGGGACGGGAAGGGGCGTCCGCGCGAGTTCTATCCGGTGCCGAAGCCGAAGCCTGAGGCGGGGGCGGGGGCGGGGGCGGGGGCGGGGAAGAAACCGGAGCCCGCCGTCGTCAGCTGACCCGGTCTCCTGGCGACACGCAGTTCGCGCGAGGTCGTGCCGACGACTTCCACGAACTGCGTGTCGCGCGTCTTCGGCGCCGCGATGCCGCGCGTAGCGTTCAATCTCCACCCCATTGCAACGAAAGGTGCTGCGCGATGTTGCATTGAATTCATGACCGATGCAACGATTTTATCGGTCTGACCTGTAGTGATGCCTATCACTTGCAACGAGCTAGTTGTTGAATTCATGAACGCAACGTAGCTTTTCCTCCGTCAGAAACGACGAGCCGAGGAGACGACACCATGAGCACCACTCAGGACTACCAGGCCGCGGAGCAGCTCCTCCGTCGGCCCGCCCGCCCTGGCGAGCTCGTCATCGGCGACAAGGTCAGGCCGCAGTGGATCGACGGAGGCGCCCGCTTCTGGTACGCCGTGAGCAAGGGCGTGGGTAGGCGGTTCGTGCTCGTCGACCCGGCGGCGGGCACCCGCGAACCGGCCTTCGACCACGTCCTGCTCGCCGCCGCGCTGGCCGCCGCCTCCGGGCAACAGGTCGACCCCGAGGCACTGCCGTTCACGGCCATCGAACTGGCAGGCAGCGCCGTCGAGTTCGACGCGTTCGGCGAGCATTGGCGCTGCCGCCTGGACGGCTACACCTGCGAGCGGGCCGAGTTCACGCCGCCGGGCAACCCGCTGGAGGTGCCGTCACCCGACAAGAAGGTCGCGGTGTCCCTGCGGGGGCACGACTTGTGGGCGCGCTCGCTGTCCGACGGCCGCGAGTGGCCGCTGACCACCGACGGCGAGCCCGACCACCAGTACGGCACCAGCCCGGAGTGCCTCGGCAACGGCACCCTGCTGCGCAAGTTCGGCCTGCCGCACCTGCCGCCCGCGGTGGCCTGGTCGCCCGACTCGACGAAGGTGCTGACGCATCTCACCGATGAGCGCGGCGTCCGGCAGACCCACCTGGTGGAGGCCAGACCGGCCGACGGCGGTCCGCCCCTGCCGCGTACCCAGCGCTACGCCTACGCCGGGGACGAGAAGGTGCCGCAGGCCGAGCTGGTCGTGCTGGACGTCGCCGAGGGCACGGTGGTCCGCGCGCAGGCCGAGCCGCTGCTCACGCCGATGGTGTCGCCGGTCATGAGCAAGTGGGCCTGGTGGGCGCCGGACGGCTCGGCGGTGTACTACCTCAGCCAGCCCCGCGACCGGCGCACGCTCACCCTGCACCGGCTGGACCCGGTCTCCGGCGACGTCACCACCGTGCTCAGCGAGACCGGGCCCACCCGTGTGGAGCCCAACCAGTGGATGTACGAGCCGCCGATCGTGCGGGTGCTGGCCGGCGAGGTGCTGTGGTACTCGCAGCGGGACGGCTGGGGCCACCTGTACCGGTACGACCTGCGCACCGGCGAATCGCTCGGGCAGGTCACCTCCGGGCAGTGGGCGGTGCGGCAGATCCTGCACGTCGACGAGGCCGAGCGGGTGGTGTACTTCACCGCCTCCGGGTTGGTCGACGAGGATCCGTACCGGCGCACGGTGTGCCGGGTCGGTCTGGACGGCTCCGGCTTCACCGAGGTCACCGACGACGAGCTGGACCACATCGTCACCACGCCGGACACCATGGCGTACTTCATCGACTCCGCGTCCACGGTCGACACCCCGCCGGTGACGACGGTTCGCGACTGGTCCGGGCGGGTGCTGGTCGAGCTGGAGCGCGCCGACATCAGCAAGCTCAGCGCCACCGGCTGGACGCCGCCGGAACGGTTCCGCGTGAAGGCGGCCGACGGGGTGACGGACATCTACGGGGTGCTGTACCGGCCGAAGGGGTTCGATCCGGGGCAGCGCTACGCGGTGGTCGACAGCGTCTACCCGGGCCCGCAGGTGACCCGGGTCGCCCCCTGCTTCGACCCCGGCGGGACGGGCCTCGACGCGGAACCCCTCGCGGCACTGGGCTTCGTGGTGGTCGCGCTGGACGGGCGGGGCACACCGGGGCGGAGCAAGGCATTCCACGACGCCTCCTACGGTCACTTGGCCGACGCGGGCTGCCTGGCCGACCATGTCGCGGCCCTGCGGCAGCTGGCGCAGACCCGGCCGTGGATGGACCTGGACCGGGTGGGCGCGTTCGGCCACTCCGGAGGGGGGTTCGCCACCGTGCGGGCGATGCTGGACTTCCCCGAGGTGTACAAGGCCGGCGTCGCCCTCTCCGGCTCGCACGACGCCCGCTGCTTCAGCCTCGACTTCGTGGAGGCCTACGACGGCGCGGACAACCCCGACGCCTGGGCCCGCGCCTCCAACGTGGACCTCGCGGACCGATTGGCAGGCAAGCTGCTGCTCATCCACGGCGAAATGGACGACCGGGTCCACCCGGACCACACGCTGCGGCTGGCCGACCGGCTCATCGCCGCCGACAAGGACTTCGAGCTGCTCATCGTGCCCGGGGCCGAGCACGTGCTCATCGATTGCCTGGCCTACGTCCGCAAGCGCTGCTGGGACTTCCTGGTGCGCGAGCTGATGGGCACGCAGCCGCCGGCCTACCGCCCCGCCCCCGTCCCCATCGATCCTGAGTTGCTCGGCGAACTGTTCGCCTGAGCGCGACACGGCCCGAGGAGGCGGTCCGATGAGTCCCCTCAGCGCCCGCTTCCGTAGTCACGCAGGAACGCCAGGTGGTTCGACAGTGGGGTCGGGCCACGGTCCTTGCACAACGTGCGTGGACGTCCCTGTCTCAGAGCCCGGAGGAATCGAGAGTGACGATGACCCCTTGGACGACGCCGGTCCGGCTGAGTGACGAGGCGGTGATTCCGCTGTCCACGCTGGATCCGGCCGCGCCCCAGGACGACCTGGAATGGCTGGACGAGGCGATCGGCGACGCTCGAGTGGTGGCGATCGGCGAGAGCGCGCACTACAACCGCGAGTTCTACCGGCTCCGCCACCGCCTGCTGCGCTACCTGGTCGAACGGCACGGGTTCAGCGCCTACGCGATGGAATCGGGATTCGCCGAAGGGTGGCTGACCGACAACTGGGTGCGCGCCGGCGACGAGGCCGCCGACCAGCCGAACGAACCCGGCCGCGTCATGGCGGACGGCATGACGTCGCTGATGGGGCTGTGGACGCAGATGCGCGCCCACCTGACGTGGATGCGCCGGCACAATCTCACAAGCTCATCAACCGTCGGCTTTTACGGCATCGACCTGCCGGGCTCGGGAGTGTCTGCGCTGCCCGGTCTCGATGCCGTGATCGCCTACCTCGCCGAGGCCGACCCCGGCTATGACGTGGCCCCGACCATTCGGGAGACGGCCTTGGCCTGCGCGGCATCGTCAGTGTTCTCCGCCCATGCGGCCCACGAGACTTACGGGAAGCTCGCACCTGAGAGCAAGGACGCGCTGACCGCGAGCCTTGCCGATCTCACGGCCCGCATGAAGGCCCGGCGCGTCGACTACCTTCGACGCACGGGTGTCGACGCCTACGAGCGTGCCCTCCATTCGCTGGGCCTCACGGTCAACCTCGATGCGACTCTCCGGGAACAGTCACGTGGCACCTCGCACGGGATGCAGTTCGACATCCGCGATGCCGCGATGGCGGACACGGTGGAATGGATCCTGCGCCGGGAGGACCGGATCGTCGTCGCCGCCCACAACGCCCACGTTCAGCGCTGCCCCGTCGTCCTTCCCGGCGTGCCGTTGTCGACGACGATGGGCATGCAACTCGCCGCTCGGCGGGGCGCGGACTATCTGGTGATCGGCACGACCTCGGCGACCGGTCACACCTTCAACACCAGCGCCGACCTCCTGACCGGCAAGATCTTCCGGGAACTCGACGCTCCCCGGCCCGGGAGCCTCGACGCGCTGATGGCCGCCAGCCACGACGGATCCTTCGCGACCGACTTGCGGCGCCTGTCTCCGGCCGACGCCAGGACCGTTCGGACCGTTACCCAGCAGCGCGTCGGCGCCGACTATGCCGACGCCCGCCCCCTGGACGCCTTCGACATCATCGTCCACCTTCCCAGCGTCTCCCCGGCCGAACCCGACGAAGCGGCCCTCGCCCACGCCCCGCGCGATGTACGGGAGTTGTTCTCCCGCTGGATCCGGGAGTGAAAAGCAGCCGGGTACGCAGGGAGCGGCTCGCCGGGGGCAGAGGCAACCGGTTGAGCCGGGAGTAGATCTTCCAGTCCTCATAGAGGCTGGGTGCGAAAACGGCAGCGAGCAGTACGAGAGGGATCACGACAGCGGATATCAACACAGCTCATCCTCCCCGGGTGCTTTCCCGGTTGCTGGGTTCCGAACGTGTCAGCCTCGCTGCGCCGCGGGCGCGGGCCGGGCCCCTTCGGGCAGCGCGTTGCATTCACAGGATGCGCGGAGACTCGTGGAACGGGCCGGTCCGGGCCACCAGGCCCAGAGGCTGCTGCCGATCCCGGCCAGCAGCGGCAGGAGCAGCCACATAAGAGCGTCCATCTACGACTCCTCCCCTGAATGAATCATCCGTCGCTGTCACCTCCACCTCATATACACCGAGGCAGGGAATATGACAAACCAGCTCGAAAATTCTTGATAGCAGGAGACTCAAGCGCCGGAAGGCAGGGTTGCAAGTTGCAGAGAGAGCAACTGCTCCTTGTGTGGGGGGCCGTGGCCGGCACCGATGCCGACGGCCCCTGAAGTCCTTCCTACCGCCGGGCCGGCGGTGCGGCGACTTCCGCCTGAGCGGGCCGCAGCATCCGGTCGCCGACCCGGTAGCCGGGGCGCAGGATGGCCGTGCAGGTGGGCTGTTCCACGAGGTCGGAGCGGATGCAGGAGACGGCCTCGTGCACGGCGGGGTCGAAGGCGTCGCCCACCGCGCCGAAAGACCGCAGCCCCAGGGCGGCGAGTTCGGTTTCCAGCACCTCGGTGACGCGCTGGAAGCCGCCGGTGACCTCTCCTTGCCTGCGGGCCTGGTCGATGGCGTCCAGGACGGGGAGGAAGCCGGTGAGCACGTTGGCCACCGCTATCACGCCGACGTCCCGGCGATCACGACGGACCCGCTTGCGATAGTGGTCGTACTCGGACTTCACTCGCACCAGGTCCGCCGTGCGCTCCCGCAGTTGCGCCCGCAGCGCGTCGGTCTCACCGGCGGCCGCGTCCCCCTGCCGGGCAGGCTTGACCTCGCCCCGGCGGCGAGGCTCCAGGCTGGTCCCCGGACCCCGCCGCGTGTTGTCCCGGACGATCGACAGCGGGCGCTCGCCAGGGCGGTCGGTGTCGCTCGGGCGGATCATCCGGCGCCCCCCTGCCGCTTGTCCTCGTCGTCGACGATCTCGGCGTCGACGACATCCTCGTCCGGTCCGGTGGTACCCGCGCCGCCACCACCCGCGCCACCGCTCGCGCCGCCGGCGGCCTGCCGGCCCTGCGCCTGCGCGTACATGGCGGCGCCCACCTTCTGTGCCGCGGCGGTGACCTTGTCGGCGGCCTGCCTCAAGGTGGCGGTGTCTGCCGACTCGGCCTTGAGCGCCTCCTTGAGTTCCGTCAGGGCGCTGTCGACCTCACTCCTGACATCGGCGGGGATCTTGTCGGCGTTGTCGGTGAGCAGTCGTTCGGTCTGGTAGGCGACCTGCTCTGCGTGGTTGCGGGTCTCGGCGGCCTCGCGGCGGCGCCGGTCCTCCTCGGCGTGCTGCTCGGCCTCGCGCATCATGCGGTCGATGTCGTCCTTCGGCAGCGAGGAGCCGCCGGTGACCGTCATGCGCTGCTCCCTGCCCGTGCCGAGATCCTTGGCGGAGACGTGCATGATGCCGTTGGCGTCGATGTCGAAGGTGACCTCGATCTGCGGCACTCCGCGCGGGGCCGGCGGCAGACCGGTCAGCTCGAACATGCCCAGCTTCTTGTTGTACGCCGCGATCTCGCGCTCGCCCTGGAAGACCTGGATCTGCACGGACGGCTGGTTGTCCTCGGCCGTCGTGAAGATCTCGGAGCGCTTCGTCGGGATGGTGGTGTTGCGCTCGATCAGCTTGGTCATGATGCCGCCCTTGGTCTCGATGCCGAGGGACAGCGGGGTCACGTCGAGGAGCAGGACGTCCTTGACCTCACCCTTGAGGACACCGGCCTGCAGGGCTGCGCCCACGGCGACGACCTCGTCGGGGTTGACGCCCTTGTGCGGGTCCTTGCCGGTCAGCTGCCGCACCAGATCGGTCACCGCCGGCATCCTCGTCGAGCCGCCGACCAGGATGACGTGGTCGATGTCGGACACCTTGATCCGGGCGTCCTTGACCGCGCTGTGGAACGGACCCTTGCACCGTTCCAGCAGATCCGCGGTCAGTTGCTGGAACTGAGCCCGGGTGAGCTTCTCGTCCAGGTGCAGCGGGCCCTCGGCGGAGGCGGTGATGTAGGGCAGGTTGATCGTCGTCTCGGAGGACGACGACAGCTCGATCTTCGCCCGCTCGGCGGCCTCGCGCAGCCGCTGTACGGCCATCTTGTCCTTGGACAGGTCGACGCCGTAGCTGTTCTTGAACTGCTTGACCAGGTGGTCGACGATGCGCTGGTCCCAGTCGTCGCCGCCCAGGTGCGTGTCGCCGTTGGTGGCCTTGACCTCGACCACGCCCTCGCCGATCTCCAGCAGCGACACGTCGAACGTGCCGCCACCGAGGTCGAACACCAGCACCGTCTGATCGCTCTCCTTGTCCAGGCCGTAGGCCAGGGCGGCGGACGTCGGCTCGTTGATGATCCGCAGCACCTTCAGCCCGGCGATCTCCCCGGCCTCCTTGGTCGCGGTGCGCTGGGAGTCGTTGAAGTACGCCGGAACCGTGATGACCGCATCGGTGACGTCCTCACCGAGGTACGCCTCCGCGTCCCGCTTGAGCTTCTGCAACACCCGCGCGGAGATCTCCTGCGCCGTGTACCGCTTGCCGTCGATGCTTCCCGAGTCGGGGAATCGCCACTGTGCCTCACCCATGTGACGCTTGACGGAACGCACGGTGCGCTCCACGTTCGTGACGGCCTGGCGCTTGGCCACCTCCCCGACCAGCACCTCGCCGTTCTTGGCGAAGGCGACCACCGACGGAGTGGTCCGGGCGCCTTCCGTGTTGGTGATGACCGTGGGCTCCCCGCCCTCCAGCACGCAGACCACCGAGTTCGTCGTGCCCAGGTCGATTCCCACTGCGCGTGCCATGGTCCTCGCCTCCATACGAGTCCATCTCAGTTCCAGACCCGGAGCGGATGCACCTCGCTAGGAATCTAGATAAAGTCCACATTCTGGATTGTCAATGGGTCCCTGTTTCCGCCTTCTTGGGCGCTTTCGTGACGGGGTCCCCCTGCCGTGGATGCACTGCGAGCAGCACGGCCGTCTGTCACAGCCACGGATCCGTCTGCCGCAGCCACTGCCGCAGGACCCTCGCGATGAAACCGCGGTCATCCCACCCCAGTGGCTCTGCGAAGCGGGAGCCGACGCGCAAGGACACGGAAAAGACCAGCCCCTCCGGGGCGTCCGGCAAGCTGGACGTCTCACGCATCCCCCGGCTCGGGGAGGTCCGCGTCACACGCACGGGTACCGGCCGGCCGGCGGCGGACGTACTCGCCGTCGGGCTGCCGCGCCCGGCGTCGTACGCCGCGCGCCGTTCCGGATCGCGCAGCGTGTCGTAGGCGGCGAGGACGTCAGCGAGATCCTCCGCCGCTGCCGGACCCCCCGGCCGGGCGTCAGGATGCAGCGAGCGCACCAGCCTGCGATAGGCGGAGGTGACCTGCTGGGCGGAGGCGGAACGTGGCACGCCGAGGACTGCGTAGTGGTCGCGCCGCGGTCGCTGCCCGGGCATCAACCTCACCTCCCTTGGCCGCTTGACCTGCGCAAACTCCATGAACCTCCTACCTGGAACGCATACAACTTTGCTCACCCGTTGTCAATATTTCCGGTTTGCGGTATATGGGCGATGAGAGCGGTTCGTGGAAGCGGTCGTCGAAGACGGCCCATGTCACTGTCCGAGAGGAGTGTGACGGCGATGCTGCTGCGCACCGATCCCTTCCGTGAACTGGACCGCCTGGCCGAGCAACTGCTGGGTTCCGTGGCCCGGCCGGTGACCATGCCGATGGACGCCTACGAGCGCGAGGGTGCGGTCTGGGTCCACCTGGACCTTCCTGGTATCGCCCCGGACAGCATCGATCTGAGCGTCGAGCAGAACGTGCTGACCGTGCGCGCCGAGCGCCCCGCACCGGAAGTGCCCGAGTCGGAGATGGTCACGGCGGAGCGGCCGCACGGGGTGTTCCGGCGGCAGTTGTTCCTCGGCGAGACCCTGGACGTGGAGCACATCGAGGCCGGTTACGACGCGGGTGTGCTGACGGTCAGGATCCCGGTGGCTGAGCAGCCGACGTCCCGCAAGATCGAGGTCAGTCGCGCCGAGGAAAAGAAGGAAATCGCCGGCTGACGGCACAGGCGTACTGGCCCGTGACCCACCGAAAGCGGCTGGGCCACGGGCTTTCACCGACGCGCCCGGGCAATGCGGGCGAACCCCAGCCCTGTAGCCCGAAGCAGTCGCACGCCCGGGCTCCGCACTCTGCACCTGCCCTGCCCGGTCCTGGCCAGTCCGGTCCAGTCCTGGCCAGTCCGGTTCGGTTCGGTTCGCAGAAACCTGCTGGCGGCCCCCGCACTCCCCCGCCAGGTCGGACACCACCCCGTCAGCTGTCTCCGCCCGCGACCGGAAGGACAGCCGCAATGCAACGAAAGCCGACGGCCATCCGAAGGGAGGCAAGACGATGATCACCGAACTGGCTGTCGAGCGCGTGGAATTCACCTGCGGCCACTGCTGGCAGTGCTGCATGCCGCGCCACCGCTCGAAGCGAACACCCACGAGCAGCCCCAGCAGGACACCCTGACCACCTCGCCCGCTGATCAGTGAGGGCGGCTGAACACCCTCCTGTGATGCGCCGCAACTCCGATCGACAGGATGTGACGTGGCTCCTACGCGAGGTTTGTCCCACCTGCCGAGAATGGGGGCTTTCAGGCTGCCGCCGGATCGGCAGGCTTATGGGAAGGAAGTCCGCCCATGTCCGAGCACGTGCACGTCCGCGTCAACGAGGGGCTGGGAGTCACCGAGAACGGTGAGCTCGTGGAGCAGTCCTCCTGCCGCTGCGGGGCCACCTGGACCAGGACCTACCAGGTCCCGGAAGACAGTTCCGAGTAGACCAAGGCACCTGGGCCGTCGGCGCGTCGTCCTCTCGAACCGCTACCAGCGCCTGGCCCCGCCCCCGGCATCGTCATCGACCCACCTGCGCGGACAGCGCGCCGCTCTGTTCCGCCTTGCGGTGACGCGCGGTCAGCCGGGAGCCGGACTCGCGGCGGGCGGCGCGACGCAGCAGGGGCACCGCGAGGAGGAACCCGAGGACCGCCCAGCCGGTCAGGACCAGGGCCACCATGGGCAGCTCCCAGGAGCCCGCCACCTCGGCGGTCGCGCCGAGTCCGGGAGCAGCGCCGAACGCAGTCCCTGCGCCATCCACTTGAGCGGGAAGACCGCGGCCACCTGCTGGACCGGCACGGGCAGCGAGGTGATCGGGAACACCGTCCCCGAGGTGATCAGCAGCCCCATGGTCGGCAGCATGATCAGCGCCAGTGCCTCGCGGGGGTTGGGCAGTACGGCGCCTATGGCCGCGCCGAGCGGTACGACGGCGAGCAGCCCGAGCGTGGTCACCCACAGAAGGGTCAGCCAGTCGCCCGGCCCGTGCGGCAGTGGCCCGTCCACCAGCAGCGCCGCGGCTACCAGGAGCAGCGCCAGGGTGCCGACCGCCACGACGACCACCAGCACACACTTGGCGACGAGGTAGGCCGGTATCCCGCCGGGTGTGGCGCGCAGCCGCAGCAGGGCGCCCTCCTCCCGCTCGGTCACGAGCATCTGCGGGAGGTTGATCAGCCCGATCTGGAACAGCAGGTAGGCGGCGAAGCCCGCCAGCACCAGATGGGCCATCGGGGTCCGGGTGCCGGGCACGTCGTCGCTGACGTAGGCGGCGACGAGCAGCGCGACGACCACGTTGGTCAGATGGCCGGACATCTCCTTGCCGTTGCGCAGGAGGTGCCGCAGCTCGATGCCGCCGCGCTGGAGCCCGGCACGCCGACTGTTCGTCATGTGTGTCCCCCTCATGCGACCCGTGTCTCCTCGTCCCCGGCCCGGTCCGTGCCGTGGGCCTCCCGGTGCACCATGTGCAGGTAGGTGTCCTCCAGCGTCGGGCGGCGGACCTCCAGGTCGGCGATCGGGCCGTCCGCGTGCCGGTGGAGGTCCCAGACCAGCCGTGAGGGGTCCTCGGTGCGTTCGCGGCGGGACGTCCCGTCGTCGGCCGTCCAGCGGACCTCGGCCTGGGCGGCGGCCCGCCGGGCCAGTTCCGCGGGCGTGCCACAGGCTCGCCCGTGACCGTGGCCGCGGTGATCGGCAGGTCTCCTTCGCCCCGCAGGCGGAAGCGGCGCATGGAACCTACGGTGGTCTGAAAGAAGTCGGCCAGTCGAACCGCATGGGAGGAGGGCCGAGGTGGAGGAGCACTTCGTATGGGTGACGACGCGCCGCATTCGGCCGGGCGCCTTGGAGGAATTCGGCGCGGCATGGCGTCCGGACCCCTACCCGCGAGGCATGCGCCGGGCCTTCGCGTACTGGTCCGAGGACGGACAGGAGATCACCGGGGTGTCCTTCTGGGACTCGAAAGAGGCATGCGACTCCTGGCGGAACTCCGAGCCGGAGAAGCAGCGGCGCGCGAACATGGCCGCGTACGTCGTGGAGGAGCGGGAGGGCTTCTACCGCGGCCGTGAACTGGCGGTTCCCGATAGGTAGCTGGTGGCCGAGTGGGGGGGCGGCCCCGGCCCCCGTGCGGCCCCGGCGTTCGACGGGCGGGCTCTTGCTCACACGGCCGCAGAGCCAGCCGCTGCCTCGGGCGCGAAGACGTCTGGGCACTCTGGCTCCCGAGGACGGGAGACACGCCGAACGGGTCCTCTCGACGCCCCGGCCGCCTCCGCCCCGTACTCTCGGCGCCGTGACGCTCACAGACGGAACTTACCGGCTCGGACCGTCAACGGGCCGCCTCTTGATCAGGACCGGCCGCGCGGGGCTGGGCCGCAGGGCGGGGCACGATCTCACGATCGAGGCCACCCGATGGTCCGGGGAAGCAGTCGTGGCCGTCGGCGACCCGGACAGGTCGTCGGTGCGGGTGACCGTCGAGACCGGTTCGCTGGAGGTGCGGGAGGGAACGGGCGGACTGAAGCCGCTCACCGACGCCGACCGTGCGGAGATCAAGCGGACGCTGGGAGACAAGGCCCTGCTGCACACCACAGAGCACCCCACGATCACGTTCCGGTCCACCGGCATCGTGGGAACTCCCGAGTCCTTCGAGATCACCGGGGACCTCACCATCAAAGGCCGGACGCACCCTGTGACGGTGCACGGGAAGGCGAAGGACAGGCTGCTGCGCGGGTGGGCGACCGTCACGCAGTCCACCTGGGGAATCAAGCCCTACACCGCGTTCCTGGGCGCCTTGCGGCTTGCCGACGAGGTCCGGGTGGAATTCGAGGTGGCCAGGCTCGAACGAGCAGACCGCCCCGAGTAGCCGCCGCGGGCTGGGCCGGAGCAGCCGGCCCGGCCCCACCGTCTACGGGTGCGGTGACCTCGCCGGCTCTCCCCTGGCCCGGCCCTGTCCGCGGGGCGAGGCGCCCGCCAGATGGGTGAGAAGCGGACCCACGACGGCGAGGACGAAGACATAGGCGGTGACCAGCGGAGCAAGACCGTCATGCGTCGCGCCGACCAGCCCGATGATGACGAGGGAGAACTCACCACGGACGATGAGCGCCGCGCCGGCCCGAAGCTGGCCACGGCGTCCGACGTGATCCCGTGAGGCCGCGTACCGGCCGGTGACCATTTTCGTCACGGCTGTGACAGCGGCGAGCCCACACGCAGCAGGGAGCAGCGGCACAAGGTCCTCCGGATCGACCGACAGTCCGATCCCCAGGAAGAAGATGGCGGCGAACAGGTCCCGCAGCGGGCTGAGCACAGCCCTGGCCCGATCGGCTGTCTCACCGGTCAGACAAAGGCCCACGAGGAAGGCCCCGACGGCCGCGGACGCGTGGACGACCTCAGCCAGCGCCGCGACGATCAGGGTCAAGCCGAGCACCCTGAGCAGAAGTTGTTCGGCATCGGGGTGCGACAGCAGCCGGCCCAGGTGGTGGCCCCAGCGATAGGAGGCGGTGAAGGCGGCGAGGACCGCGCCGACCGCCGCCACCATGCCGAGTACCGACTGCCACCACGGGCCGCCGGCGGCGAGGACAGCCAGCAGGGGCAGGTACGCGGCCATGGCGATGTCCTCCATGACCAGCACGGAGAGAATGGCCGGGGTCTCGCGGTTGCCCAGCCGCCGCAGGTCGGCCAGCAGCCGGGCGATCATGCCCGAGGAGGAGACGTACGTGGCGCCCGCCAGGGCCAGGATGCCCAGGCCGTCGAAACCGAGGAGCCACCCGGCCACCGCGCCCGGGGCCGCGTTCAGCGCCAGATCGACCACGGCCGAGGGCACATGGCGACGCAGGCTGACGGTGAACTCGGTGAGCGAGAACTGCAGGCCGAGAGTGAGCAGGAGCAGCACCACCCCGATGGCGGCACCGGTCTCCACGAACTCACCGGCGGCCGGGACCGGAGCGATGCCTCCCTCGCCCACCGCCAGGCCCGCCAGCAGGTAGAGCGGGATCGGCGAGAGTGACAGGCGCCGCGCCACGGCGCCGAGCACGCTGAGGGCGGTGAGGAGGAGTCCGAGCTCCAGCAGCAGCGCCGCGGGGGTGTCCACCTTCAGCCCTGGATGATCTCGTCCACGCCCGCGATCCCCTCGCGGGTACCGATCACCACGAGGACATCACCGGCCCGCAGCACCTCATCGGGCGTGGGTGACGCGATGACATCCTCACCACGGACCACCGCCACGATCGACGCTCCCGTTCTCGTCCGTGCCCTGGTGCGCCCCAGCATCTGACCGGCATAAGGGCTGGCGGACCGGACCTCGATCTGCCCCGCCAGCAGCCCTGGTACCTCCTTGGTGAGGTCGGCGAAGCGTTCGGCGATCCGCGGCGCCCCCAGGATCTCGGCGACCGCGTCCGCCTCCTCGCTGTTGAGCCGCATCACGGGACGGCCCTCGTCGGGATCACCACCCGAGTAGACGACCAGTTCGAATTCACCGGTCCGTTCCGCGACGATGCCGATCCGCTCGCCCTCATGGTTGGTGAACTCGTAGCGAAGCCCGACCCCAGGCAGGAGTACCTCGGTGACGTCCATGCGTTCATCATCACCGGGACCGGCTTCCCGAACTGGAACGCAGGCCGTGCGTGTCCGTTGTCCAGGAGGGACTGTTCAGGGCGTCGTGCCCCGGGGGCTTCTGCGCCGAAGCCATCCCAGCAGGCCCCGCGACGGTTCCGGCTCCTTGGGCCGGAGCGAACCGAGTCGTGCCGGATGTCCCGGGACCGTGGCCCGGTTCGCTGTGGGACGCGGCGCGGGCCGCCACTCGCGCGCTTCCTCCAGGACTGCCGTCAGGTCGGCCCGCAGCAGACTGATCTCGTCCGGGTCGTCCGCCGTCATGATCGTCTCGGCGATGTGCGTGGCCGGCGAACCCGGCGCCCCGGTCGCCGGCGGCCCCGGGCGGAAGCGGTTCAGATGGGAGCGCTCATAGGGGTCGGGGACGATTTCCGCGATCTGGACGGGATCCAGGAAGGCGGCCAGCGCTCCGGCGCCCTCCCATGGGCCGTCGGCCTGACGCAGCAGGAATCCCCGATGACGTCCGCGCCAGTTGCGCGGCCGCAGATCCACGCCCGCGTCCAGCATGCCGCGCAGCCCTTCGGGCATCCGACGGGCGTTCAGCAGGGCGGCGTTCCGCTCGTCGGCGGCGAACTGCTTCAGCTCCTCGGCCAGGTACAGCCAGACCACGGCCCGATAGCGGTTCAGATACCACTTCACCGGCACCACCAGGCCCAGTCGGGCGAGACGCGTGAACCTGCCCGGGGGCACCTCCATGAGGTGCGCGCCTTCCGACGTGCCCGCCACCTGCACGCGCTCCCGCAACGAGTCGGGGAACCCGGCCCCCGAACTCACCCGTTCGATCTCGGAGCGGGGGACGCGCCGCCCCCCGCCTCCCTCGTCGGGCACGGTCCGGATGAGTCCGAGATGGACGGCGAGGTCCAACTCGCCTCGTTTCAGTCCCAGTTCGCGCGCGGCCCGACCCGGTGCGCAGGAAGGCTGGTGAGGTTTGGTGATGGTGTCGCCCGACATGGTCGTTCTCCCCCGTGGAGTCAGTGGCTCACACTGAGTGCGCTCGCCGTGACAAAAACCGTAGCCGGTCGGGCGGATCGCGCGACGAGCCTGTGGATAACTCCACGAGGGGCGACGAAACAGCAGATCAGAGGTCTGTGAGGGGTGCCCGTTCGGGCTGTCGGGCGTCCACGTCGAGGTGCTCACCGACTCGGTTGACGAGCAGGGTCATCTCGTAGCCGATCTGACCGATGTCGGCTTCCGCGCCGCTGAGCACGCACAGGCAGCTTCCGGTGCCGGCCGCGGTGACGAACAGCACCGCGTCGTCGAACTCGACCATCGTCTGGCGCACTCTGCCCGCGCCGAAGTGCCGTCCCGACCCCTTGGCCAGGCTGTGCAGTCCCGACGAGACCGCCGCGAGGTGCTCGGCGTCCTCGCGTCGCAGTCCCGTGCTCGCGCCCGTGACCAGACCGTCGTTGGACAGCACCAACGCGTGCCGCACATGATCGACGCGCTCCGTCAGGTCGTCCAGCAACCAGCCAAGTCCCTGGTTCTGCGCCATGGTCCGTTCTCCCCGTGTGGATGTCTCCCCCTGCACCGGAGGATCTCCTCGCCACCCTCCCCGACGATCCGGCCCGCGGGCAAGGAGGATGGGGGGCATGGCGAAGAAGATGACCGATGAGGAATGGCGGGCGTTCGTCTCGCACGGTACGCGCACCGGAAAGCTGTCGACCGTACGGGCCGACGGCAGTCCGCATGTCACGCCCATATGGTTCGTGCTCGACGGGGACGAGGTGGTGTTCAACACCGGCAAGTCGAGTGTGAAGGGGCGCAATCTGGCCCGTGACGGCCGGGTGGCGCTGTGCGTGGACGACGACCGGCCGCCGTACGCCTTCGTGGTCCTGCGGGGCCACGCCCGTCTCTCGGAGGATCTCGAGGAGTTGAGGCACTGGGCAGGTCGTATCGGGGCGCGGTACATGGGTGAGGAGCGCGCTGAGGAGTTCGGCGCCCGCAATGGCGTTCCGGGTGAACTCCTCGTCCGCGTCACGATCGAGAAGGTGCTGGCGGAGAAGGGCGTCTCGGACTGATGGTGGTCCTGGCGCCGGTCGGCACCGGAGGCCGACGGCGGATGAGGACCAGTCAGCCTACGGAGTCGAGCAGCCAGGCGGTGTGCATCCGCCCGGCGTACTCGACGAGTCGGATCAGCACCTCCTTTCCCGAGTCGCGGTCCCGCGCGTCGCAGAGCACCACGGGCGTACCGCGGTCCAGGTCGAGGGCGCGTGAGACGTCCTCGGCGCCGTAGGTCCTGGCGCCCGCGAAGCAGTTGACGGCCACGACGAACGGGATGTGCCGGTGCTCGAAGTAGTCCACGGCGGGAAAGCAGTCCTCCAGGCGCCGGGTGTCCGCGAGGACCACCGCGCCCAGGGCTCCCTGCGACAGCTCGTCCCAGAGGAACCAGAAGCGGTCCTGGCCCGGGGTGCCGAAGAGGTAGAGGGACAGGCCGGAGCGGATGGTGATGCGTCCGAAGTCCATGGCGACGGTCGTGGTGGCCTTCTGGTCGACGCCGTCGGTGTCGTCCACCAACTGCCCTGCTTCGCTGAGCAGTTCCTCGGTGCGCAGCGGCTTGATCTCACTGACCGCGCCCACCAGGGTGGTCTTGCCCACGCCGAATCCACCGGCGACAAGGATCTTCAACGCCAGGGCGGCCGTCTCGCCACCGGATGCGTCGGAGTGCTCGGAGACCATCGATCACTTCTCTCTGGAGTACCGGCATCGGTCGACGTCACGTCACTGTGCGAAGTCAGCATCATGACAACCAGGGCCGTCCTTCGTGGGGCCGGACCGCTTTTTGTCCGAGGCGACCGGCTCGTTCCTGTTCGGTGTCCGTCCGGATGCACGATCGGGTGTCGTGCGGGACCGGCTGGTTCTGAAACGGCGTCTACAGCGCCCGCAGTCCCGCGATCACCTCGCGCAGGATCCGTTCGTCCGGAAGCTGTGCGGGCGGTACCGGACGGCTGACCGTGACGCGGCCCAGTTCCAGGAGGTCGCCGAGGAGCACCCGCACGACCCCCACGGGCAGATCGGCGCCCGCGGCGAGTTCCGCGACCGACTGCGTCTCCGTCCGGCACAGCTCGATGAGGGCCCGGTGTTCCGGACCGAGCGCGGTGTCGTCGGCGGCACCGGGCGCGGCGGCGTCCAGGGTGACGAGGGCGATCAGGTCGAAACGCACCCCGGTGGGGCCGGGTCTGGTGCGTCCGCCCGTCATGGCGTACGGGCGGACCAGCGGCCCGGCCTCGTTGTCGTACCACTGGCTGCCCTGCTCGCGCGGCGCGTCCGTCGTGTCCTCGGTCATGTGCGCGGACCGCCCTTCCGGCTCATCCGGCGGCGGGCGGCCGCGCGGCGGCACGCGGCGGCGTGTAGAGGTGCTCACCGACCCGTTTGACCAGCCGTGCCATCTCGTAGGCCACGAGTCCGATGTCGGCGGTCACGGCGGTGAGGACGGCGAGGCAGGAGCCGTCGCCCGCGGCCGCGACGAACAGGAAGGCGTCGTCCATCTCCACCATGGTCTGGCGCACTCCGCCGGCGCCGAAGTGGCGGCCCGCGCCCTTGGCCAGGCTGTGGAAGCCGGAGGCCACCGCTGCGAGGTGGTCGGCGTCCGCACGGCGGATGTCGGAGGACGCTCCCACGGCGAGTCCGTCGTTGGACAGCACCACGGCGTGCCGCACCTCGCTCACCCGCAGCACCAAGTCGTCGAGCAGCCAGTCGAGTTCGCCGGACCGCTGAGCGGCCCTCATGCTCGGGTCCTGGGTCATGCGAGGTCTCCTTCGCTGCTGTCGCTGCGCGTTGTGGAATCGGATGTGGGACCGCGGCCCGGTTGCCTACCGCCGCCGCGCGTCCAGCCGTCCCGGTACGCCGCCATGCGGTCCCGGACGAGTTCGGGGGTGCGCCGGTCGTCGTGGTGGGAGGCGGTCGTCGCCGGTGGTTGCTGGGGGCGTCCCTCGCGCAGTTGGGGGGCGAGGGACGCCTGCCGTACCCGGCGCGGAAGGTCGTCGGAGGCTTCGGGGTCGTCCGGGGGGCGATGCAGTCGCAAGGTGGTGACTCCCGGGGGCGGGGTGTCGGTCGTGGTCCTGGCCGCGGCCGGTGCGGGAGCCACCAGAGCGGGCCGGTCGGCGACCGGGTGGACGGGCTCCTGGTGCCGGTGGGCGGCGGGTACGCGCGCGTAGGCAGGTGCGGCGGACTGTTCGGGGACCGCCTCGCCGCTGGGGGAACGTTCCGCCGTGGTGTTGTGCAGCAGCGCGGTGGGCAACAGGACGACCGCCGTGGTCCCGCCGTAGGGAGAGGTGCGCAGGTGCACCTTGATGCCGTGCCGGGACGCGAGCCTGCTGACCACGAAGAGGCCGAGTCGGTCGCTGTCGAACAGGTCGAGTGCCTCGGACTGTTCGATGCGGCGGTTGGCCTCGGCGAGGGTCTCCTTGCCCATGCCCAGGCCGCGGTCCTCGACCTCGACGGCGTAGCCGTTGCCGACGGGCTCGCCGGTGATGCGCACGCGCGTGTGCGGCGGCGAGAACTGGGCGGCGTTCTCGACGAGTTCGGCGAGGAGGTGGGTGAGGTCGGCGACGGCCGCGCCGATGACGGCCGCCTCGGGGAGCTGCCGTACCTCCACGCGCGCGTAGTCCTCGACTTCGGAGACGGCCGCGCGGACCACGTTGGTCAGGGAGACCGGCATGCGCCAGGCGCGGCCCGGCGCCGCTCCCGAGAGGATGATGAGGCTCTCGGCGTGGCGTCGCATGCGGGTGGTGAGGTGGTCGAGCCGGAAGAGGTCGCTCAGTTCGTTCGGGTCGTCGGAGCGGCGCTCCATGCTGTCCAGCAGGCTCAGTTGGCGGTGCACGAGGACCTGGCTGCGGCGGGCGAGGTTGACGAAGACCCCGGAGATGCCGCTGGCGAGCTCGGCGCGTTCCACGGCGGCGCGCAGTGCGGCACGATGGACGGTGCCCAGGGCCTCGCCGACCTGACCGGTCTCGTCCTCGGCGGGTGGTCCGGGCGGCGCCTCGGCCCGGATGTCGATCTCCTCGCCGGCACGCAGCTTCCGCATGGCCTCGGGAAGCTTGCGCCGGGCGATCTCCAGGGCGCTGTTGCGCAGGCTGACCAACTCGACGACGAGGCCGCGGCCGATGCGTACGGAGATCACGAGAGAGGCGGCCACGGCGGCGAGGCCGAAGAGGACCGCCGCACCGGCCGGGGTGAGCAGACCGCGCGTGAAGGGGTCGGCACGGTCCGCGACACCGCGCCCGGCGTCCTGCTCGATCGTCCGCATACCGCTCTGCACGCGCGCGTGTGCCGTGCTCCAGGTGGTTTCCGACGCGACGTCGATCGCCCGTGCGCCCGGCGCGGTGGCGAGGACCTTGTCCTCGACGGCGGCCAGGGTCGCGTAGGCGCCGCCGTCGGCGAGGCGCCGCCAGGCCGTGCGTTCGGGACCCCGCAGGTCCGCGACGGCGGAGTCGGTGAGGCTACGGCGGGTGCCGACGGCGCCGGTGAACAGCCGCAGCCGCTCTCCGCCGAGGCGCCCGGCGAGGCGCGCGCTGTCCAGGAGCACGTTCTCCTGCGCCAAGGCCTCCCCCGCGCGGGCGAATTCGAGCAGCACGCGCGCGTCGGAGCCGAGTTCCGCGTCCTGGATACCGCTGAGGGCGCCGCCCACCGAGAACGCGGTCGCGATGATCCTCGTGTACCGGCCGTACGCCTCGTCCCAGCCAGAGCGGCGGTCGAGCACGGCACCGCGTACGGTGCTCAGCCGCTCGGCTCCGGTGACGAAGGCATCCAGTCGCCGGGCCACTCCGGCGGGAAGTTCCTCGCCGTCGGCGACCGTGTTGCCGTCGCCGAGACGCAACCGCGTCACCGCCTTGTCCGTGTCCTTCGCGAGCTTCTCGTAGTCGTCGCTCCGCACGGCGGACGGGTGGGACGCGTAGCGGACCGCGGCCTCGCGTTCGGCCTGGAGGGCGGCGACGGCGGCCCCGACGGGCGTCCTGATCCCGGAGTCGACGCGCTGCAACTGGCGCAGCCTGGAGACGTCCTGGGCGGTGCTGACGGTGGCGTGGGCCCACAGGGCCAGCAGCGACACGACCGGCACCATCAGCAGACAGACGATCTTGGCGCGGACGGTGCGCGGCCGCATACGCCATCGTTCCGCGCGTGTGGCCTGGTCGTCCGGTGCCACGCCCGTGGGCTCCTCCGGGCCTTCGTCGGCCGGTGGTCCGGCGTGGGCACGGCGGCCGCGCACGAGGGGTGGGGGCGGCGTCTCGGCGCCGGCTGCGGTGGTCCTACGGGGGGTACGCATGGCCTCCTCGCTCGGAAGTGGTTCGGGGCGTGACTTACCGGCCGCTCCCCGGTCGGGGGCCGCCGTCAGCCGGCGGTGCCCTCGACCGGCCGCTGGGCCGACGCGGACGCCTCGCGCTCCCCTGTGGTGGGCGACAGTGCGACGAAGGCCGAGGTCAGGAAGAGGTAGGACCCGAGGCCGACGGCGAGGGGGAAGATGAACTGCATCGCCGTGGCCCCGGGCAGCACCTCGCCGGAGGGTGTGACGTGCACGCCGACCGCGAACATCCCGGTGTAGTGCATGCTGCTGACCGCCGCGCCCATGATCAGGGAGGCGAGGGTGACGGCGACGGGCGACTTGATGTTGAGCGCCGCCCACAGGGCCGCCGTCGCCGCGACGACGGCGATCAGGACGGAGAGTGCGACGAGGGCGGGATCGTAGGTGACGTCGCCGTGCAGTCGGACGGCGGCCATGCCCAGGTAGTGCATGCTCGCGACGCCGAGCCCGGTGGTGAGGCCGCCGAGGCAGAGCGCGCGGGTCCGGTCACGGCCGTAGCCGACGGCGAAGACGCCGGCGCAGACGACGGCCATGGCGACGAGCAGGCTCACGAGGGTGAGCGGTACGTCGTAGCGGATGTCGGTGCCGCTGACGCTGAAGCCCAGCATGGCCACGAAGTGCATGGTCCAGATGCCGGTGCCGATCGCCGAGGCCGCGGTGATGAGCCAATTGCGGCGCGACCGGCCGGTGGCGCCGAGCGCGCGGACGGTGCAGCGCAGTCCCAGCGCGGCGCCTATGCACGCCATCACGTACGACAGCACGGGGGTCAGCCACCCCAGGGCGGCGTGGTCCAGGTGTCCCATGGCTCCGGGACGCTAGCCGGGGCACGGGCGCACAACGGGGGCGCATTTCGAAAGCTGCTGGAATATGACGTAGAGCTGCACCGGAACGATCGCGTCACGCTCGAACATGTGCACAGCGGCGTCATCCGTGCCGGTGAGGGATCATGCGGAACATGAGCGACGACCACACACACGTGCAGGAGTTCTTCACCGCCCGCGCCGCCGACTGGGACAGCCGGTTCCCCGACGACGGGCCCGCCTATGCGGCGGCGGCCGCCGAACTCGGGCTGCGCGAGGGGGATCGCGTGCTCGACGCGGGCTGTGGCACGGGACGCGCCCTGCCGCCGCTGCGTGCCGCTGTGGGGCCCTCGGGAGTGGTCCTGGGGGCCGATCTGACCCCGGCCATGCTGGAGGCCGCCGTACGGGCCGGACGCGACGCGGACGGGCAGTTGCTGCTCGCCGACGTGGCCGCGCTGCCGTTGCGGTCGGAGTCGCTCGACGCCGTGTTCGCGGCCGGCCTCATCGCGCACCTGCCGCACCCGGCCGAGAACTTGCGGGAGTTGGCGCGCGTGGTGCGCCCCGGCGGCATGCTCGCGTTGTTCCACCCGATCGGCAGGGCGGCGCTCGCCGCACGGCAGGGCCGCCGGATCACGCCGGACGACCTGCGGGCCGAACCGAATCTCCGGCCACTGCTGGCCGGTTCCGGGTGGCGTATGACGTCGTACGTCGACGAGGACGACCGGTTCCTGGCACTGGCCGTACGGGATTCCTGACGCCTCAGCCCTGCCCGGCGACGGCCGCCACGAAGGCATCGGGTTTGTCGAACATGACGTTGTGGCCGGCACCGGGCACGGTCACCACACGCACGCCGGCGGTCTCCAGAGCTCGGCTGCCCGGGAGTTCACCACTGAGCTCGCCCTGAAGGTACACGCGGTCGATCGACAGATCTTCGAGGAGGTCGCGCATGATCGGCTCGGAACCGCGCCGCAGCCATGTGGCGCTGCGGTGCAGAGCGCGCGGGTCGGCCAGCCGCATGGTCGCTGCCCACAGGGGCCCCACCCTCTCCAGCACGCGCGCGTGCCCGCCGCCGACGAACTCCTCCTCCGCGTAGGCCGTGATCCCTGTGCTACCCGCGGCGGGCACGGGCAGGGCGTCGAGGTTGGCCTCCGTGAGGACCAGGCGGGAGACGAGGTCGGGCCGACGGTGGGCGAGCACGATGGCGACGGAGCCTCCCATACTGTGGGCGATCAGCTCCGCGCCGGTCACCCCCGCCTCGTCCAGGGCCGCCGCGAGGGCATCGGCGTGGTCCTCCAGCCGGTAGCCGAAGTCCTGGGGCCGGTCACTGATGCCGTGCCCCGGCAGGTCGACGAACAGGCTGCGTCGGCCCGCGAGTTCGGGCCGGGCCGCGATGTGGGCGTGGTACACGGAGGAGATCGCTCCCAGCCCGTGCACATAGACCCGGGCGGGTTCCTGCCCGGGCGTCTCCGTCCAGCGGATGCAGTTGCCCTTGCCGTCGAACTCGGCCTGCCTCATCTCGCCCTCCTCCGTGTCCGCGTGGTGACGACGACGATATACCTCGTAGTCGATGTATAGTAATATCGATGTACGCCCTCATGGATGTACAGCAGATCTGAGCAAGAATGTGGGCATGCTGGAGCTCGCCATCCTCGGATTCCTCTACGACAACCCGCTCCACGGCTACGAGCTGCGCAAACGCATCGCGGCGCTGACGGGGCACGTGAAGCCGGTCGCCGAGAGCACGCTGTACCCCGCGATCAAGCGGCTGGAGAAGGCGGGCCTGCTGGCGCGCACCACGGAGCCCGGATCAGTCGCCGCCCCGCGTCACGTCCTGACGCTCACCGAAGCGGGCCGCGGGGAACTGCGCCGCCGGCTCGCCGAGCCCGACCCGCGGGACATCAGCGACGAGAACAGGTGGTTCACGGTGCTCGCCTTCCTGCGGCACCTGGAGGACGCGGCGGCCCAGTCCGCCGTACTGGGACGTCGGCTGGCCTTCCTCGAGGAGCCCGCGAGCTTCTTCTACGACGGTGACCGGCCGCTGCCCGCCGAGGAACTGGACGACCCCTTCCGGCGCGGCATCCTGATCATCGCGCGGGCCACGTCGCGGGCCGAACTCACCTGGCTGCGCGAGACGATCGCCTCACTCGACGGCTGACGGGTCGATGTGCCGCACGGGGCAGCCCCGGACGCCCGGGACCGGGCGGGTGCCGAGTTCTTCCAGCCGGTAGCCGTTCGGATAGCCCTTGATCTCCCGGTTCTGGCGTGCGTAGTGCGGTGCCCGACGCGGCGGCAGCAGACGCACGACACGGCCACGCGCGCGTACCGCACGCCGCACGAGGGCGCGGGTGGCGGCGCTCGGCGCCGGGTAGCGGAACGCCCTCAGGAGCGGTTCGTCGAGCAGGGCGAGGGTCGAGGTGCGCAGGAGGGGCGCGAGAGCTCGCGGATACCAGGAGGCCATCAGGTCGATGGTCGCGTCGGAGACCCGCCGTGCGCCCTCGTCCCAGCCGAAGTGGGCCTCCTCGTAGGCGTCGAGACAGGCCGCGAACTCCTCGTAGGACTCCGGGATGTCCTTGATGCCCATGTGCCGGCCCAGCGTGCGGTAGTGAACGGCGGAGGCGACGATCTCGTGGCGCGAGAGCCTGCGCCAGCCGTAGGCGTCGATCCACCGCTTGGGCATCACGACGAACGTGCACAGCACGTACCGCATGTCGTCGTTGCTGATGTCGTAGCTGCGGTGCATCTGGTTGATACGGCGGATCGCCGTGCGACCCCGCTCACTGTCGAAGCCGTGCTCGACGACGGCGTCGAGGAGCAGCGAGGTGTCGTCGTAGCGTTTCTGTGACCGATCCGTCAGCTCGGCCGTCTCGGCGAGCAGCCGGCCGATGGCGGGCACGGCGTACGTGCGATAGAGCGCCAGCTCCAGCGCCCGGGTGAAGTCCCAGGGAAATTCGTACGCGGCGGTGAGCCGGTAGATCTCCGAAGCCTCGTGGAACGGGTCCATCCGCCGGATCTGTTCGAGCCGCTCGAAGCGCTTCACCGCGCCCTCCCCCTTCTGCCGCCGAAGCCTCAACTCTACGTTGATTGATGGAAGATGGATGATCAGCCAGGATGACCAGTCAGGTCATCCGTGAGGGGGAAGGTGATCAGTATGTGGGGCAGGCTGCGCGAAACCGGTGCGAGATTTCTGCGGTCCATGCGCGCGGAGTCCGACACCGGCAAGGACCGGCGCACGCACAATCTGTTCGAGGCCGCCGCCGTGTATGTGTCGGCACGCGCGGAGGACGACCAGGAGCGGCTCGACGAGGCCGCCGGCTGGGTGTCTCCGGAGGCGCTGTCGTTCGGGGTGAGCGAGCTGGCGTGCCGGGCCGTCGTCGCGCTCGCCCGGGAGCGCGACGAGTCGCCGCAGACCGTGGCCCGCTCGCTCCTCGGGCTTCCGGCGGCCTGACACCGCGGACAATCGCGGTCGATTCGCCCTGTCGGTCGGAGAACTGCAGCTCCGGGTGTCTGTGGGAGTCGTGACAAGCGGCTTCCGGTCGCACTAGGGTGCGCGCCGACGGACGAACCGATGGGGAGGCTGGGATGGCAGGGACGGACGAGGGGGCCGTCGCCGCCGCGGACGATGCGCTCTACGTGCTCACGGCGGTGCTGCTGACGCCGGCGAAGTTCCCGAGCGTGCTGGGCGACGACTACCCGGAGGCCTGCGCGGCGCTCGGCCTCGCGCCGCTCGCCGACGGCTACGGCCTGGTGCTCGGCCAGGACGGCGACGGCGCCCGGTGGACGGTCGTCATCGACGACGTCTCCCTGGTCGCCGTCGCCATCGCGTCCTGGGACTGCGGCATGGAGTACGACCTGTCGCCCGACGAGCGCACCGTCGTGGCCGCTCTGCCCGGATGGCCCCTCGCGGTCGCCGTCGCCGCCCCCAACGTGCCCCCGCCGCACGATCCGGATCCCGAGATCTCCGACGGTCCACCACTGGCGCCGCCGGACACGAGCGTGTGGGGCCCGGCTCAGCGGCGCCTGGGCGCGGACGAGATCGCGTTGCAGTGGGCGACCTGGCGGGAGCAGCTCGACGACGCCGACTTCGCGACGCCGGGCGGTGTGTCGGACACCGCCGCCGCTGACACGGACGACAGCGGAGGCGAGCGCGAAGGCGAGGACGAAGACGCCGAGAAGGGCCGCGGCCCGGGAGGCCACAGCGGCATCCGGCGCGTCCTCGCAGAGGCACGCGCGTACGTGGAAACCCCGCCACCCCTCGGCCGCGTCCGGTCGTCGTTCGCTCCCGGTGACGCGCGCACCCTGCGCGCGGACGGCCCCGGCTGGTCGCTCGTCGCCAGGACCGACGACATCGCGTTCGTGCTCCTCGACGACGAACCCGGCGAGGTGCTCCCGGTGGGCCGCGGGCCCGAGCTGCCCGGGCTGCTGGCAGCGCTCGACAAGATGGCCGTACGCCCCAGCTGAGCCGCTCGCCGGGCGACCCGGCAGCAAGCCCGCAGACGGCGTGCGGCAGCCGGCAGCCGGCACTGGTGCGGTCGCCGGTACGGGTCGCGCGCCCCGGTGCAGGTGGAAGGGCCGGGGCACTCCGGAGGCTCGTGGTGAGCGTCAGCAGACCGCGGGACCGCCGATAGGGCGTTCCGCGGCGTCACACCTTCCGTCGTCCCGGTAGTCCTCCTGTGCGGCGCCCCTGTCTCGGGACCCCATTCGGCGACGGCGTTCCATGTGGTCCCAACCCATGGCAGGTGCCGGGCCAGGGTCGCACCATGAGGCAGCCTTCGCGGCTCCGTTCTCTCCGCGGTCCTCTCTCCGCGGTCCTCCGTCTCCCGCCTTCCAGGAGGCCGTCGTGCGCCTGTACCGATGTGTTCCCTTCGTCGCCGCCACGCTGCTGGCCGGTGCCCTCGGTTGGCCGACTCCCGCCACGGCAACGGCAGTCGGGGAGCGTCACTGCCCCGGCCAGGAACACGTACACGTGCCGGGCGCGGCCTTCCAGCAGAGCGCCTGCCTCCCGGATCTGACCACCTCCGGACTCGCCGGCACGCCGCACACCGACATGGCCGACCAGGCCGGGCTGACGGCGCGGGGTACCCGGACTCCGGCCGGGGTCCCCGGAATTCAGATCGACGGGTACTTCCCGGACTCCTCCCGCTTCAACACCACACACGGCTGGCGGCACGACGCACAGTTCGTCATCCGGCTGCCGGACCGCTGGAACGGCGGACTGGTCGTCACCGGAGCCCCCGGCACCCGCAGGCAGTACGCGACGGACACGGCGATCTCCGATCAGGTGCTCGCGCTGGGCTACGCCTACGCGGCGACCGACAAGGGGAACAACGGCGCCGACTTCTACCGCGACGGCAAGCGGCCCGGAGACGCGGTCGCCGAGTGGAACACACGGACCACTCAGCTCACGCGGGCCGCCCGCAAGGCGGTGGCCCAGCGCTACGGGGACGTGCCCCGCCGTACCTACATGACCGGCATCTCCAACGGCGGCTATCTCACCCGCTGGCAACTGGAGAACCGCCCCGAGCTGTACGACGGCGGCGTGGACTGGGAGGGCGCCCTGTGGACCGCGGACGGTCCCAACCTGCTCACCTCCTTGCCCACGGCAGTGGCGCGCACGCTCGGCTCCGCGCGGGACGAGGACCTGTACTCGGTCGGCTTCGCGCGCGGCTCCGAGTTCCTGTGGCCGTACCACGAGCAGACCTACTGGGGAGTCACGCAGAAGATCTATCGCGCCGAGTTCGACCCGGCGTACGACCCCGGCTGCCCCGGCCGGTCCGCCGGGACCACGCCGGAACAGATCCTGGCGCCGTGCGCGTCCGATGCGACGTACGACTACGCGTCGCGCCCGGCACCGGTCCGCCGCGCGGTGGCCCGCGTCGCGCTGACGGGGCGCATCGGCCGACCACTGATCACGCTGCACGGCGATCTGGACGCGCTGCTGCCGAAGGCGGCCGACTCGGACGTGTACGCGCGCATGATCGACGCGAGCGGGCGGGGACCACTGCACCGCTATTTCACGATCACGGGCGGTACGCACGTCGACGGGCTGTACGACACCCATCCGGACCGGCTTCGTCCGATCCTGCCCTGCTACCGGTCGGCGTTCGACGCACTGGTGGCGTGGGTGGAGCAAGGCACTCGACCGCCCGCGGACCGTACCGTCGGCAGGCCCGCGAACGGCGATGTGCTCCACTCCTGCGCGCTGTCCACACCGGCCGCACCCGCCGCCAGGTGAGGGTCAGCGACCGATCTCCTTGCGCGTCGCGCGGCGCAGCCTGCGCCGCTGAGACGGGTCGAGCATGAGGTACGCGGCGGCCGGGACTCCCAGGATTATCAGGAGCGCCGCCCACCAGGGCAGCCAGATCAGCAGGATGAGACCGGCCGCCACACCCCCCGCTGCGATCTTCGCGTTCTTCGACATGTGCGTCGCCTCCTTCGCGGTCATTGCCGCTCTCTGTCCTGGAAACGGGTCCGCGCTTCCAGCGGTTCCGAACCCCGACCCTGAGACGACCCTGAGGTGCGGCCCCTAGTGGTCACGGATCTCGGCTGGCAGCCGCCGCGCAGGTCGACGCACCGGGCTCCGCACAGGAGGACATACCCACCCCGACCGATGAGTGACCCAGGTCACGGTCCAGTCATGCCGGATGTGTCGCCGAAGTGCTGTACCCTCGGCCACTCGACCCGAGTAGTCAAATTTGAGGAGAGCTGCAGAGCTGTGCCGAGGCTTCCCGAGGCAACACCGTCCGAGATCTCCGAACTGGCGTCGTGCTGTGCCGTGTTCACCCCCGCTGATCCTGCCCGCACCGGCCGGGTCGCCTTCTGGCGGGCCGACGGCGGCGCCGTTCCGCTCGTCGCGTCCGGGTCCGTCGAGGACGTGACCGTCGCCCTGCCCGGCGAGGACGGTGTCACGCTGGTGAGCGTGCCGGCCGTGGTGCTGCCGGTGCGTGCCGCCCTGCCTGTGCTGACACGCGCGCGTGCCCGCACGCAGGGGCACCGAGCGGCCGTGTTCTGGGGCGCCGCCTCCGTGCTGGCCCTGCAACTCGTGGCATGTGGCGCGCTCCTGCCGGGCCTCTCGGCCGGCGACCACGATGCCTGGCGCGTCGGCCCTCTGCGACCGGAGGACGTCGACCGCATCCGGGATCTCGCCGCCGCGATGCCCCCCGAAGCGCACGCCGTGCCGCTGGGGGACGCCGAGTCACCGAGGCTGCCGGACCCGGAGCGACTGCTGCGGGCCTTCCTGGACGCGGTGGCCGACACGCTGCCCCGCTCCCCCGCGGCGGCGCTCGTGACGGGCGGGCCCGCCTATGCGGCGTCCGGGCCACAGCACCTACCCGAACTGCACGCATGGGCCGCCGATGTCGCCGCGGGCCACGACGCGGGCGTAAGGCTCTCCCTGCGGCTCGAGGTCCCCGGTCTGGCCCTCGCTACGCAGGACGACGCGGCGCTGCGGTTCCGGGCGGTGCTGCAGGTGCACAGCGTGAGCGATCCGACGCTGGTCGCGGACGCCGGTGACGTGTGGGCGGGGTCCGGTGCCTTCGGCCCCCGCGCGCGGATGGACACCCTGCTGGCGCTTCGCCGGGCTGCGCGCGCGTGGAACCCTCTCACGCCGTTGCTGTCGGCGACCGTGCCGGACACCGTGGACCTCGCCGACGAGGAGGTGTCCGACCTCCTCGGGGAGGGCGCCAGGGCCCTCGCCGGCGCCGGCGTCGATGTGCACTGGCCCAAGGAACTCACCCGCGAGCTGACCGCCCGCGTCGTGATCGGCCCACCGGACGAGGAGTCCGCTCCCGGCAGACTCTCCTCGGACACGCCGTCGTTCCTGTCCGCCGACGCGCTGCTGGCCTTCAGCTGGTCGTTCGCGCTGGGCGACCAGCGGCTCACGCGCGAGGAGCTGGACCGTCTCGCCGAGTCGAACCGCCCCGTGGTGCGGCTGCGTGACCAGTGGGTCCTCGTCGATCCGCAGGAGGTGCGCCGCGCCCGCGCGCAACAGGACCGCAAGGTGACGCCCGTCGACGCGCTCGGCGCCGCCCTGACGGGCTCCACCGAGGTGGACGGTCGCCAGGTCGAGGTCCGGCCCACCGGGTGGCTGGCGGCGCTGCGTGAGCGGCTCTCGGATCCCGAGGGGCAGGAACCCGTCGGTCAGCCCGCGGCCCTCGCGGCCACGCTGCGGGACTACCAGCGCCGGGGTCTGAGTTGGCTGGCGCGGATGACGTCCCTGGGACTGGGCTGCTGTCTGGCCGACCACATGGGTCTCGGTAAGACGATCACCCTGATCGCGCTGCATCTGCACCGCCAGTCCGACGCGGCGTCCGCCGGTCCTACGCTGGTGGTGTGTCCGACGTCCCTGATGGGCAACTGGCAGCGCGAGATCGAGAAGTTCGCACCCGGCACGCGCGTGCGGCGTTTCCACGGTGCGCGGCGCGACCTGGACGGCGTGGCGGACGGGGAGTTCGTGCTCACCACGTACGGCACGATGCGCCTGGACGCCCGCAGGCTCGCCGAGGTGCCGTGGGGCATGGTCGTGGCGGACGAGGCCCAGCACGTGAAGAACCCGTACTCGGCGACCGCGCGGGAGCTGCGCACCATCGGCGCACGCGCGCGCGTGGCGCTCACGGGCACCCCGGTCGAGAACAACCTGTCGGAGCTGTGGGCGATCCTCGACTGGACGACCCCCGGCCTGCTGGGCCGGCTCGGCACCTTCCGCACCCGCTACGCGCAGGCCGTGGAAGGTGGCCAGGATCCGGCCGCCGCCGAGCGCCTCGCCCGGCTGGTACGCCCGTTCCTGCTGCGCCGACGCAAATCGGACCCGGGGATCGCGCCGGAGCTGCCGCCGAAGACGGAAACCGATCGCGCCGTGTCCCTGACCACGGAACAGGCGGGGCTGTACGAGGCCGTGGTCCGCGAGACGCTCGCGGAGATCGCGGGCGCCGACAGCATGGCGCGACGCGGCCTGATCGTGAAGCTCCTGACGGGACTGAAGCAGATCTGCAACCACCCGGCGCAGTTCCTCAAGGAGGAGCGGCCGAGGATCGCCGGACGCTCGGGGAAGCTGGAGCTGTTGGACGAGTTGCTCGACACCATCCTCTCCGAGGGGGCGGGCGTGCTGGTCTTCACCCAGTACGTGCGCATGGGGCGTCTCATCGAGCAGCATCTGTCGGCGCGCGGAGTGCCCTCGCGGTTCCTGCACGGTGGAACGCCCGTGGCCGAGCGCGAGGCCCTGGTGCGGCGCTTCCAGGACGGTGAAGTGCCCGTGTTCCTGTTGTCGTTGAAGGCCGCGGGCACCGGCCTGAACCTCACCCGCGCCGAACACGTCGTCCACTACGACCGGTGGTGGAACCCCGCCGTCGAGGCACAGGCCACCGACCGTGCCTACCGCATCGGCCAGACCCGGCCCGTGCAGGTGCACCGGCTGATCGCCGAGGGAACCATCGAGGACCGTATCGCCGACATGCTGAACCGTAAGCGGGAGCTTGCCGACGCGGTGCTCGGCGCCGGGGAGGCGGCGCTGACGGAGCTGACGGACGCGGAGCTGGCCGATCTGGTGGAACTGCGAGGGGGCGCCCGATGATTCGACACGACGGTGACTTGGAGCGCACGTTCGCGGCGCTGCCGCCCGCGCACGGGCGGGGGTTCGCCCGGACGTGGTGGGGCCAGGTCTGGCTGAAGGCGCTGGAGGAGACGGCTCTGGACTCGGAGCAGCTCAAGGCCGGCCGCAGGCTCGCGCGCGCGGGAGCGGTCGGTGCGGTGTCGGTGCGCCCGGGGCGCATCACGGCCGTCGTGCAGGGCCGGGACCGTACGGCACACCGGGCCGACGTGCTGCTGGAGGAGCTGTCCGCGCGGCAGTGGGACCGCTTCCTTGACATGACCGTGGAGCGGGCCGGGCACGTCGCGGCGCTGCTGGACCGCGAGATGCCGCCGCACCTGGTGGAGGACGCTGCCACCATGGGCATCGAACTGCTGCCGGGCCTGGGCGATCTGGAACCGGAGTGCGGATGCGGCGCCTGGGACCACTGCGGGCACACAGCCGCTCTCTGCTACCAGCTGGCACGGCTCCTGGACCAGGATCCCTTCGTCCTGCTGCTGATGCGCGGACGCGGCGAACGCGACCTCCTGGACGACCTCCAGGCCCGTAGCGCCGCGTCGGCCGGCACGCCGGCCGCACCGTCCGAGCCGGAGGGCGTGGATGCCGCGGAGGCGTACGCGACGGGCGGCATCCTGCCGCCGCTGCCCGCCCTGCCCGAACTGCCCGCCGAGCCGGGAGTGCCGCCGTCCCTGGACACCGAGACACCCCCAGGGCCCGGCGTCGACGCTGCCGCACTGGAGTTCCTGGCCGCCGGAACCGCCGTTGAGGCACATCGTCTACTCGCCGCAGTGTTGCGCTCCGGCACCGGGCAGGAGGCTGCTGACGAGGAGCTGACGTTCGCCCAGGACGCCGTCCGCCTCGCCGCCGGCTCCCCCCGCGCGGAGGTGGCCGAGCGGCTGGCCGACGGGTCCGGGCGCGGACGGGAGGGGCTGGCGACGGCCGTGCGCGCCTGGCACCTCGGGGGCGTCGCCGCGCTGTCCGTGCTCGACGAGGTGTGGACCGCAGAGGGCGAAACGCTCGCACGCGCGCGTGCCGCCCTGGAGTCGGCCTGGGACGAGGACGAACGGCCGTCGCTGCGGGCCAAGGGCAACCGATGGACGGTCGTCGGTGCGCCGAGCCAACTGCGCCTGGGACGGGACGGACGCTGGTGGCCGTATCGCAAGGAACGCGGCCGCTGGGTGCCCGCGGGGAGCCCTGCGCAGGATCCGGCGACGGCGCTGGCGTCGGCGGGGCTCGCGACCGGGCAGGGACAGCCGTAGGACCTGCCTGGCGGCCCGGCGGGCGAGAGCCGGCCCCGACCGGTGGCCCTCGCGCCGGCCGGGCCCGGCTACGGCAGTTCGCCCTCCAGGGAGGGGATCAGCGATTCGAGACCGCTCGGAAAGCCACTGGGCAGCTCGGTGGGGAACCCCGACGGCAGTGAGGTCGGCAGGTCGCTCGGCAGGCTGCTGGGGAGCTTGGTCGGGATGCTGATGGACGGCCTGGGTGAGCCGCTCGTGCTGGTCTCGGCGGGTGGAGTCCCACCGGGCGAGTCGTCGCTTCCCGAGGCCATCAGGACCACGGCCACGACGGCTCCGACGGCCACGACGGCCGCGATCACGGCGAGCAGGATGAACAGCGGATTGCGCCGCCGCCCCGGCCCACCGCCTTCGTCGGGCGGCTCCGGCGGCCAACCACCGTACGAGGGCGGGCCGCTGTGCCCCGGAGGGGACCCGTAGCTCCCCTGTCCGCCGCCGAAGCCATCGGGGGGCGGTCCGTAGCCGCCCGGAGGCGGCGTGTCACCCGGCGGTCCTGGCGGCTGAGGCGGTACGGGCGGCATGGCCATGCCCTCAAGAGTCGCCTCGCACCGCCCAGGACGCGACCCCTTCGCGGGACTTGATACAGGCCCATGCCCGGGAGCGCATGGTTCCGGAACATTTCGCGCGGAGACGGTCACCGAACCGCATCGCGTGCGACCGGCCGACCGGCCGGACCTGTACCGCGTGCGACCGGTCCGACCTCTACCGCGTGCGACCGGCCCTTCGACGGTCGGCTCACACGCGGCAGGTCAGCGACAGCGGCGCACGCGCGCGTGGCCTCAGCCGCGGGCGCCCAGCAGGTGGTCCATCGCCAGCTGGTCGAGGCGTTCGAAGGCCATTCCGCGCGCGGCGGCCGCCTCGACATCGAAGTCCTCGAACGCCGTGCGGTCCGCCAGCAGCGCCTTCAGGCCGTCCGCCGCCGTCGGCTGCGCCAGCTCCTCCAGGCGGGAGGCGCGCAGGGCCTCCTGGACCTCCGGGTCGGCGCGGAAGGCGGCCGAACGCTCCTTCAGGATGAGGTAGTTGCGCATGCAGCCCGCCGCCGACGCCCACACGCCGTCGAGGTCCTCGGTCCGCGGCGGCTTGAAGTCGAAGTGGCGGGGCCCGGTGTAGCCGGCGCTCTCCAGGAGATCGACCAGCCAGAAGGCGGCGCGCAGGTCGCCGGCGCCGAAGCGCAGGTCCTGGTCGTACTTGATGCCGGACTGGCCGTTGAGGTCGATGTGAAAGAGCTTGCCCGCCCACAGCGCCTGCGCGATGCCGTGCGGGAAGTTGAGCCCGGCCATCTGCTCGTGGCCGACCTCGGGGTTGACGCCGTACAGTTCGGGGCGCTCCAGGCGCTCGATGAACGCCAGCGCGTGGCCGACGGTGGGCAGCAGGATGTCGCCGCGCGGCTCGTTCGGCTTGGGCTCGATCGCGAACTTCAGGTCGTAGCCCTGGGAGGTGACGTACTCGCCGAGGAGGTCGAAGGCCTCCTTCATGCGGTCCAGAGCCACGCGCACGTCCTTGGCAGCGCCGGACTCGGCACCTTCGCGGCCACCCCAGGCGACATATGTCCCGGCACCCAGCTCGACCGCCAGGTCGATGTTGCGGATCGTCTTGCGCAGCGCGTAACGGCGCACGTCGCGGTCGTTGGCGGTGAACGCGCCGTCCTTGAAGACGGGATGGGTGAAGAGGTTGGTCGTGGCCATCGGCACCTTCATGCCGGTCGCGTCGAGTGCCTCACGGAAACGCTTGATGTGCGCCTCGCGCTCGCTGTCCGAGGACCCGAAGGGGATCAGGTCGTCATCGTGGAAGGTGACGCCGTGGGCGCCGAGCTCGGCCAGGCGCCGCACCGTCTCGACCGGGTCGAGGGCACGGCGGGTGGCGTCGCCGAAGGGATCCCGTCCCTGCCAGCCGACGGTCCACAGTCCGAAGGTGAACTTGTCCTCGGGGGTGGGCTGGTAGCTCATGCCGCGGCTCCTCGCTTGCTGACGACTGCCGCCACGACTATTTCGTCATGGCGGTTTACAAATTAGTATGCCGACGCGTCCCTGGGAAGGGACAAGATGTCCCCGAAGGGGTGAGGTCCGGGTCGTGACACTCCGGGCACCCTCGAAACAGCAGGTCAGATCCCGCCAAGCCGCGGAAAAGGGAGAGCCCGATGTCAGCAGCCGAGGGTCCGCTCGTCGTCGGCGTGGACACGTCCACCCAGTCCACCAAGGCACTGGTCGTCGACGCGTCGACCGGCCGGGTCGTCGCGAGCGGCCAGGCACCGCACACGGTGTCCTCCGGGGCCGGCCGCGAGAGCGACCCGCGCCAGTGGTGGGAAGCTCTGTGCGAGGCGCTGCGCCAGTGCGGCGACGCCGCGCACGAGGCCGCCGCGGTGTCGATCGGCGGTCAGCAGCACGGCTTGGTCACGCTGGACGACCGGGGCGAGCCGGTGCGTCCGGCCCTGCTGTGGAACGACGTGCGCTCGGCGCCGCAGTGCCGCCGACTGACCGAGGAGCTGGGCGGCGCGAAGTTCTGGGCCGAGCGCACCGGCTCCGTCCCGGCCGTCTCCTTCACGGTCACCAAGTGGGCCTGGCTGGCCGAGAACGAACCGGAGGCCGTCCGCGCCACCAAGGCGGTACGTCTCCCCCACGACTACCTCACCGAACGCCTCACGGGGCAGGGCACCACCGACCGCGGCGACGCCTCCGGTACGGGCTGGTGGGCGTCGGCGACGGAGTCGTACGACGCGGAGATCCTCACGCACGTGGGGCTCGACCCGGCGCTGCTGCCCCGTGTGGTCCGGCCCGGCGAGGTCGCGGGCACCGTGCGGGACAGCCACGACCTGCCGTTCTCCAAGGGCACCCTGGTCGCGCCCGGAACCGGCGACAACGCGGCCGCCGCGCTGGGCCTCGGACTGCGGCCGGGAACGCCCGTGCTCTCCCTCGGCACATCGGGCACGGTGTACGCCGTGTCGAAGCGGCGCCCCGCCGACCCGACCGGCACGGTGGCGGGCTTCGCCGACGCGCACGGCGACTGGCTGCCGCTGGCCTGCACGCTGAACTGCACACTCGCCGTGGACCGCCTCGCTGCCCTGCTGGGCCTCGACCGCGAGGCCGTGGAACCCACCACGGGCCTCACGCTCCTGCCCTACCTGGACGGCGAACGCACCCCGAACCTGCCGAACGCCTCCGGCCTCCTGCACGGCCTGCGCCACGACACGACCGCCGGCCAGCTTCTGCAGGCCGCCTACGACGGCGCCGTCCACGCCCTGCTCGGCGCCCTGGACCTGGTCCTGGACGAGGACGCGGACCGCTCGGCCCCACTGCTGCTGATCGGCGGCGGCGCCCGCGGCTCGGCCTGGCAGCAGACCGTACGTCGGCTGTCGGGGCGGCCGGTGCAGGTCCCCGAGGCCAAGGAACTGGTCGCGCTGGGCGCGGCGGCCCAGGCGGCCGGCCTGCTGACCGGCGAGGACCCGGCCGCGGTCGCCCGGCGCTGGAACACCACGCGAGGGCCGGTGCTGGACGCCGTCGAGCGGGACGACGAGACGCTGGCCAGGATCAGCGGGGTACTCTCCGACGCGGCCCCGCTGCTGGAGCGGAGCCCCGAGGCGCACTGAGGACTGACGTCAGGCATGACCGCACCGCTGCACGAGGCTCACGCGGCCGGCGCCGGGCCGGCGCTGTCCGACACCCAGCAGGGCATGCGCCGCCGCAACCTGGCCCGGGTGATGCACACCGTCAGCGCCGAGGGGCCGCTCTCGCGTGCCGCCGTCGCCTCCCGCATCGGGCTGACCCGTGCCGCGGTGTCCACGCTCGTCGACGAGCTGATCCGCTCGGGACTGCTGGAGGAGCTCGGTCCGGAGCGGCCCGGCCGGGTGGGCCGTCCCGGGTCGGCGCTGGCCGTGAGCGGGCATGGTCCGGCCGGGATCGGCGCGGAGGTGGGTGTCGACCATCTCGCCGTCTGCGCGGTCGATCTGCGTGGCGAGGTGCGGTCCAAGGCGGTGCGGTACGGCGCCAACCGGGGCCGCGCCCCAAAACCCGTGGTCGAGGAACTCACCGAGTTGGTGCGCCGGGTCGTCGCAGAGGTCGAGCGCGAGGGGTTGTGGCCCGCCGGCCTGGCCGTCGCCGTGCCGGGTCTGGTGGCGCGAGACGCCCGTACCGTCGTACGCGCCCCCAACCTCGACTGGCGCGACACGGACCTCGGCGCTCTGCTGCCCCTGGACTTCCCGCTGACCGTGGGCAACGAGGCCAACTTCGGTGCGCTCGCCGAGCTCTGGCTGGGCGAGCGCACCGCGCGTGACTTCCTGCACGTGTCGGCGGAGATCGGCATCGGTGCCGCGGTCGTGGTGGACGGAGGGCTGCTGCGCGGGACGCGCGGTTTCGCCGGCGAGCTGGGCCACGTGCCCGTCCAGCCGGACGGTCCGGAGTGCCCGTGCGGGGGGCGAGGGTGTCTGGAGCAGTACGCGGGCGAGGAGGCGGTGCTGCGGGCGGCCGGACTGGAACCGGGCGAGGACCGCGTCGGGCTGCTCGCCCGGCGGGCCACCGAGGGCGACGAGGACGTACGGCGGGCACTGCGCGAGGCGGGAACGGCGCTCGGTGTCGCGCTGACCGGCGCGGTCAATCTGGTGGACCCCGCGAGTGTGGTGCTGGGCGGGGCGCTGGCGGGGCTGGCGCCCTGGCTGCTGCCGTCGCTGGAGGCCGAGCTGGACCGGCGCACCGCGGGACCCGCCTGTCCGGTGTCCGTGTCACGGCTCGGGCCCGAGGGGCCGTTGCTGGGGGCCGCGCACTCGGTGGTGCGGGCGGTCCTCGACGATCCGGCGGCGGTGGCGGAACGGACCTGACAACGCCGGGACGCGCCTGCTGTCTGCGGGCGGACGAGCCTGATTCAAGGCGGAATTCGCCTGATCCCAGGTGGAGTTCACTCGTGTGAGTGAGCACGTTGTCCACAATCACGTCGCTGTCCACGGAAACCGGGACCACTCTTCTGCCCGACCCGCTCTCGCCGTACCGTGATCCACGCGGGGCGCAGCCGTCGTGTCACGGCGGCGATGGCGCTTCGGCGTGAACGAGGGGGATTCAAGGGGGGATGCACATGTCGCGTCGCCGAGCCGGCGGCTCTCGAGGAACCCTTCCCATCTGTCTTTCGCAGAACGGAGCCGTGCAGCGATGAGCGACCCCAGGATCCTGACCGTGCGACCCGAACCGGGCGAGTTCGCCTGGACGTTCGGCGGTGCACCGCCCGTGGCGCACATCGCCCCCGGCACGGTCCTCGACCTCTACACGGAGGACTGCTTCGCCGGACGGGTGCGGTCGGACAAGGACCTGGTGTCCGAGGTGTGCGAGTTCCCGTTCCTCAACCCGCAGACGGGTCCCTTCCACATCGAGGGCGCCGAGCCGGGTGACACGGTCGCCGTGCACTTCGTGTCGATCGAACCGGCCCGGGACTGGGCCGCGTCGACCACGGTCCCGTTGTTCGGCGCCCTCACCTCGACGCACACCACGGCCTCGCTGCAACCGCCCCTCCCGGAGACCGTCTGGATCTGGCAGCTCGACCGCGCTCGGCGTACTGCGTTGTTCCGGGCGCGTGACAGTGACTTCGAGGTCGAGCTGCCCATGGACCCGATGCACGGCACGGTCGGGGTGGCACCGGCCGATCTGGAAGTGCGCTCGGCGCTGGTGCCCGACGCACACGGCGGGAACATGGACACCCCCGAGATGCGGGCGGGCGTCACCTGCTACCTCGGGGTGAACGTCGAGGGCGCGCTGCTCAGCCTCGGTGACGGCCATGCCCGGCAGGGCGAGGGGGAGACCTGTGGGGTCGCGGTCGAATGCGCGATGAACACGGTGGTGATCGTCGAGCTGCTCAAGGGCCTCGCCACTCCCTGGCCGCGCATCGAGTCGGACACGCACATCGTCTCGACGGGTTCGGCCCGCCCACTGGAGGACGCCTTCCGGATATCCCAGCTCGACCTGGTGCGGTGGCTGGTGCGCGACTACGGGTTCAGCGAGCTGGACGCGTACCAGTTCGCGACCCAGGCCGTCGAGTCGCCGCTGGCCAACGTGTGCGACACCAACTACACGTGCGTGGCCAAGATCCGCAAGGAGTGGCTGCCCGCACGCGAGACCCACCGAGGGGTGCATGCGCGGCTGCGTGAGACGGCAGCGACTCTGCGCTGAGCACCCCCGCCGACCTCAACCCTGAAAGGCCGAGCCTCCTTTGGAACGCGCACGATCACGCCCCAGCAGGCGGCGGATCCTCCAAAGCACCGCACTCGCCGCCGTCCCCTATGCCCTGCTCCCCGGACGGCGGGCCGGCGCGCATGTCCCGGCACCCGACTACCCGCTGGCCGAGTGGCGGCCGGCGAGCACCGCCAACTACACGCCGGCGAACCGCCCCGCGACCCATCCCGTCGATCGGGTGATCATCCATGTGACACAGACCCTCTACACCCGGACCATGTTCGTGTTCGAGAACCCCAAGAAGAAGGTGTCCGCCCACTACGTCGTCCGGTCGGCCGACGGACACACGTCCCAGTGCGTTCGCGAGCCGGACATCGCCTGGCATGCCGGGGACTGGGAGTACAACACGCGCAGCATCGGCATCGAGCACGAGGGCTGGGTGGACCAGCCCGGCTACTTCACCGACGTCATGTACGAGACGTCGGCTCGGCTGACAGCGGCGATCTGCACCAAGTACGGCATCCCGAAGGACCGTGAGCACATCATCGGGCACCACGAGGTGCCGGGCACGGACCACACCGATCCCGGCCCGCACTGGGACTGGACGCGCTACATACGGCTGGTCACCAACGTCTGAGGGCTCGCACGGCTGCGCCGGTGTGGTCGTCGTTCGGGTGACAGCCGTCGAAGAGGTTGTCCGTGCGCGTACGCGGAGTGACGATGAACGCCAGCCGCATCGCCTTCCGGGGAGGCCGAGTTGACGGATCCGTGGGTGGCCCTGGAACCGGGGGCCGACCCTGCCGAGCGTGTTCGGGTGCTGCGTCGCGCGCACGAGACGTTCACCGAGGTGGGAACCGTGCCGAAGCCGGTGCGTGCCGTGGTGGCGGACTCGTGGCGGCGTTCGGCGCGGGCCGGTGTCGGTCCGGACGGGACCGCGAGCGTGGAGCTGGCGGACGGAGATCTCGGCGCCTATCGCGCGGAGCACCCGCTGGCGCGAGTGATGCCGCTGTTCAGGGAGTTGCTGGGTACGTTCGCCGCCGACGGCGAGCATCTGCTCGCGGTGTGCGACGCACACGGCAGGCTGCTGTGGGTGGAAGGGCATCCCACGACCCGGCGGCGGGCGGGACGGATGAACTTCGTGCCGGGTGCGCGGTGGGCGGAGACCGCGGTCGGGACGAACGCGCCGGGCACAGCGGTCGCCGTGGACCGGCCGGTGCAGGTGTTCGCCGCCGAGCACTTCATACGTCAGGTGCAGCCCTGGACCTGCGCGGCGGCGCCGGTGCACGATCCGCGCACCGGGCGGGTGCTCGGGGCGGTGGACATCACCGGCGGGGACGGGCTCGCGCATCCGCACAGCCTGGGGTTCGTGCAGGCGGTGGCGCGTGCCGCGGAGTCGCACCTGGCGCTGCTCGCACCGCGGGTGCCCGCCTCGGACACGCCCGAGCTGATGGCTCTGGGACGCGACGAGGCACAGCTGCGCATGGGCGGCCGCCGGGTCAGGCTCAGCCGCCGGCACAGCGAGATCCTGGTGCTGCTGGCCCGTCACCCGGAGGGGCTGATCGGGGACGAGCTGCTGTGCGCGCTGTACGAGGACGAGTCGGTGCCACCGGTGACGCTGCGCGCCGAACTCGCCCGCCTGCGCCGGACGCTGGGCCCCGGATTGCTCGCCTCGCGGCCCTACCGGCTCACGGTGCCGGTCGAGTCGGACGTGGCGGTCGTCGAACGTCGCCTGGAGACCGGTGCGGTCACGGCCGCGGCCGCGGCGTACACCGGCCCGCTGCTGCCCGGCTCCCGGGCACCGGCGGTGGTGCGGCTCAGGCGTCTCCTCGCCGACGGCCTCCGTACGGCTCTGATCGCCCGCCGCGACCCCGACCTGCTGGCCGACTGGGCGCACGCGCCGTGGGGCGAGGACGACTTCGACGTATGGCAGGCACTCGCCGCGTCGCGTCCGACGGCGGCGGTTCGGTCGCGGCTGGCCGCGCTGGAGTCCGAACTCACGGCGTCGCCGGTCAGGGAGCGCCGGCGCCGCCCGGCGCGCTGACCGAACCGCCCACCCTCGTGGAAACCCGGCCCGCGCAACGTACTTGCAACCTCGCCGTTCCTAGCCTCGGCGCCGAGAGCTGCCCGACGGCGGGCAGCGCTTCTTCGGGAGGCAAGCAGGATGACCCGTTACGCGGCGCCCGGCACCGGGAGCGCGATCGTCTCCTACCAAGCGCGCTATGACCACTTCATCGGCGGTGAGTACGTGCCGCCCATCCGGGGGCAGTACTTCGAGAATCCGTCACCCGTGAACGGGCAGCCGTTCACCGAGATCGCGCGGGGCACGGCGGAGGACGTGGAGCGGGCGCTCGACGCGGCGCACGCGGCCGCCCCGGGCTGGGCCCGGACGTCGGTGACCGAGCGCTCCGACATGCTGCTCAAGATCGCCGACCGCATGGAGGCGAACCTGGAGCGGCTGGCGGTCGCCGAGAGCTGGGAGAACGGCAAGCCGATCCGCGAGACGCTGGCCGCCGACATTCCGCTGGCCATCGACCACTTCCGTTACTTCGCGGGCGCGATCAGGGCGCAGGAGGGCTCGCTCGGCGAGCTCGACGACGACACGGTGGCGTACCACTTCCACGAGCCGCTCGGTGTGGTCGCGCAGATCATCCCGTGGAACTTCCCGATCCTCATGGCGACATGGAAGCTGGCCCCGGCGCTGGCCGCCGGCAACGCGGTCGTGCTCAAGCCGGCCGAGCAGACCCCGGCGTCCATCCACTACTGGCTCAGCCTGGTCGCCGACCTGATGCCGCCCGGCGTGATCAACATCGTCAACGGCTTCGGAGTGGAGGCGGGCAAGCCGCTGGCGTCCAGCCCGAGGGTGGCCAAAGTGGCGTTCACCGGTGAGACCACGACCGGCCGACTGATCATGCAGTACGCCTCGGAGAACATCACCCCGGTCACGCTCGAACTCGGCGGGAAGTCCCCGAACATCTTCTTCGACGACGTCTGGTCGGCGGACGACGACTTCCGTGACAAGGCGCTCGAGGGCTTCACGATGTTCGCGCTCAACCAGGGCGAGGTGTGCACGTGCCCGTCCCGGGCGCTGGTGCAGCGCGGTCACTACGCCGAGTTCATGGAGGCGGCGATCGCTCGCACCGAGCGGATCAGGACCGGCCACCCGCTCGACACGGACACGATGATCGGCGCGCAGGCGTCCAATGACCAGCTGGAGAAGATCCTCTCCTACCTGGACATCGGCCGTCAGGAAGGCGCCCGGGTTCTGACCGGTGGCGAACGTGTCGAGCACGACGGCGAGTTGAAGGGCGGCTACTACGTCCAGCCGACGATCTTCGAGGGCGACAACCGCATGCGCATCTTCCAGGAGGAGATCTTCGGCCCGGTCGTCTCCGTGACGTCCTTCGACGACTTCGACGACGCCATCAAGATCGCCAACGACACGCTGTACGGGCTCGGCGCGGGGGTGTGGACACGGGACGTCAACACCGCGTACCGCGCGGGCCGCGCCATCCAGGCGGGCCGCGTTTGGACGAACTGCTACCACGCCTACCCGGCGCACGCGGCGTTCGGCGGCTACAAGGGCTCGGGCATCGGCCGTGAGACGCACAAGATGATGCTGGAGCATTACCAGCAGACCAAGAACCTGCTGGTGTCGTACTCGCCGAAGAAGCTGGGCTTCTTCTAAAGGCATGAGACAGAGGCGCCCGACCTGGCTTTCACCAGTCGGGCGCCGATTCGGCTCGAACGGTGGGTGCCTTCACGGCGCCGGCGGAATCAGCCCGGGGCACGCTGCCGCGGCCACGGTCGGGGACGGGCAGCCCCATGGCCGTACTCGACCGTCGCGATTCGGGCCCCGGGCGGGGTGTGCGGGCCTTGTTCGTGCGCCGGACATGCGATCGCGCGGGGCGACCGGCGTGGCCGCTCAGCCTGCGGCCGCGAACGCCGTGGCCAGGCTTCGGGCGGCCTCGTGCACCCCCCGTACGGCGATCGCCTCCGTGGACGGCAGTCGGCCGAGCAGGGAGCTGGTCAGGCAGGTGTTCGCCGGGCGGGAGGCGTACCGGGTGCCGGCCCGGGGTGTCGGAACGACCAGCTGCGGCGGCGCGCCCAGCGCCTCGGCGACGACCGAGGCCCACGCGGCTCGGCTCACCCGGTCCGGGCCGCCCAGGTGCAGGACCCGTGGGACGGGTCCCTCGGCGCCCAGGATCCCCGCCGTCACCTCCGCGACGTCGTCCACGAGTACCGGCGTCGTCCACTGGTCGTACGGCGCCGTGACGGGCTGACCGCGCAGCAGCCGGTGGGCGCACGCGGCGAAGAAGTTGAGCCATTTGCCGGCGTCCGCCGGTTCGTGGCCGTAGACGAGGCTGACCCGCAGCACCACCGGGTCCGTGGCCGTGTCGAGCAGGCTCTCCTCCGCGCGCAGTTTCGCGCGGCCGTAGGCGTTGGCGGGTGCGACCGGGGTGTGCTCGGCGTTGGCCGGGCGGGATCCGTCGAAGACGTTGTCGGTGGAGATCATCAGCACGCGCGCGTCCCCCGCCGCGGAGGCGAGGTTGGCCGCCGCCGCGGTGTGCGCCGCGGCGGCCCGGTCCGGGTGATCCTCGCACCAGGTGACGTCGGACGGGCCGTGCACCAGGACGACACGTCGCGGCCTGAGCCGGGCCACGAGCCGTTCGCACGCCACGGCGTCGGTGGCGTCCAGGGCCTGCCATCGGACGCCGGCGGTGTCCGGTGGATGCCCGGGACGGCGCCGTGAGGTGACAGTGACGGTCTCGCCTCCCGCGGCCAGCCGTCGTGCGATGCCCGTGCCGACGAAGCCGCTGCCGACGACGAGGGTTCCCCCGGCGCTCATCGCGCGCCTGCCGGGGCGGGCAGCGCCATGCGGTGGGCCAGCAGCCTGCCGACGCCGATCAGGCCGTGGTCGTCGTCCGGACTGCCCAGCGACACCAGGGCGTCGACCGCGTCCGCGTCGAGCCCGAAGCAGCCCAGGCGTACCAGTTCGGCCACCAGTAGCTCCCGGTAGCGCTCGCCGACCGCCAGGGCGAAACCTCCTATCACGATGTACCGGCACACCCCGATCGACGTGAAGACCGCACCCACCGCCTGGGCGAGGTGGGTGAGGGTGCCTCGCAGCACCTCCGTGGTGAACGCGTCGCCCTCCCGGACCGCGGCGGCGATCGCCGGGTTGTCGACGGCGTCGGCGCGGCCGTCGCACAGCGCGGCGAGCCGGGAGCGGGCGAAGCCGACCGGATCGGCGTCCGCCGCGCGACGAGCCGCGGCCAGCGCGCCCCGCCCGGAGGCGATGGCGCCGAGATGGCCGCGCCCGCCGCAGTCGCACAGGGGCGCCGTCGGGGAGGGGTCGCACACCCAGTGGCCGAGTTCGCCACCGTGTCCGTCCGCGTCCAGCAGCACTTCGCCGGCCCGGAAGACCTTGTTGCCGATGCCGGAACTGACCGTCAGCAGACAGAAGGGTTCGGTCTCGGTCGCCGCGTAGCGCCACGCGGCGGCGGTCAGGTCGTTGGCGACCACGACCGGCGCACCGACCCGCTCCGTCAGGAGGCGCCCGAGCGGCAGCGGGTCGCCGCGCCGCCCCCACACCGTGGGAGCGGCCAGGACGAGGCCGCCGGCCGAGATCGGTCCGGCGAAGGCCACTCCGACGGCGCGGGGCGCGGCGGCGCCGGCGTGCTGGTCTATCTCGTGGACGATCTGGTCCACGACACGCTCCTGGAGCCCGGCCACGGAGTCCCGCGGATGGCGGACCATGCCCTCGACCGGCACCCGGCGCACCCGGGAGACGGTCGCCGTCGCCGGGTCGTAGCTCCCGGTGCGCAGCGTCGTACCTCCCACGTCGAGCACCGTGAACGCGCCGTCGGGGCCTTCGAATTCAGACTGCGGGATGATCATGGAGCTCCTCCTCGAAGACAAGAAGCCACAGTTCGGCGGCCGAGTCGTTCACGAGGCCGTGCTCTCCGTACGGGCGGTTGACGACGACGTCGCCGGCGCCCACGCGGAACTGAGCTCCGTCCCGGTACATCAGGCCGCTGCCGCTGAGCACGATGTACGTCTCGCGGTCCCGGCCGTGCCGGTGACGTCCTATGGAGGTGCCGGGGGGCAGCACGGCGATGTCGATGAACTCCGCTCCCGGGGCACCCTCGGCACGGGAGAACAGGCGGTGGGCGAGGATCGTGCCGAGTCCGCCGTGGTCGTGCTCCTTGCCCGTGAGGAGCTGGTCGAGGTTCCGTACGTCGTCGGTGCTCACCGCGCGCCTCCCGCCTGCGCCAGGGCGTCCAGCGCGGCCCGCAGCACATCCGCCGGAACGTCCTCCAGCTGCTCCACGAAGTCCGCCTTGCCGATCCCTGTCGGCACCACCAGGTGCAGCTTGCGTCCCCGGCGCTGCCAGGACGCCCTCAGCGCCTGCGTCATCAGCTCGGGTGTGCAGGTGTCCGGGTCGAACACGGGCAGGCCGATACGGCGCAGCAGGTTCACCACCCGCTCGCAGCTCTCCTCGTCGACGAGGCCCAGCAGCCGGGCCAGGTGCGCGGACAGGGCCATGTCGACGGCGACCGCCTCGCCGTGCTCCAGGCGGTGGCCGCCCGCTGTCTCGATCACCGGGCTGAAGGTGTGCCCGAAGTCGACGAGGCGGGCCAGGTCGTGCTCCCTGAGGTTGGGGCACAGCTCCTCCATCATCAGCCGCATGGAGGTGCGCACGATGTACGTCTCCAACGCGCCGTCGGAGGACCGCTGGAAGGCGTCCGGGTGTTCCTCCAGCGCCCGGAACAGGTCGGAGTCGAGGATCACGGCCATCTTCACGATCTCCGCCAGGCCGCAGCGGATCTCCCGCGCCGGCAGGGTGGCGAGCAGGGCCGGGTCGTTGAGCGAGGCGTGCGCGGGGTGGTAGGCGCCGAACATGTTCTTGGTGTTCAGGGCGTTGACGCCGGTCTTCACGCCGACGCCGACGTCCACCTGCCCCACCAGGGTGGTGTTGACCTTGATGTAGCGGATGCCGCGGGAGTACATCGAGGCCGCGAAGCCCACGACGTCGGCGACGATGCCGCCACCCACGGCGAGCATCACCCCGTGCCGGTCCAGCCCGGTCGCCTTGGCGACGGCGCACACCCGCTCCACCGACGCCAGGGTCTTGCTCCGTTCGCCGCTGTCGATGGTGTGCACACTCCAACTGCCCGGTTCCAGGCGGGCGTTGAGGTAGCCGCGCAACTGGTCGCCGTAGAGCCGGTCCACGGTGGGGCCGACGAAGGCGACCACACGGCGTCCCTCCACATAGTCGGCGAGCAGCGGGTTGTGCGGGTCGAACACTCCGTCGGTGACGTCCACGCGGTACTGCGTGCCGTCCGGTGCCAGCAGGTCGAAGCCTCCGGAGTCCTCGTGGACTCCCTCAACTCGCGCAAGGGCCTGGCCTGACATCTCTCTCCTCGGTCTTCGTTGCGTTCGGTGCGCCGGCGGTGAACACGTGGGTGACGGCCTGTACGTCGGGATGGCCGGGAAGGTCTTCCAGCGGCACCGGCCGGCCGTGCCGGTCCGCCACCGGCAGTCGCCAGTTGGGGTGCACGTCCGCGGTGCCGGGAAGGTTCTGGGGTCGGCGGTCGCCGGTGGCGTCGGGCAGCCACACCCCGAGCAGCGTCGACGGCGTACGGGTCAGGAAGCGGTGCAGGGCGACGATCTCGCCGTCGGCGTCGGGCAGCAGCCCCAGTCGGCGCAGCTCCGCCAGCCATCCGTCCCGTTCGGCCGCCGCTTCCGCCTTCTCCTTGGGCTCGGGGCGGGTCAGCAGGCCCAGCCGGGCGCGCAGGTCGACGTGCTCGCCGCTCAGCCAGGCCGCGGTGGTCGGCAGGTCGTGGGTGGTCAGCGTGGCCAGACAGTTCGTGCGCCACTGCTCCGGCGGCAGCGGGCCCTGCCGTCCCTCGGAACCGCCCAGGTACTCGAACCGCTGCACCGAGGTGCCGAGCACGCCGCGCGCGGCCAACTGCTCGCGGACCCCGCGCTCCACCGTGCCGAGGTCCTCGCCGATCACCGCCACCCCGGCCCGGTGCGCCTCCAGCAGCAGCACGCCGAGCATGGCCTCGGCGTCGTAGCGGACGTACGTGCCCTCGGACGGCGGGCGGCCCTCGGGCACCCACCACAGCCGGAACAGGCCCATGACGTGGTCCACCCGCAGGGCACCGGCGTGCCGCATACCGGCCCGCAGCAGCCCGGCCAGCGGCCGGTACCCGTCGGCGGCCAGCGCGTCGGGCCGCCACGGCGGCTGGCCCCAGTCCTGGCCGAGCGGATTGAAGTCGTCCGGAGGGGCACCGACGCTCATCCGGTCGGCCAGGCAGTGCTGGAGCGCCCAGGCGTCGGCGCCCTCGGGGGCGACGCCCACCGCGAGGTCGTGCACCAGGCCGATGTCCATGCCCGCGTCCTTCGCCGCCCGTTGCGCCGCGGCGAGTTGCTCGTCGGTGATCCACGCCAGCCACTGGTGGAAGGCCACTTCCTCGGCCAGTTCCGCCCGTGCCGCGGCCACCCGCGGCGAGCGCGGGTCACGCAGCCCGTCGGGCCAGGACCGCCAGGCGCCACCGTGTACGTCGGCCAGCGCGCACCAGGTCGCGAAGTCCGTCAGGTCCTCGCCCTCCCGAGCGACGAAGGCCGCCAGCGCCGCGCGGCGGCCCGGCGTCAACGGCACCTCGTACACGCGCCGCAGCGCCTGATGCTTGAGGGCGCGCACGCTCTCCCGGTCGATCAGCGTCTCGCCGCGCAGCACGCGCCCGTTGAGCACCCGGGCCCGGGCGGCACAGGCGTCCACCGCCCAGCGGGCCTCCCCGGCGAGATACCGGTATTCCGGCACGTCCTCCACGCGCACGTGCATCGGGTCCGCGAACCGCCGCGAACTCGGCCGGTACGGCGACGGATCGGGCAGCGGTCCCGGCTCCACCGCGTGCAGGGGCCCCAACTGCACGAAGTCGGCGTCCAGTTCACGGCCGGACCAGGCGGCCAGTTCGGCGAGGTCGGCCAGGTCTCCCATGCCCCAGGACCGGCGGGAGAGCACCGAGTACAGCTGGATCAGGAAGCCCCAGCCGCGCCGCTCGGGCACGGGAACGCGATCGGGCACCGACAGCAGCGGTGCGCAGGCCCGCCGTCGGCCTTCGCTCACGTGCAGGACGTGCGCGCCGGGTGGCAGCGGTGCGGTGAGTGAGGCTTCGCCGCCGTCCTCCAGGGCGATGCGGGCCTCGGCGCCGGGTGGCAGCCGCAGCGACGGGAGCGTTCCCGCGCGGACGACGGCACAGGTCGGCAGCAGCCGGTGCGTGTCCGCCGCGCGCATGGCGGCGAGAGCGCGCCGGGCGGCGTCCGGAGTGCTCGCGTCCACGCCGCACGCGGCCAGGACGCTGACCAGCGTGTCCGCGGCGACGGTGATCCGGTGGCCCCGGTCGGTGGTGTACTCGGTGCTCACGCCGTGTGCGCGGGCCAGTTGCCGCAGGGAGGCGTCGGGTGCGGAGGTGCGCGGGTTCATGGGCCTTCCTCCACCGGGGTGAAGAGGCGTTCGAGGACGGAGGCCACCCCGTCCTCGTCGTTGCCGGGGGCCACTTCGTCGGCCATCGCCCGCAGTTCGTGATGGGCGTTGGCCACGGCCACGCCGTGCGCGGCCCAGGCCAGCAGCGGGATGTCGTTGGGCATGTCGCCGAAGGCCACGGTGTCGGCGCCGGTGAATCCCAGCAGTTCGGCGGCGTGCGCGACGCCGGTGCCCTTGTCGGTGCCCGGGGGCAGGACTTCCACCATGCCCTTGACGGAGTGCACCACGGTCACCTCACCGCCCGTCAGCTCGCGGGTGACGGCCGCCAGCCGGTCCTCGTCGACGTCCGGGTGGTGCAGGATCAGCTTGTCGATGGGCGAGGTCCACAGCAGGTCCCGGTCGGTGGTCAGGTCCCAGCCGTGCCGGACCCGCTCCCCGAAGCCCGGGGTGACCTTGAACCGGCTCTCCGGCGGTGAGGTGACGATGCCCAGTTCGAGCCGGCCGAGTTCCGCCTCGACCCGGTCGACGACGCTGCGGGCGAGGTCGCGGTCCAGGGCCAGCGAGGACAACAGACGGTCGGCGCCCGCGTCGTACAGCTGCGCGCCCTGGCCGCACACCGCGAGCCCCCGGTAGCCGAGGTTCTCCAGGAGGTGCTTGCAGGCCACCGCCGGCCGGCCGGTGACCACCAGGTGGTGGGCGCCGGACGCGGCGACCAGGCCAAGGGCTCGGCGGGTGCGCGCGGACACCGTCATGTCGCTGCGCAGCAACGTGCCGTCCAGGTCGGTCGCCACGACTCGGAACGCGGGCGTACGGACCGGCACCGCGTCCCATACGACCCGGCCGGAGCGCAGCGTGACCATGGCCAGGGCGTGGCCCGCGACGGGGTGCCCGCCCAGGGTTCCCGTGAACACGCCGTCTCCGTCGGCGTCGGCGGTGAGCGGCCGTAGGGCGGCGCCGGTGGCGGGGGGTGCTGGTTCGTCGGAGGCGAGGATCTCGGCGTGGGACTCCAGCGCGGTGACCGGCGCGACTTCGTCGGTCGTGGTCCCGGGTGCGTCGACCACGACCTCTACCCGGGCCGCTTCGGGGTGGGCGTAGCGCACCCGCCAGGTGCCGTCCGGATCGGCGGCGAGACGGAACCGCCCCTCCAGCCGGGCGCTCAGGTCCAACCGGCCTGACCGCCGGGCCAGTTCGGCGCAGCGGGCGAAGTCCGCCCTGTGGTGGGCCGCGTCGAACAGCCGCTCCCAGGTGTCGGCGTCCAGGTCGCCGACGTCGCGTCCGAGAGCGCGGGCGAGGGCGTCGGCGTCACCGCGTTCCGTCGCCGCGCGGATGATCAGGTCCCGGTGTTCGGTGTGGGCGGCGGGAGGCAGCACGTCCAGCCAGCCCCGCTCGACCAGTTGGCCGACCAGTTCGCCGTCCAGTTCGCCGCCCAGGTCGCCGCCCGGGGGCCGCGGGCGCCCGCCGCGCAGCAGTCGCTCGTAGGCCGCCAGGCGCAGTTCGGCGCTGCGTGCCCAGGTGAACGAGCGGCCCAGGCGGCGGGAGTTGCCCGACAGCCGGGCGTAGGTGGCCGGTGCCGTGCGGAAGACCGTCACGGCCTCGCGTATTCGCGCCGCGAGGGCACGGGCGAGGTCGTGGTCGTCGTCGCGGAAGGAGCCGGGCACCGAGAAGCCGGTCGCGTCCGGGTCGTCGAGGGGCCGCTGGTGCCCGAAGTGGGAGGTCACCCGCTGAGCCGTGGCGACCGGCACCGCGCCGCAGGCCATGGCCTCGGCCTGGGCGATGAGGAAGCCGTCCAGCTCGTACTTGGAGGGGAAGAGGCAGAAGTCGGCGCTCGCGGCCTGCCTGAACAGCGTCTCCTCGTCGGCGAGCCGCCACTCCAGGCGCACCTGGCCCGGATGCCGGTCGGCGAGCCGCTGGAACGCGGCGTTCGCGACGACCGCCGGGCCGTCACCGCCGCCCCCGGTCGCGCAGCGGATCACGAACCCGACCTCCGGGTCCTCGGCCACCACCTCCTCGACGGCTCGCATCAGCTCCAGCTGGCCCTTGTGGTGCACCGCGTAGCGGGCGGCGTGGTAGAAGACCGGCCCGGACACCTTCAGCCCCAGCTCACGGCGGACCGCGGTCCGGTCGACGGCCTCGGGATCACGGGCCAGCCAGCTGTCGGCGATGCCGCATCCGCCGGCCAGCAGCCGGTCCGCGCGCTCGCGCAGCCGGTGTGCCACGGGAAGCGAGGCGAACAAGGCCTCGACCGGTGTGTCCGCCCAGGTGACGTAGTGCTCGCGCTGTCCCGGGGAGACGAAGTCGATCAGATCCGCGTCGGCGGCGATCAGCGGGAACACGCCGACGTGGTCCGGGCCGTGCTCGACATGCATCCGGGTACCGGCCAGTGCCCGGGCCATGGTCGCCGCCGGGGAGTCCTCGGCGGGCGGCGGCCCGTCGAGCCCGTCGAGGTCCGCGCCGTGCACGCCGAACAGTTCCAGGAGCCGTTGCACCTGCGGCCGGTACACCTTCTGGGTGACGGGGGCGTTCGCGGCGACCGTGCTCACCGTCCGGTACCGGTCGTCGTCGGCGAGGACGGCGGGCAGCAGATAGTGGTAGGCGGGCTCGAAGCCGTGCACGACCGCCGGGCCGTCGCCCAGGTACCGCCGCAGGAACCGCAGGCCGTCCACCTGGAACACCAGCGGCTTGAAGAACGCCAGGTCCCGGCCCTCGGTGGCCGGGGGCGGGTAGAGCCGGTCCGGCAGCAGGTCGAGGTGGGAGTCGGACAGCAGGTACACGTCCACGCCGTCCAGCCGCAGCAGATGTGCGCGCGTGTCGAGGGCGAGCGGGATCTCGGCGGGCTGGTCCGGCCACACCTTGGGGTCCGGCACCAGCGGCACGGTGTGCGCGTCGCGGTAGTCGAGTTCGCGTACGTCGTAGCGCTGCCGCAGCGCCCCCAGATGGCCGTGCGCGGGCGTGACCAGGGAGACGCGGTGGCCGCGTGCGGCGTACTCGCGGGAGAGGTTCCACACGAGCGGGGACAGGCCGCCGCGCATCAGCCGGCCGTCGGAGCCCCCGCATTCGAAGGAGAAGGTGATGATGTGCACGTGGTGCGCTCCCTCACTCCGCCGTGCTCGCGCGGGCGCAGGCCGCGCGCAGGCCGGGCAGGTCGATGAACTCGGTGTGGGTGCCGGCGCTGGCACAGGCGAACGCTCCCGACACCGACCCGGCCAGGACGCACTCGTCGATCGGCCGTCCCTCCAGGTGGGCGTGGAGGAAGGCGGTGACGAAGGCGTCGCCGGCGCCGTTGCTGTCGACCACCGGCCGCTCGGGCCGCGCTGCCGGGAAGTGCCGCACCTTCGACTCGCCGCGCACCAGCAGGTGGCAGCCGTCGGCCCCGTCGGTGGCGACGACGAACCGGGCCCTGCCCTCGTCGAGGATGCCGTGCAGGACCTCGTCGAGGCGGTCGTGGACGGCCGCGGCGCTCATGAAGACGTAGTCGGAGGCGAGGGCGTAGGTGCGGTGGTGCGGGTTGACGCCGTCCCAGTCGTGCAGGTCGGTGGAGCTGGTCAGGCCGAGCCGGTGGATGTCCTCGTACAGGTCGCGGTTGTGACCGATGATGGAGAGGTGGACGTGGCGCGCCCGCTCCAGGTGCGGCAGGTAGAAGGAGCGGGGCAGGCGGAGGTCCGCCGGGTGCCGGGAGTCGTAGAAGGAGAAGCGGCGGCCCTGTGCGTCGACCAGGTTGACGCCGCGTGGTGTGCCGTGCGGGGACACGACGTGGCTGAAGTCGAGCCCGCGCTCGGCGTACGCGGCGAGCACCGCGTGGCCCTGCGGGTCGTCGCCGAGGAAGTCGATGAACTTCGTGGTCAGGCCCAGGGCGTGGCAGCCGAGCGCCACTCCGTTGCCGGTGTGGGCCACGTAGTCGTACACCGGGGGCACGTGCAGCGAGTCGCCGGGCGGGATGCGCAGCGCGTCGACGCGCACGACGGTGTCCACTCCGGCTCCGCCGACCACCAGGACGTCGTAGGGGGGCATGCTCATGTGCGGGTTCCTTCCATGACGGCGGCGGTGTCCTCGACCCGCTGCACGTGTCCGTTCTCCAGGACCACCGCCGAGTCGATGTCCTGACCGGGGCGGATCACGGCGCCGGGCAGCACCACGCTGCGCCGGACCCGTGCGCCCGCCCCGACGCGTACGCCGGGGAACAGCACGCTGTGTTCCACGCGGCCTTCGTTGACGAGGTCCGCCGGGACCAACGACGCGACCACGCCGGAGGCGTCGGCCACCCAGCCGCGGTCCACCTCGGGCCGGATGGTCCGGGGCATCCGCTCGACCGGGAGTGCGGCGCTGGGTCCGGCGGCGGCGAGCATCAGATGGGCCCGGTGGTAGCGCTCGACGGTTCCGATGTCCTCCCAGTGGCCGGCCACCTCGTGGCCGCGGATGTGCTCGCCGGCCGCGAGCATCGCCGGGATGACGTCCCGGCTGATGTCGTGCTGCCAGTCGGTGCCGTCCAGTTTCTCCAGGTAGCGGTGGAGCACGTCGGCGTCGAAGACGCAGAACGCGGCGAACACCAGGTCGCTGGTGGGTTCGGCGGGCTTCTCCACGAACTCCGTGAGTCGGCCCGCGTCGTCGAAGCGGACCATGCCGAACAGGTGCACCCAGCGGCGTTCGATGCGCTGGTAGGCGACGGTCAGGGCGGCCCCGGAGGACCGGTGCTCCGCGATCAGCGGCCCGTAGGCGTACCGGTACACGTGGTCGGCGTGCAGGACGAGCACCTGCTCGCGGCCCCCGCCGAAGACGTGGGCGGCCTTGCGGATCAGGGCGTCGGCGGTGCCCCGCTCGGCGGGCCAGGCGCGTTCGGGCAGCTCGTCGGGGAGCGCCCCGGCCGCGGCCCGGTAGGCGTCGTCGTACGGCCCGAAGTGCACCCGGAATCCGGCCTGCTGGTTCCACACCTGGTGCAGGTCGTCCATCAGCCGGCGCTCCTCGTACTGGGAGAGCAGCAGCACCTCCCCCAGTCCCGAGGCGCGCGCGTTGAGGAGGCTGAAGTCGATCAGCCGGCAGGCACCGCCGTACGGGACGAGCGGCTTCAGGCGCCCGGCGCCCAGGGGACCCATGCGTCGTCCCTCGCCGCCCGCGAGCAGGACGGCACGCACCCCTGACCGCTCAGCCATGACGGACCTCGTCCCAGGTGACCCGGCCGGAGGTCAGGGTCAGCAGCAGCCTGGCTCCCGGGGCCGGTGGCGGTCCCTCGAACTCGCCGGGTGCGGTGCGCCGCAGCGCGCGGACTTCGGGCAGTGCTCGGGTCGCCGTGCCGCGCGGGGCGGGGGTCACCGTCTCCACCCGCTCGGCGTGCGGCAGGCGGTAGACGAGCGTGCCGTCGAGGGCGGCCGAGCACCGCTCGCGCAGGCTCCGCGTCTCATCGTCCGTCACGGCGCCGGGGTAGCGGTCCACGATCTGCTCGCAGGTGGCGAAGTCGGCCCGCTCCCATGCGGTGCGGAAGAAGCGTCGGGCTGCCGCGTCGTCGAGCGGTGTCCGGCGTTCGTACGCCGCCAGGTCGCCGTGGAGCAACGCCGCCTCCTCGGTGATCTCCTCGTCCTTCAGCAGGTCGAACCAGCCGTGCCGCAGGGCCCGTTCGGCGGGCAGCACGGCCGGTTCGCCCCGCCACAGACGGCCGAACGCGGCCAGGTGCAGGTCCGCGCAGTGCTCCCAGGTGAACTGCCGGGCGACCGCCGCCGCACGGGCCGACAGCTCCCGGTGGCGGGCCGGGTCCTCGGACCACAGGGTCACCGCCTCGCGGATGCGCGCGACGAGGGCGTCGGTGAGCAGGGGATCGTCCTCGGCGAAGGAGCGGTTGACGGCGAAGCCGGTGGCCTCCGGCTCCGGCCGGGCGTGCAGGAAGTGCGCCATGCCTTCCTGGGCCGTGGCGATGGGCACCGCGCCGCAGACCATCGCCTCGCCCTGGGCGATGAGGAAGGTGTCCATCTCGAACTTGGACGGGAAGAGGCAGAAGTCGGCGGCCGCCGCGTACTCGAACACCCGGCGCTCGTCCACCCGCTCCGACTCCAGGTGGAGGCGTCCGCGATGGCGTTCGGCGACCTCGCGGAAGTACGGGTCGCCGAGCGGGGCGCCGGAGATGCAGCGCACCACGAAGTTGGCGGCGAGCCCGTCGCCGAGCACCCGGTCCAGGGCGCGCATCAGCTCCAGTTGGCCCTTGTGGTTGAGGGCGTAGCGCGCGTTGTGGAAGAAGGTCGGCAGCGCGGGGTCCAGTCCCAGGTCCGCCAACACCCTTGCCCGGTCCACCTCTTGCGGATCCCAGGCGAGCCACTGGTCGGAGATCGCGCAGCCTCCGACGAACATCTTGTGCGCGTTCTCCCGGACGGTGCGGGCGAGGGGCAGGTGCGCGAAGAGGGCTGCGAAGGGGGTGTCCCGGAAGGAGGCGTAGAAGTCGAGCTGGCCGGGCGAGAGGAAGTCGATCAGGTCGGCGTTCTCCAGGACCAGCTGGTAGGGGGCGACGTGGTCGGGCGGGTACTCGTAGTGCAGATGGGTCAGTTGCTGGTACTGGCGGACCGCTTCGAGTTCCGGAGGACCGGCCTCGGGCTCCTCGGGCGGAAGGTGGTGTTCGGCGCCCAGGAGGGCGAGGAGTGCGCGGACCTCGGGCGCGTAGACCTTCTTCGCGATCGGCATGTTGCTCTGCACCGTGCTGACGACGAGTTTCAGCCGATCGTCGCGCAGCGCGGCCGGCAGCAGGTAGTGGTAGTAGGGCTCGTGGGCGTGGACCAGCGCCTTCTCCTCGCCGAACCAGTGGCGCAGGAAACGCACGCTGTCCACCTGGAAGACCAGCGGCTTGAAGAAGACCAGGTCCCGGCCCTTGGTGGAGTACGGCGGGTAGAAGGTGTCCGGGAGCCGGTCGAGGTGGTCGTTGGAGAGGAAGTACAGGTCCACGCCGTCGAGACGGATGCGGTGCGCGGTGGTGCGCAGGGCCAGGTGCTCCTCGGCGGGGAATCCGTGCCATACGTCCGGGTCGAGGACCAGCGGCAGTTCGTACGCGTCGGCGTAGTCGAGGTCCTCCACCCGGTATCTGCGGCGCAGGTCGTCGAGCCTGCCGTGCGCGGGGGTGACGAGGGAGACCCGGTGGCCGCGGGCGGCGAACTCCCGGGACAGGTTCCACAGGTACACCGAGGTTCCGCCCTGGAGGAAGGTGTGGTCGAAGCCGCAGCATTCGAAGTAGGTCTCGATGATGTGCATGCGGGGCTCGGTCACGTTCACGTCCTAGCTGGAAGGGTCGAGGCCGGGGTTCGGGCGCCGAGCGCGAGGGCGTGGCGCAGGTCGATCGCGGCGTGGTAGGGACGGGCGTGGTCGATGTTGTAGGCGAGTTCGTGCAGCAGTCGGCCGAGGTACAGCAGGCGGCGCAGGGGGTCGGTCGCCGTGGTGCCGAGGAGCAGCCGCGTCACCCGCGCCCGCCAGACGTCGGCGGCGTGGAAGACCTGCCGCAGCACGGCGCGGCGCCCGGGCGGCCAGTCGTCGGCGCCGTCGAGCGCGCCCCGCATCGTGTCGAAGGAGTCGATGCCCAGGCGTCGCGCGCTCTCGAAGGCCGCCTCGTCGGCGGTGAAGTACTCCAGTGCGCGCTGGACGGCGACGAGGTCCTGCACCGGTGACTGCGCGGCCCATCCCGGGTCCCCGGGGCCGAGGGCGGGGGTGGACAGGTCGATCACGTTCATCGACCAGCTCCCGTCGTCCCGGGGCCGGCACAGCAGGTGCGACAGGTGCAGGTCGCCGTGGCAGGGGCCGGAGGCGAAACCCGCCGGGGCGGCGTCGAAGGCGGACCGCAGTGCGTCGGTCTCCTCCGCCAGGGCCGTGAAGGCAGCGTCGCGGGCAGCCGCAGGCAGGCCGACGTCCGCGGAGGCGAGACCGGCCGTACGGGCGGTGGCGCGGGCGAGCATCTCCCGTACCGGATACGGCGGTGCGGGACGTCCGCCGAGGCCGGCGGCCAGGTCCTGGTGGAACCCGGCGAGGAACCGTCCGGCCTCCCGCAGATTGCGTTCCAGTGGGCGCAGGTGTGCCCGTACGGTGTCGTCGAGGGCGGCCGGGGCGCCGGTGACCTTCGGCCACAGCGACCGCATGCTCTGCCTGAGCGGCAGGTCGATGCCGTCGCCGGGCGCGTACCGGTAGAACACGCCCAGCGGGTGGTGGGTGCCGGTGGCGGGGTCGACGTAGGTGTAGTCGCCGGCCCAGTCGGGGGTGCGGCCGGTGCCGTTCAGCAGCCGCAGCAGTTCCGGTTCGCGGACGGGCTCGTCCAGGCGCCGGTAGGTCTTGTGGACGTAGGCCGCGCCGTCGTTCTCCACGAGCGACAGGGCGTTGGAGGACCAGCCGCGCTCGAAGGGCAGCGGGCGCACCTCGCGCGGGGTGAGTCCCGCGCCGCGGAACAGCACGAGGCCGCCGCGGTCGGTGCGCAGCCGGTCCCCGGCGCAGACCGCGTCCAGCGCGGCGGCGTCGAACGCCTCGCCGCCGTGCGCCTCTTCGACGCCGGTGCCGTCCGGGAGCGGCCCGACCGGCACGAACCAGCGCTGTCCGGACGCGGGGCCGCCGACCGCGGCCACGACCAGCAGGTGGGCGGCGGCGCCGAGTTCGGCGTGGTCGACCCGCTCGAAGCGCTCGGCGCGCCTGGCGTCCTCCGGCAGCCACGGGGCCGTGCGCAGCAGGGCGCCCAGATCGTCGTTCCGTATCATGCCCGGCTCAACTCCCGGTCATCTCGTATCGGTTGACGCCGCGGCGCCAGACGGCCAGGGCGAGCGCCAGGGATCCGGCGGTCACCACGGGCAGCCAGCCGAGCAGGCCGGTGGTCCCGGTGAGCAGGTAGACGCTCGGCACGTAGGCGGTGAAGGCGAAGGGCAGGACCCAGGTGAGCAGGGCCCTCAGCGAGGGGTGGTAGATGTCCAGCGGGTAGGCGGAGAACTCCGACACCTGGTTGGCCGCGTACATCGCCGGCAGGCTGGTCACGGTCCAGAAGGACAACGAGGCGAAGAACAGCTTCACCGAGGTGTGCAGCAGGGCGCCGCACAGCACCAGCGCGGGCGCCAGGGCCCACTGGAGCGCGGTGAGGGAGAGGTCCAGCTCGGCTCCCGCGTAGCCCACCAGTACGGCGCCGACGACGAGTTCGCCGAGTCCGTCGGGGTGGAAGAAGCGCTCCGACAGCAGGGAGAACAGGGGGTCGACCGGGCGGACGAGGTAGCGGTAGAACTCGCCGCGCTGGATGAGCTTGCGGCCCAGCTCCCACAGCTGGTCGGTGAAGAGGTGGTCCAGGCCGCGGGGCAGCAGGGAGAACCCCAGCAGGAACAGCACCTCGTGGTACGTCCAGCCGCCCACGGCGGGGACCTGCCGGAAGACGAGGCCGACGACCGCCGTCTGGATGCCGACCCGTACCAGGAACGCGCCCGCGCCCAGGAAGAAGTCGGTGCGGTAGGCCGCCAGCCGGTGCAGGCCGACCCCGCCGAGGAAGAGGGAGAGCCGCAGGTACCGCGCCACGGTGCGGGTCATCCGCCGAGCACCTCCAGCCGTCCCAGGGCGGCGCGCCACAGCGCGGCGCACAGCAGCGAGAGCCCGGCGGCCCAGGCCACCTGCTGCGCCAGCAGCCCCGCGGCGTCGGCGAGGCCGTCGTAGCGGCCCAGCAGCAGGGTGAGCGGGCCGTCGACCATGCCGCGGAAGGGCAGCACCCGCGCGAGTGTCGCCAGCGGGTCCGGCATCAGCGCGAGGGGGACGAGCTGTCCGGCGAAGAACGCGACGACGCTCTGCTTGACCATCCGCACCCCCCAGGTGTTGGTGGTGAGGAATCCGGTCATGCCGGTCAGCAGGTTCACGCAGAACGCCAGCAGCACCGACAGCGCGGTGGAGACGGCGAACAGCAGCAGGTCCGTCGGCCGGGGCGCGGTGAGCGGGACGATCGCGGCGAACAGGCCGAGCACCGGCAGGCCGACCAGCACGGCGTTGGCCCCGACCACGGGCAGGCAGGCGAAGAACCGCATCACCGGGTAGCTCACGGGGCGCACGAGCATGACCGCGACGTCGCCCCGGTACACCTCGGCGGCGACCTCGTCGTCCACCCGGTTGGTGTGCAGCACCTGGAGGATCTGGGCCACCAGGAGGTAGGTGGTGATGTCCTCCACGGTGAAGCCGCCGGGGCCGCGGCCGGGGGTGCCCTCGTACACGGCGCGCCACAGGAAGACGGTGACCGCCGCGCCGGCGGCCGCGGTGACCGCCGTCATCGCGAACATGGAGCGGTACTGGAGCAGGGACTGCAGGCCGCTGGTGGCGAACGGCAGGTAGCGGCGCGCGCGGTTGATCATGCCGCGCCCTCGTGGGCGGGTCCGGGCGTCCGGGCGCTGCCGTAGATCTCGCGCAGCACGTCCTCCAGGCCGGGTTCGGGGGCGTACCAGTCGGCGAGGTCGAAGCGGTCGAGGAGGAAGGCGAGGACCTCGCGGGAGGTGTAGCGGCCGGTCGGGTAGTCGACGCGGATGCGGCCGCGGTCGTCCGGTGTGGCGCGCACTCCGGGGAGGCCGGCCTCGATGCGCTGTCGGGCCGTCCCGGGCGCGGTGGCGTCGCGGTGGTCGAAGACGACGGAGCGGTGGTCGGCCGTGCGCAGCAGGTCCGTCAGGGACCCCTGGTGGACGACCCGGCCGTGGTCGACGACCAGGGCGTCGTCGCAGATCGCGGCGATGTCGGCGATGTCATGGCTGGTCAGCACGACGGTGGTGCCCAGCTCCCGGTGCGCGCGGTTGACCAGCTCGCGCACCGCGTCCTTGAGCACCATGTCGAGGCCGATCGTCGGCTCGTCCCAGAACAGGACGGCGGGGTCGTGCAGCAGGCTCGCCGCGATCTCGGCGCGCATGCGCTGGCCGAGGCTCAACTGCCGTACGGGCGTGGTGCCCAGGGCGTCGATGTCGAGGAGTTCCCGGAACAGCGTGAGGTTGCGCCGGAAGACCGGTTCGGGGATGTCGTAGACGCGGCGCAGGATGCGGAAGGAGTCGGGTACCGACAGGTCCCACCACAGTTGGCTGCGCTGGCCGAAGACGACGCCGATGGCGCGGGCGTTGCGCTGCCGGTGCCGGTAGGGCTCCAGCCCGGCGACCAGACAGCGGCCGGAGGTGGGGGTCATGATGCCGGTCAGCATCTTGATGGTGGTGGACTTGCCGGCTCCGTTGGCGCCGATGTAGGCGGTCTTGGTACCGGTCGGTATCTCGAAGGAGATGTCGTCGACGGCGCGTACGACGCGGTACTGGCGGGTGAAGAGGGTGCGGAGGCTGCCGAGCAGGCCGGGTTCGCGTTCGGCCAGCCGGAACTCCTTGACGAGGCGCTCCGCCACGATCACGCGATCACCTTCTCGACGGCCGTCTCGATGGCCTGTCCCAGCAGGCGTAAGCCCTCGTCGAGCAGGGCCTCGTCGAGCGTGAACGGCGGTGCCAGGCGCAGGATGTGGCCGCCGAGGGAGGTGCGCAGGCCCAGGTCGAGGGCGGTCGTGTAGACGGCGCGGGCGATGTCGGGCGCGGGCGTACGGTCGGTGGGGTCGGTGACGAACTCCAGCCCCCACAGCAGCCCGAGACCGCGGACCTGGCCCAGCTGCGGGAAGCGGGCCTCCAGGGCGGCGAGCCGGTTCTCCATCACCTCGCCGAGGACGCGGACGCGTTCGATCAGCTGGTCGCGTTCGATGACTTCGAGGGTGGCACGGGCGGCGGCGATCCCCAGCGGATTGCTCGCGTACGTCGAGGCGTAGGCGCCCGTGGTGGCGGCCTCCGGCCTGCGCAGCAGTTCGCCGCGGCCGGCGAGGACGGCGAAGGGGAACCCGCTCGCGGTGCCCTTGGACAGCATCGCCAAGTCCGGCTCGACGCCGAAGAGTTCACTCGCGAGGAAGGCACCTGTACGGCCGCCGCCGGTGAGGACCTCGTCCGCGACGAGCAGGACGCCGCCCTCGCGGCAGGCCTGCGTGATGCGCTCCCAGTAGCCCGGGGGCGGCACGATCACCCCGGCGGCGCCGAGGACGGGCTCGAAGACCAGCGCGGAGACGTTCGGCTTTTCGGCGATGTGCCGGCACACGAGCGTGGCGCACCGTACGTCGCACGACGGGTACTCCAGGCCCAGCGGGCAGCGGTAGCAGTACGGGCTGTAGCCGAGCACGCTGTTGCCGCTGAACGCCTGATGGCCGATGTCCCAGTGCACGAGCATCCGGGCGCCCATGGTCTTGCCGTGGAAGCCGTGCCGCAGTGCGCCGATGCGGTTGCGGCCCGGTGGCGCGGTCGCCTGCACGACGCGCAGGGCGGCCTCGACGACCTCCGCGCCGGTGGAGAAGAACGCGAAGGTGTCCAGGCGTTCGGGCAGCGACCTGGCCAGCAGTTCGAGGAGTTCGGCGCGCTCGGGTGTGGCGCTGTCGTGGACGTTCCACAGGCGGTGGGCCTGCGCGGTGAGTGCCTCTACGACCTCCGGGTGACCGTGGCCGAGCGACTGGGTGAGCGTGCCGGCCGCGAAGTCGAGGTACTGGTTGCCGTCGAGGTCGGTCAGGACGGCGCCGCGCCCCTCGGCGAAGACCCGGCGTCCGTGGACGGCCTCCTCGGAGGCGCCCGGCGCCAGATGCCGGGCCTCCCGGGCCAGTTGCCGAGTCTGCCGCGCGAGCTGGTGTGTCTGCCGCGCCGGTTGCTGTGTCTGCCGGATACCTGTCACTGCTGCCCCCCGCTCGTCGGGCCGACTGCGTTCCCCTGTCGGCGAACTCCGGTGTGGCACACCCCCGTTGGCGGCTCGGCGCCGAGTCAAACACCGGACCCGAGAGGTTCGCAAGCTTTTGCTGGATGTTTCAGAAAGAGCTTGCGGGCTCTTGCCGATCTCTGATTGAGTCGAGGCGCTTACGGCGACACCCACGCCTCATGCTCCGAGGAGGGACCTGTGAGAACACGCCCCCAGATCGGCCCGCCCCGCCGGAGGCCGAGGTGAAAGCACTGGTCCTGGCGGGCGGCACCGGCAGCCGGCTCAGGCCGTTCACCCACACCGGCGCCAAGCAGCTGCTCCCCATCGCCAACAAACCCGTGCTGTTCTACGCCCTGGAGTCGCTGGCCGCGGCCGGTATCCACGAGGTCGGCATCGTGGTCGGCGCGCACGCCCGAGACATCCGCGAACTGACCGGTGACGGCGCCGAGTTCGGGTTACGCATCACCTACCTGTACCAGCCCCGCCCGCTCGGCCTGGCCCACGCGGTGCTCATCGCCCGGGACTTCCTGGGCGACGAGGACTTCCTGCTGTACCTCGGGGACAACTACCTGCAGCAGGGCGTCACCGACTTCACCCGACGCGCGGCGGCGGCTCCCGCGGCGGCCCGGCTGCTGCTCACGCCGGTCGCCGACCCGTCCGCCTTCGGGGTCGCGGAGGTCGACCCCGAAGGGAACGTGCTGCGCCTGGAGGAGAAGCCCGACAGCCCCCGCAGCATCCTCGCGCTCATCGGCGTGTACGCCTTCAGCCCCGCCGTGCACGAGGCGGTACGGGCCATCGCCCCCTCCGCACGCGGCGAACTGGAGATCACCCACGCCGTGCAGTGGATGATCGACCACGGGCTGCGCGTGCGCGCCGACACCACCACCCGACTCTGGCGCGACACCGGCAGCGTCGAGGACCTGCTGGAGGTCAACCGTCATGTCCTGGACGGTCTCGAGGGCGGCGTCGAGGGCAAGGTGGACCCCCGCAGCACCCTGGTCGGCCGGGTGCGCGTGGCCGAGGGCGCGGTCGTGCGCGCATCACGGGTGGTGGGGCCGGTGGTCATCGGCGCGGGTGCCGTCGTCAGCAACTCCAGCGTCGGCCCGTACACGTCCATCGGGGAGGACTGCCGGGTCGAGGACAGCGCCATCGAGTACTCGGTCCTGCTGCCCGGCGCCCAGGTGGAGGGGGCGTCACGCATCGAGGGCTCCCTCATCGGCCGGGGCGCCGTCGTGCGTCCCGCTCCCCGTCTCCCGCAGGCCCATCGGCTGGTGATCGGCGACCACAGCAAGGTGTATCTCCCTTCATGAACTCAACGATCCTCGTCACCGGCGGAGCGGGTTTCATCGGCTCGGCCCACGTCCGTCATCTCCTCTCCCCCACGGCGCCGGAGGGCACGGCGGTGACCGTCCTCGACAAACTCACCTACGCCGGCAGCCTCGCCCGGCTCCGCGCGGTGCGCGATCACCCGGGCTTCTCCTTCGTCCAGGGCGATGTGTGCGACGTATCGCTGGTGGACGAACTGGCCGCACGGCACGACCAGATCGTGCACTTCGCGGCCGAGTCGCACGTCGACCGCTCGATAGCCGACGGCGCGTCCTTCACCCGTACCAACGTGCTGGGCACCCAGGTCCTCCTCGACGCCGCGCTCCGCCACGGGGTGCGCACCTTCGTGCACGTCTCCACCGACGAGGTGTACGGGTCCCTGCCGGAAGGGGCAGCGAAGGAAAGCGACCAGTTGCGCCCGAACTCGCCGTACGCGGCGTCGAAGGCGGCCTCGGACCTGATCGCGCTGGCCCACCACCACACGCACGGCCTGGACGTGCGGGTGACCCGCTGCTCGAACAACTTCGGCCCCCACCAGCACCCCGAGAAGCTCATCCCACGCTTCCTGGCCAGTCTGCTGTCCGGGGCCGGCGTCCCCCTCTACGGCGACGGACGGCACGTGCGCGACTGGCTGCACGTCGAGGACCACGTCCGGGCCGTCGAACTCGTCCGGCTGGCGGGGCGGCCGGGAGAGATCTACAACATCGGCGGCGGCACCTCGCTGCCCAACCTGGAGCTCACGCACCGGCTGCTGGAACTGTGCGGCGCGGGCCCCGACCGGATCGTGCACGTGCAGGACCGCAAGGGCCACGACCGGCGGTACGCGGTCGACCACAGCAAGATCGCCGCCGAGCTCGGGTACCGGCCGCTGGTCGACTTCACGACGGCCCTGGCCGACACCGCGGAGTGGTACAAGCGGCACGCGGACTGGTGGCGCCCGTTGTTCGCGGCGCTGTGAGCGCGCGTCGGTCAGGCACTCGCCGGTCCACGGAGGTGCTGCCCGGCCCGCGGGGCGGCGGCGGTGGAGCCCCGTACCACCAGTTCCGGCATGAAGACGAACTCGGTGCGCGGCGGGGGCGTACCGGCCATCTCCTCCAGGAGCGCGTCCACGGCGACCTGGCCCATCGACTTGACGGGCTGTCTGATGGTGGTGAGGGGAGGGTCGGTGAAGGCGATGAGGGGGGAGTCGTCGAAGCCGATGACCGAGAGGTCGCCGGGCACCCGCAGACCCTGTTGCCGTGCGGCCCGCACCGCGCCGAGAGCCATCATGTCGCTGGCGCACACGACGGCCGTGCACCCCCTGCCGATCAGGGCGGCCGCCGCGGCCTGACCACCTTCCAGGGAGAAGAGGGAGTGCTCGACCAGACCCTCCGACTCCCCTGCGGACAGCCCCAGTTGCTCACGCACACCGGCCAGGAACCCCTCGATCTTGCGCTGCACCGGCACGAAGCGCCTGGGCCCCACCGCGAGGCCGATGCGCCGGTGCCCCAGCTCCGCCAGATGCGCCACGGCCAGCCGCATGGCCGCCCGGTCGTCCGGGGAGACGAAGGGTGCCTCGATCCCGGGCGAGAATCCGTTGACCAGGACGAAGGGCACGTGCTGTTCGTGCAGCCGGTCGTACCGCCCGGTGTCGGCACTGGTGTCGGCGTGCAGCCCCGAGACGAAGATGATGCCGGACACCCCTCGGCTGACGAGCATCTCCGTGAGTTCGTCCTCGGTCGACCCGCCCGGCGTCTGGGTCGCCAGTACGGGCGTGTACCCCTGGCGGGTCAGTGCCTGCCCCATCACCTGGGCCATCGCGGGAAAGATGGGGTTGTCCAGCTCCGGGGTGACCAGGCCGACGAGCGCTGTCCGGCGTTGCCTCAGCGGGTGTTCGTAGCCCAGTGCGTCGAGTGCCGCGAGCACGGAGTCGCGGGTGCCCGAGGCCACGCCGTCCACGCCGTTGAGCACTCGGCTGACGGTGGCCTTGCTGACACCCGCCTGGGTTGCGATGTCGGCAAGCCGCGCGGTCATGGCATCGCACTGTACCGCTCGGCCGTCACCTCGCCCACTACGCTCACAATGACCGAAATTCCTTGCAGCAAAATGCAGCAAGGTCTTTCGATGCGCTTTTCAATCCTGTTACGTTCCTGACAACCCCGGCGCCGCGCAGAAGCGGCCGCGTGAGGCGTCCATGCCTCCGCCCGATTCCGGGACCACCCCAAGGAGTTCACATGCGGCGTGGCATCGCTGCCACCGCGCTGTTCACGACCCTGGCCATGACGACGACGGCATGCGGCGGGGGCGACGGCGGTCAGAGCGGCACCAACGGCACCACCGGGGAGCTTTCGGGAACCGTCACCTTCTGGGACACCTCCAACGAGGCGGAGAAGGCGACCTACCAGGCCCTCGCGGAAAGCTTCGAGAAGGAACACCCGAAGGTCGACGTCACCTACGTCAACGTCCCCTTCGGCGAGGCGAACGCCAAGTTCAAGAACGCGGCGGGCGGCAACTCCGGCGCCCCGGACGTGATGCGCACGGAGGTCGCCTGGGTCGCGGACTTCGCCAGCATCGGTTACCTGGCGCCGCTCGACGGCACCGCCGCCCTCGACCAGGAGGCGGACTACCTCCCGCAGGCCGCGGCCAGCACCGAGTACGAGGGGAAGACCTACGCGGTCCCCCAGGTGATCGACACTCTGGCCCTCTTCTACAACAAGAAGCTCTTACGCGAGGCCGGCGTCGAGGCCCCCGGCTCCGTCTCCGAACTGAAGGCGGCGGCCGCGCGGATATCCGAGAAGACCGGCGCGACCGGCCTCTACCTGCGCGGCGACGACCCGTACTGGTTCCTGCCCTACCTCTACGGCGAGGGCGGCAACCTGGTCGACGCCGAGAACAAGACCGTCACCGTCGACGACGCGGCCGGGGTGAAGGCGTACCAGGTGCTCAAGGACCTGGTGGACAGCAAGGCCGCCATCACCGACGCGTCCGACGGCTGGAACAACATGCAGAACGCGTTCAAGTCGGGCAAGGTCGCCATGATGCTCAACGGCCCGTGGGCCATCGAGGATGTCAAGGCAGGAGCCGAGTTCAAGGACGCCGCCGACCTCGGGGTCGCCCCCATCCCGGCCGGCAGCGCCGGACAGGGTTCGCCGCAGGGCGGATGGAACCTGTCCGTGTACGCCGGCTCGCAGAACCTCGACGCGTCCTACGCCTTCGTGAAGTACATGAGCTCGGCCAAGGTGCAGCAGCAGACCACCGAGAAGCTGAGCCTGCTGCCCACCCGCGCGTCGGTCTACAAGATCCCGGCCGTGGCGGACAACGAGATGGTGAAGTTCTTCAAGCCCGCCGTCGACAAGGCCGTCGAACGACCGTGGATCGCCCAGGGCAACGCGCTCTTCGAGCCGATCCGCCTGCAGATGGCCAACGTGCTGTCCGGGAAGACCAGCCCGGCCGAGGCGGCCGCTGCCACCGGCGACGCCTACCGCAAGATGCTCAAGGACTACAAGTAGGCCACGGGAGGCTGACCGACCCATGGCTGTCGAGACCGGCCGGACGGTGGCGAAGGCCACCGGCACACCAGGCCCCCACGGCCGCGGCCACCCCCGCGCCGACCGCAGGATTCCGGGTCCGCTGCGCCGGGCCCTGACCACCCACTGGTACGCCTGGAGCATGGTCGCCCCCGTGGTGGCCGTGATCGGCGTGATCATCGGATACCCCCTGGTACGCGGCGCCTGGCTGTCCCTCACGGACGCCGACGAGGCCAACGTCGAGCGCACCATCGGCGTCAACCACATCCCCGCCACCTACGACTACGTCGGCCTCGCCAACTACGAGGCGATCCTCGACGACGGCGTCTTCTGGGACCGCCTCGGCTGGACGGTTCTGTGGACCGTCAGCTGCGTGGCGCTGTCCTTCGCGCTGGGCCTGGTCCTCGCCGTCATGCTCAACCGCAGGTTCAGGGGCCGCTCGCTGTACCGCACCGCGCTCATCCTGCCCTGGGCCGTACCGGCGTTCGTCTCCGTGTTCACCTGGCGACTGCTGTTCAACGAACGCAGCGGACTGTTCAACCAACTGCTGGCCGGCGGCGGCTTCGACCGGATCTCCTGGTTGAACGACCCGACCTGGGCCAAGGTCTCCGTCATCGCCGTGAACGTCTGGCTGGGCGTGCCGTTCATGCTCATCGCCCTTCTCGGGGGCCTGCAGTCCATCCCCGGCGACCTGTACGAGGCGGCCGAGATGGACGGGGCGACCGCCTGGCAGCGCTTCCGCCATATCACCCTGCCGGGGCTGCGGTCCGTTTCGAGCACGGTCGTCCTGCTCAGCGCGATCTGGACGTTCAACATGTTCCCGGTCATCTTCCTGCTGACCCGCGGCGGTCCGGGAGACGCCACCGAGATCCTGGTGACGTACGCCTATCGCCTGTCCTTCGTCATCAGTCCCCGCGACTACGCCGCGTCCGCCGCCTGGGGCGTGCTGATCCTGCTCCTTCTCGCCCTCTTCGCGACGGCCTACCGCCGCTCGCTGCGCAAGCAGGGAGACATCTGGTGACCGACACGACCACGACCACCAACGAAGCCACCGGCACCGGGGCCGGTGACGGGCCCCGGGTGTCCGCCCGCAGGCGCGGCGACCGCGGCCCGCTGGCCTCGCTCGGACTGCATCTGACCCTGCTGATCGCCTCCGTCGTCGCGGTCTTCCCACCGCTGTGGCTGCTGATCACGTCCTTCAAGCCCAAGACGGACGCGTTCGACACCTCACTCGTCGAGGACTTCACCTTCGGCAACTACCGCCATGTCGTGGCCGACACCGCCTTCCTGTCATGGCTGCAGAACTCGCTGGTCGTCGTCGGCCTGACCACGGTCATCGGCGTCTTCGTCTCCGCCACGACCGGCTACGCCGTGAGCCGTTTCCGCTTCCCCGGCATGCGGCCCCTGATGTGGATGCTCCTGCTCACCCAGATGTTCCCGGTCGCGGTGCTCATCGTGCCGCTGTACAACCTGCTCGCCGACCTCGGGCTGCTGAACCAGCCGGCCGGCCTGGTCGTCACCTATCTCACGGTCGCGGTGCCGTTCTGCGCCTGGATGATGAAGGGCTACTTCGACGGGATCCCGGTCGAGATCGATGAAGCCGGCCGCGTCGACGGCCTCACCCCGTTCGGCACGTTCTGGCGGCTGGTGCTGCCGCTGGCCAAGCCGGGACTCGCCGTCACCGCCTTCTACACCTTCATCACCGGCTGGGCCGAAGTGGCCTACGCCTCGGCCTTCATGACCGGCGAGGAGAACCTCACGCTCGCCGGAGGGCTCCAGACGTTCGTCAACCAGTACACGAGCGACTGGGGTTCGCTGACGGCGGCCGCCGTGATCATCGCGGTCCCCGCCGCGATCGTCTTCGGGATCGTCCAGCGCCACCTCGTCTCCGGTCTGACCGCAGGCGCCACCAAGTCCTGACCCCCACCCATCGCAGGCAGGGAAGACATGACTCAGCACCTCGCTGAAACCCGCACCGCCCCCACACCCCCCACCCCCGGCGAACGCCCCGGCTGGTGGCGGGATGCCGTGATCTACCAGGTCTACCCGCGCAGTTTCGCCGACAGCGACGGCGACGGCGTGGGCGACCTCCAGGGCATCCGCTCCCGGCTGCCGTATCTGAGGGAACTCGGCGTCGACGCCGTCTGGATCAGCCCGTTCTACGTCTCCCCGCAGGCCGACGGCGGCTACGACGTGGCCGACTACCGGGCCGTGGACCCCGTGTTCGGCACGCTGCTCGACGCCGACCAGGTCATCCGGGACGCGCACGCGCTGGGCCTGCGGGTGATCATCGATGTGGTCCCCAACCACTGCTCGGACCAGCACGACTGGTTCCGCCGCGCGCTGCGCGAGGGCCCCGGGTCCCCGCTGCGGGACCGCTTCCACTTCCGGCCGGGACGCGGACCCGACGGACGGACGCCCCCCAACGACTGGGAGTCCCTCTTCGGCGGCCCCGCCTGGACCCGGACCGAGAACCCCGACGGCACGCCCGGAGAGTGGTACCTGCACCTCTTCGCGCCCGAGCAGCCCGACTTCAACTGGGAGCACGCGGCCGTGCGGGACGAGTTCCGGTCCGTCCTGCGCTTCTGGCTCGACATGGGCGTCGACGGCTTCCGCATCGACGTGGCCCACGGACTGGTCAAGGCCGCCGGACTGCCCGACATGGGCCGTACCGGACAGCTGCGCCTGCTCGGCACCGAGCCGCTGCCCTTCTTCGACCAGGACGGCGTCCACGAGATCTACCGCTCGTGGCGGACGATCCTCGACGAATACCCCGGCGAGCGCATCGGTGTCGCCGAGGCCTGGACGCCGACCGTCGAGCGCACCGCACAGTACCTGCGCCCGGACGAACTGCATCAGGCCTTCAACTTCCATTACCTGGGCGCCCGTTGGGACGCCCGAGTGCTGCGCCGGGCCGTCGACGACTGCCTCGACGCGATGCGCCCGCCGGGCGCGCCCAGCACCTGGGTGCTGTCCAACCACGACGTCGTACGGCACGCCACCCGGCTGGCCCCGGACGACCCCGAGCAGGGGCTGCGCCGGGCGCGCGCGGCGGCGCTGCTGATGCTGGCGCTGCCGGGTTCCGTCTACCTCTACCAGGGCGAGGAACTCGGCCTGCCGGAGGTGACCGGACTGCCCGACGAGGTACGGCAGGACCCGTCGTTCTTCCGGGACAACGGACAGGACGGCCTGCGGGACGGCTGCCGGGTACCGATCCCCTGGTCGGGGACCGAGGCGCCGTACGGCTTCGGTCCCGTCGCGGGCGGTCCGAGCTGGCTGCCGCAGCCGCCGAGTTGGGCGCAGCTGTCGGTCGAGGCGCAGTCAGGTGATCCGCACTCGACGCTGGAGCTCTACCGCAGCGCCCTGGCCCTGCGCCGGGGGCATCCCGCGCTCGGCGCCGGCGACCGCGTCGAGTGGCTGGAGGCCCCCGAAGGCGTGCTCGCCTTCCGCCGTTCGGCCCGGAGCGCCCACGGCGGACCATGGCGCGGTGACCTGGTGTGCGCCGTGAACACGACGGGCGCGCCAGTGCGGTGGACCGTGCCGGCCCGAACAGCTCCCGCAGCACGTCCTCCATGGTCACCAGCCCGGCCAGCCGCCCGTCGCGGCCCAGCACCGCCGCCAGGTGCGTACGGCTGCCG